>DATAKN010000331.1:0-22518 GCA_036261595.1 Marmoricola sp.
CGGACAGCCGGCCCGACTCGTCGGGCTCGGAGTTGACTGCGTGACTGGCGACCATGGTCGTCGACTCCTCGGGCTGGGTACTGCAGGGCTGTGACCATCGTAGGCGACAAACAACAGCCATGTCATTTGAACCGCCGAGTCCGGTGCAGCCGCTCCGAGGGCCCTCGCGGTTGCATAGGGTGGCTCCCGTGACGAGGACCCGGCGCCCCCGGAACCCGAGCGACGTGCGCGCCGAGCTGCTCGTGCTCGCGAACCGGCTTCCGGTCGACCGTGTGGTGCACGCGGACGGCTCCTCGGACTGGCGACGGTCCCCCGGCGGCCTGGTCAGCGCACTCGCCCCCGTGATGGCGGCCAACAAGGGCGCCTGGATCGGCTGGCCCGGCGGCGTCATGGAGGAGTGCGAGATCTTCGACCACGACGGCATCACCCTGGTGCCGATCGCGATCTCGCAGGAGGAGTACGAGGAGTACTACGAGGGCTTCTCCAACGCGACCCTGTGGCCGCTGTACCACGACCTCGTCGCCAAGCCGGAGTTCCACCGGGAGTGGTGGGACGCGTACGTCGCGGTCAACCGCCGGTTCGCCGAGACCGCCGCCGAGGTCGCGGCCGAGGGCGCGACCGTCTGGATCCAGGACTACCAGCTCCAGCTGGTCCCGAGCCTGCTCCGGGAGCTGCGCAGCGACCTGCGGATCGGCTTCTTCCTGCACATCCCGTTCCCGCCGGCAGAGCTGTTCTCCCAGCTGCCGTGGCGCCGGGAGATCCTCGAGGGCCTGCTCGGTGCCGACCTGGTCGGCTTCCAGCTCTCGGGCGCCGCCCAGAACTTCATCCGGCTCGTGCGCCAGCGGGTGGGGCACAAGACCCACCGCGACACGGTGTACCTGCCCGACGGGCGCACCGTGGTGGCCAAGGCGTTCCCGATCTCGATCGACACCACCCAGTTCGAAGAGCTGGCCGCGTCACCCGGCGTACAGGCCCGGGCGAAGCAGATCCGTGACGACCTGGGCAACCCCGACCGGATCTTCCTCGGCATCGACCGGCTCGACTACACCAAGGGCATCTACGCCCGGATGCGCGCGTTCAGCGAGCTGATCCACGACGGCCAGTTCACCGTCGAGGAGGCCACGTTCGTCCAGGTCGCCAGCCCGTCACGCGAGCGTGTCGACCAGTACCGCAAGCTCCGCGACGAGACCGACCGCCTCGTCGGCCACATCAACGGCGACCTCGGCAGGATCGGTCGCCCGGCGATCTCCTACCTCAACGCGTCGTTCCCGCAGTCGGAGATGGCCGCGCTGTACGTCGCCAGCGACATCATGGTGGTCACGCCGTTCCGCGACGGCATGAACCTCGTCGCCAAGGAGTACGTCGCCTGCCGACTGCAGGGCGACGGGGCGCTGGTGCTGTCGGAGTTCGCGGGCGCCGCCGAGGAGCTGCGGCAGGCGTTCCTGGTCAACCCCTATGACATCAACGGCATGAAGGCCCAGATGCTCGCGGCCTACCGCGCCGACCCGAAGGACCTGAGCCGGCGGATGCGCGCGATGCGCAAGACCGTCGCGGAGAACGACGTGTCGAACTGGGCGTCGGCCTTCCTCGACGAGCTCACGGCGCCGCGTCCGGCCCACGACAAGCAGGTCCGTCCGGTCCGCCGCACGTGAGCGGGTGCCTGTGCTGGGCGTCACATTCGCCCTAGGGTTCCGATGTGGGGCGCAGACTTCTGAAGATCAACGACTCGGCCTGGCTGTACGCCGAGTCCCACCGCACACCGATGCAGGTGGCGATGCTGGCCACGTTCTGCATGCCGGAGGACCGGCCCGACTTCGTCGGTGAGCTGTATGCGCGGTGGCGGGAGGTGCACCAGTTCCAGCCGCCGTTCAACTACCTCCTGCGGGCGACACCGGTCCCCAGCTGGCAGGAGCTCGACGACGACCAGATCGACCTCGACTACCACCTGCGCCACTCCGCACTGCCCGGGCCGGGGACGCAGCGCGAGCTCGGCGTGCTGGTCTCACGGCTGCACACGGCCAGGATGGACCGCCGCTACCCGTTGTGGGAGTGCCACCTGATCGAGGGCCTCGAGGGCGGCCAGTGGTCGATGTACATGAAGGTGCACCACTCCCAGATCGACGGCGTGGGCGGCGTACGACTGCTCAAGCGGATGCTGAGCGCCGACCCGGACGCCCGCGGGATGCTGCCGCCGTGGGCGGTCGGCACCCGCGGGCCCGACCAGTCGGGGCTGCCCGGGCGCCCGCGCGTCCCCGAGCAGCGCACGGCGAACTCCCCAGAGGCACCATCCGCGATTCGCCTGGCAGGACAGGGACTCGAGGTCGCCACCTCCCTGGGCCGGACGTACGCCGAGAGCCTGGTCGGCACGCAGGAGTCGGCGCGCGCCGTACCGTTCCGGGCCCCGAAGACGCTGTTCAACGGGAGGATCCACGCGCCACGCCGGTTCGCGACCCAGCACTACCGGATCGACCGGCTGCGTGCGATCGCGAAGGACTCCGGGGGCAGCCTCAACGACGTCTTCCTGACCCTGTGCGGCGGGGCGCTGCGCCGCTACCTGGTCGAGCACGCGGCACTGCCGCGCGAGCCACTGATCGCGAACGTCCCGGTGTCGGTCCGCCCCGACGAAGGTGCCGGCGTGGGCAACGCGATCACGTTCCTCTACTCCACGCTCGGCACCGACATCGCCGATCCGGTCGAGCGCCTGCGCGCCATCCGGGCGTCGACGCGGCTGGGCAAGCAGCGGCTGCCCCAGGTCGGCGGCGCCGCGATGGACGCGTACACGGCCGTGCTGATGGCGCCGTTCCTGAGCCAGGCGATCCTGGGCATCGGTGGCCGCGGCCGGCCGGCGTCGAACGTGGTGATCTCCAACGTGCCCGGGCCGGCTGAGACCCGCTACCTCGACGGCAGCCGACTCGAGCAGATCTACCCGGTCTCGCTGCTGTTCAACGGCCAGGCCCTCAACATCACCGCCGTGTCCTACGACGGCAGCTTCAACATCGGGTTCACCGGATGCCGCGACTCCATCCCGTCGCTGCAGCACATCGCGGTGTACGCCGGTGAGGAGCTCGACGCGCTCGAGGACGCTCTCGAGCGGCGCCGGTCGCGCTCAGCCCGTCGTCACCGGTCGCCCGGCGGCCTCCCAGGCGCTGATTCCGCCGGCGAGCTCGCTGACGTGGGTGAAGCCGTGGTCGACGAGGTAGGACACCGCCACCGCTGACCGGTTGCCGCTGTGGCAGTAGACCGCGTAGCGACCGGCCGGGTCGAGCTCGGCCACGGCGTTGGCGAAGTCAGGTCCCTGGACGTCGACGTTCACCGCGCCGGCGAGGTGGCCGGCGGCGTACTCCCCGGGGGTGCGCACGTCCAGGATGGTCGTCCCCGGCTGCTCCATGGCGACGGCGAACGACGCCGCGTCCAGCGGAGCGGCCTGCGCACTGCTCCCGGACGACGCTGAGGCCGGCGCATCGTTGCTGCCACAGGCGACCGCGCCGAGACCCGTGGCACCCAGGAGCAGCAGGGCTCCCAGAGCGCGGGCCGTCGCGGTGCCGAGCCGGCGGTGAGCAGTGTTCATTTCATCCATCCTTCGCGGTTCGCACCATGTTGACGAGTGCCGATCGGGCAGACCTTCGCGGGCCAACGGCCCTGACGGTCGGGGACCCTCGCGACGTTTGATCGAGTCAGAAGCGTGTGCGTAGTATACCCCCCGGGGTATCCCCGGAAAGGTTGGAACGATGGCAGACGTCGTAGTTTTGGGGGCTGGGATCTCCGGCCACACCGCCGCACTGCACCTGAAGCGGATGCTCGGGCGACGCGGAGGCCACACGGTCACCGTGGTGTCGCCGAACTCGAAGTGGAACTGGATCCCTTCGAACATCTGGGTCGGTGTCGGGAAGATGGCCAAGAAGGACGTGGTGTTCCCGCTGGCGCCGATCTACGCCCGCAAGGGCATCACCTTCCGCCAGGCGAAGGCGGTCGCGATCCGTCCGCAGGGTGACGCCGACGACGCGCGTGGAGCCGTCGACATCGTCTACACCAGCCCCGAGCAGGCCGGCACGGAGGAGCGGCTGCGCTACGACTACCTCGTCAACGCCACCGGACCGCGGCTGAGGTTCGAGGCCACCGAGGGCCTCGGCCCCGACGGGCACAGCCTGTCGGTGTGCACGGCCGACCACGCCATCGAGGCGGCCCACCAGCTCGACCAGGTGATCGCGCGGTTGCGCGCCGGCGAGCAGCAGACCCTGGTCGTCGGCATGGGCCACGGCACCTGCACCTGCGAGGGCGCGGCGTTCGAGTACGTCTTCAACGTCGACCACCAGCTGCGCGAGGCCGGCGTACGGGACCGGGCCAGGCTGATCTACCTCTCCAACGAGGCGCAGCTCGGCGACTTCGGCGTCGGCGGGATGACCTTCGAGGAGCAGGGGTTCCAGACCTCCAGTGAGCTCTGGACCGCGTCGCTGTTCCGCGAGCGCGGGGTCGAGGCGATCCTCGGGGCGCACGTCGAGAAGGTGGAAGAGGGACTCGTCCGCTACGAGACCCTCGACGGCGAGCATCACGAGCTCGCCTTCGACTTCGCGATGCTGCTCCCGCCGTTCGGCGGAGTGCCACTGTCGGCGTACGACCGCGAGGGCAACGACATCACCGCCGACCTGTTCAACCCGGCCGGCTTCATGAAGGTGGACGGCGACTACTCGGCCAAGCCGTACGACGAGTGGCGGGCCAGTGACTGGCCCAAGACCTACCAGGTGCCGGGCTACGACAACCTCTTCGCGGTCGGCATCGCGTTCGCGCCGCCGCACCAGATCTCGAAGCCCCGCAAGAGCGCCAACGGCACCGTGATCACCCCGTCGCCGCCGCGCACGGGCATGCCGTCGGGCGTCATGGGCAAGACCGTCGCGCAGACGATCGCCGACCGGATCAAGAAGGGTCCGTCGGCACCCGCACACGCCGCCTCGATGGCCGCGATGGGCGCTGCCTGCGTCGCGTCGGCCGGTGCCGGGATGCGGTCCGGGTCCGCGGCGTCGATGACGATGCTGCCGGTCGTACCCGACTTCGAGAAGTACCCGACCGGCCGGGACCTGTCCGGCACGACCGGTGAGCTCGGGCTCAGCGGCCACTGGGTGAAGCTGATGCTCCACCACCTGTTCCTCTACAAGGCCAAGGCCCGCTTCGGCTGGCAGTTCATCCCGGAGTGATGATCATGACCAAGACGATTCCGACCCCCGCGCCCGCGCCGCACACCGGCTCGAGCCCCGACGACCAGCCGATCGCCGACCTGTCCAACGCGCCGCTGCCGACGGAGCAGACCCAGCGGCGCCGGCGCAGTCTGTTCCTCCAGACCGGGAGGTTCGTGGCCTTCAACCTGCGGATCATGCGGATGGTGGTCAGCGGGCACCGCGCCAGTCACTGATGGCCCATTGTGGCGATGGTGAGGTCAGCGGGCGCCGTACAGCCGGCTGACCACCTGGTCGACGACGCGGTCGGGCAGGTGGTCACGGCTGGTCGTGATCACGCGCGCCCCACGCCCCACCGGGTAGCGCGCCGCCGGGTGGCGCACGGTCGCCGCCTTGCGGATCTTGCGCGCCACCGCCTCGGGCCTGGAGCCGCGGCCCGGCTTGTCGAACTCCGTGAGCAGCCGGTGGGCTCGCCGGGCGTACTTCGCGTACGCCGTGTGCCCGGACCGCTCGAGCAGGGAGTCACGGGCGATCTCGTTCCACTCGGTGATGATCGGGCCGGGCTCGATGATCACCACGTCGATGCCGAACGGCTTCAACTCCATCCGCAGGCTGTCGCTGAAGCCTTCGACGGCGAACTTCGTGGCGTGGTACCAGGCGCCGAACGGCTCGTAGAACTTCCCGCCGATCGAGCTGATGTTGACGATCCGGCCCGAGCCCTGCGCGCGCATGTGCGGGGTGACCAGCTGGGTGAGCCGGGCGAGGCCGAAGACGTTGACCTCGAACTGCCGGCGGGCCTCCTCGATCGGCACGTCCTCCACGGCGCCGTACGAGCCGTAGCCGGCGTTGTTGACCAGGACGTCGATCCGGCCCTGCTCCGCGACGATCCGCTCGATGCCGGTGACCATCGACGCGTCGTCGGTCACGTCCATCGCGAACACGTGGGCGCCGGCCTCGGCCAGCGCGCGCATCCGCTCGACGCGACGGGCGACGGCGTAGACGGTGAAGCCGGCGTCGAGGAGCTCCCGCACGGCGCACTCGCCGATGCCGGAGGAGCCGCCGGTGACGAGGGCGACCTGGGTGTGCTGGGTCATGGGTCATGCCTATCGGCACCGTGGACCACTGTCCATCCGGGCGTCCACGAGGGCGGCTCTGGCTCCCGTCGTCGCTGGGAGCGTGCATGATGCGCGCCCTGGTGATCGGCGACCTCGAGGCGACGCGGATGACGTGTGCCCTGCTCACGGAGCGCGGCGTCCAGGTCGTGCACCTGCTGCAGCCGTCCGACGTCGAGCTCCAGGACCAGCTCGACACCGGCATCGACGCCGTCGCCGTCCTCGTCCGCGGGGACGTCACGGCTCTGAGGTACGTGCTCCTGGTGGAGCAGATCCGGCCCGGCGTACGACTCGTCGCCACGGTGTTCGACCGGACCCTGTCCGAGCGGCTGCGGGACGTGGTCCCGAACTGCACCGTGCGCTCACCCGCGGACATTGCCGTGCCGTCCATCGTCGCCGCCTGCCTCGGTGGCGGCACCCTCGCGGTCGACCTGACGGGACCCGAGCCACGCCGGCTGCTGCGCGACGCCGAGGGCGACCTGCGTTTCGTGCCGTACCACGCGTCCCGACGCGGCCTGCTGAGCCGGGTGCGGGACTCGATCGGCCAGTTCCGCGTGCACGACGACGCCACCCGGGTGCTGCTCCTCGGCCTGGCGGCACTCCTCCTGGTGCTCCTCACCGACTGGCTGCTCACCGCCACGGTGCTGCACCAGAGCCTCGCCGAGTCCCTGTACGCCGCGACGCGGGTCGTGACCACCGTGGGCCCCGGAGACGCCGACCTGCACGGCCGGACGTGGTACCTGGTCCTGGCCAGCCTGTTCATGCTCTTCACCGTCATCGTGACCGCGGTGTTCACGGCCGGCGTGGTCGACCGCGTGCGCTCGACGCGGAGCCTCGCGCTCGTGGGTCGCCGGGTGCCACCACGGCGCGACCACGTCGTGATCGTGGGCCTCGGCCAGGTCGGGCTCCGGCTCGCGATCGCGCTGCGACAACTGGGCGTCCCGGTGCTGGTGGTCGAGCGCGAGGCCGACGCACCGAACCTGCGACTCGCCCGGACGGCTCAGGTGCCGGTGCTGGTCGCCCAGGGCCAGGACGTCGATGTGCTGCGTCGGGTCGGCGTGGAGCGGGCACGGGCCGTGGCCGCGATGGGCTCCGCGGACCTGGACAACATCGAGGTCGCGATCGCCGCCTCGGCGATCCTCCCGGACATCCCGATCGCGCTGCGGGCCGGCGAGAGTGCCGTGATCGCGGAGACCCGGTCGCTGTTCCGCATCGGGGAGGTGCGCGACGTGTCCGGGCTGACCGCCGCCTCCGTCGTCGAGCGCATGATGGGCACGGTCCCGGTCGCGGTCTTCGCCGAAGGCGCCCGGCTGGTCGCCTGGGACGGCGAGCACGAGACCGTGACCCCGCACGCCTCCCGGTGCACCTGCCGCACCTGAGCCGATGTCGGCGTACGACGTGGTGCGGCGGCGATGTGTCCTACGCCTCGGTCGCTCGCTCCGGACCCGCCGTAACGTTCGCTCCCGGTTGGTAGTTTTCGAGGCATGGATCTGATCCCGAAGCCGGACCAGGTCGCCTCCGCTGCCAGCAACGTCGCACACAAGGTGCTGTACGGCGGGCTGGCCGATCTCCGCCCGATGCCCCGCACGCTCATCGACGACGGGCCGCTGCGCGAGGTCTACCACTACCGTCCGCAGAAGCAGGTGCGCTCGACCGGCGACCCGGTGCTGCTGGTCACGCCGCTGGCCGCGCCGGCCACCTGCTACGACCTGCGCCGCGACTGCTCGCTCGTCGAGCACTTCGTCAAGGCGGGTCGGCCGACGTACCTGGTGGAGTACGGCGAGATCTCCTTCAAGGACCGCAACCTCGGGATGGAGCACTGGGTCGACGAGGTCGTGCCCGAGGCCATCCGCGTGGTCAGCGAGCACGCCGGCGGTCGCCCGGTGCACGTGATCGGGTGGTCGCTCGGCGGCATCTTCGCCACGCTGGTCACCGCCGACAACCCCGACCTGCCGATCGCGTCGCTCACGGTGGTGGGCTCGCCGTTCGACGTCAGCCAGGCCCCCCTGGTGGCGCCACTGCGGCCGATCCTGCGTCTCACCGACGGCGGGCTGGTGACCCGGCTCTACCGGATGCTCGGCGGCGCGCCGAAGCCCCTGGTGCGCCGGGCGTTCCAGCTCAGCAGCGGCACGAAGGTGATCACGAAGCCGCTGGCGATCGTGCAGCACCTCGACGAGCGCGAGTGGCTGGCGCAGATCGAGGCCGTCGACCGGTTCACCGCCAACATGATCGCCTACCCCGGCCGCAGCTTCGGGCAGCTCTACCACCGGATGATCAAGCACAACCAGCTGCGCACCGGCAAGGTCGACATCAGTGGCCACGAGATCGATCTCGCGTCGATCCGGGTGCCGGTGCTCGTGTTCGCCGGAAACACCGACGGGATCGCTCCGATCGCGGCCGTGAAGGCACTGCTGCCGCTGCTGCCGAACGCCCGCGAGGTGCGCTTCGAGATCGTGCCCGGCGGCCACCTCGGGATGCTCACGGGTCGTGCTGCCCGGCGTACGACGTGGGTGGTGCTCGACGAGTGGATCGAGCAGTACTCCACCGACGACGAGCGGGCGACCTCGACCGAGCCCACGTCGGCGCGCAGCCGGGCCGCCCAGAAGACGACCCAGAAGACCACGCAGAAGACCGCGCAGAGGACCGCGAAGGCGCCTGCGACGGGGAAGCGGTCCACCGGGAGAACCACGGCGAAGAAGGCCACCGCCAAGAAGGCCGCCACGCCCCTGACGAAGCCTGCCGACCAGTCCGCCGACGAGGTGGCCCCCGACCGCGGCGCGATCGGCTCCAACCCCGAGCGGCGCTTCCGGTCCGCGGCCTCGCGCGGCCTTGCCCCGAAGCGTTGAGGGCCCCCACCCTCCGGGCCACGGCCCTCCTCCTCTCCCTCCTCCTCGGCGGTGCGCTGAGCGCGTGCGGCGCGGGCGGCTTCGCGTCCACCCCGGCGAAGCCCCCGGACCAGACGATCCGCAGCTACGTCGCGCTGGGTGACGGCTTCACCGCCGCGCCGTACGCCGGCCGCACCGTCGGCGGCGACGGCTGCCTGCGGTCGGCGCGGAACTACCCGGCGCTCGCCGCGCAGCAGCTCGGCATCACGCAGGTTCGCGACGTGTCCTGCACCCACGCGACGACGGATGCACTCACCGGTCGGTTCCACCCCGGCGACGGCACGCGCCTCCTGCCGCCGCAGCTCGACGCGGTCACGCGCGACACCGGGCTCGTCTCGATCGGAGCGGGCATCGAGGACCGCCACCTGCTCGACGAGATGTTCCGGGTGTGCGTGAGCCAGCCGTGCGCGCCCGGCACCGTCTTCTACCCGAAGGTCCTCCAGGACGTGGGGCACGTCGGTGATGCCGTCACGGCCGTCGTACGCGCCGTCCAGGCGAAGGCGCCCGAGGCCTACATCGTCGTGGTCGGGTACCCCAGGCTGACCCGGCCGGGGAAGAGGTGCCCGGCCGTCCCACGACAGCACACGCCGCCGGGCACCGACGCGATCAACTACGTGCTCGACCAGCTGAACCAGAACCTGCGGTCGGCCGCCCTGCAGACCGGCTCCGGGTACGTCGACATGGCGGCCGTCTCGGACGGTCACGAGCTGTGCTCACGCGACCCGTGGGTGCACTCGATGACCGACGAGCCCGGCACCGCGGTGGCGTTCCACCCGCTCGAGGCCGAGCAGCGAGCCGTCGCCGCCCAGCTGGTCGCGCAGGTCAAGGAGCGCTGAGGCGTGCCCCTCCGGCGACGGGCGCGGCGGACCGGTGCGCTGCTGGTCGCGCTCGCTGCCCTCGGCGCAGCGGCGTCGTGCGGCGGTTCGGACCACCGCGACGGCGCGGAGTACGCCGCCCTGGGCGACTCCGTGAGCGCCGGCGCGGGGATCGCCCCGGTCGTCGACGACGGCTGCCTGCGCTCGGGGCGGAACTTCGCGTCACTGGTGGCCGAGCGGACGCACTACTCCTCCTTCGAGGACGTCACCTGCTCGGGAGCGACCACCTCGAACCTGCTGCGTCCGCAGCTCACCTCCGGCGCGACCAACGATCCCCAGCTCGACGCGGTCGGCCCACGCACCCGGCTCGTCACCCTGTCGATCGGCCTCAACGACGACCAGCTCACCTACGCGTTGCTGGGGGCCTGCCTGGCGCCCTCGGGACAGGCATCCTCGTCCTGCGGCCAGGTCCTCGGCGCGTCCCCGCAGGTGGTCGAGTCCACGCTGACCGCGGCCGCGGGCCGGGTCCGCGACTCGTTGCGGCTGATCCGCAGGTCCGCGCCGAAGGCGAGGATCGTCCTGGTCGGCTACCCGCGCTACCTCCCCGACGCCGGCAGCTGCCCCGACCGGTACCCGATCCTGCCCGCCATGGAGGCGCCGCTGCGGAGCGCTTGGCAGGAGGTCGACCAGCTGTGGAAGGCGGCCGCGGCGAGCGCCGGCGCCGACTACGTCGACACCTACGCGCTGAGCGAGGGCCACGACCTGTGCTCTGCCGACCCGTGGGTCAACGGCACCACGGATCTGCCCGGCAAGGCGGCGGCCCTGCACCCGTTCGCGGCGTTCCACGAGGCGGTCGCGGACCGGATCGTGCAGTTGCTGCAGAAGCGCTAACCCGGGGTCGCTGGTGCCCTAGATTGCGGGGGTGCCAGATCTGCTCCCCCGTCGCGTCCGGGTGGGTTACGGGCTCGGCTCGGTCGCGACCGGCACGTTCGGCACCGTGCCCGGCCTGATGCTGCTGCCCTACCTCACCGACACCCTCGGCGTGGCGGCGGCGGTCGCCGGGTTGATCGTGCTGCTGCCGAAGGCCTGGGACGTCGTGCTGAACCCGATCGCCGGACGGATCAGCGACCGCACCGACGACGTCCGCGGTCCTCGGCGACCGTTCCTGCTGCGCGGCGGACTGCTGCTCGCGGTCTGCTTCGCGCTCCTGTTCGCAGGCCCGGACCTCGGCTCGACCCTGCTCGACGCGCTGTGGGTGCTGGTGCTGTTCGTCGGGTGCGCGACGGCGTACGCGTTCTTCCAGGTGCCCTACGTCGCGATGCCCGCCGAGATCACCGATTCCTACGCCGAACGCACCCGCCTGATGAGCTGGCGCGTGGCGATCCTGGCCTTCGCGATCCTGCTCAGCGGTGCGAGTGCGCCGGCCATCCGCAACGCGTTCGACGGCCGCGCCGGCTACCGGGTGATGGGCCTGGTCGTGGCGGTGATCCTGGTGATCGGCGTGATCGGCGCGTACGCCGGCACCGCCCCCGCCCGGGTCGGCCGCGCCACCGCGGGCGAGGGCACCCTGCGTGACCAGCTGCGCGTGGTGGCCGAGGCCAGGGACTTCCGGCTGCTGCTGACCACTTTCGTGCTGCAGGCCCTGGCCACCGGGGCGATGCTGGCAGGCGTCGACTACATGTCGCGTTGGGTGCTCGGCGACAAGGGGCTGTCCACGGTCCTGTTCGTCTGCTTCGTGGGGCCCGCCCTGGTCCTGACCCCGGTCTGGAACGTCGTGGGCCAGCGGATCGGCAAGAAGCGCGGGTACGTCGCCGCGTCCCTCTTCCTGGCTGCGGGCGCGGTCGTGCTCATCGGCGCCCGGCAGGCCCCGCATGCGCTGGTGTTCGCGGCGACCGCCCTGGTCGGCGCCGGGTACGCCGGCGCACAGATGTTCCCGATGGCGATGCTGCCCGACACCGCGGCCGTGGACGCCCGCCGGACGGGCCAGAACCGCGCCGGGGTCTACACCGGCGTGTGGACGGCCGGGGAGACGCTCGGCCTGGCCCTCGGCCCCGGCATCTACGGCCTGGTGCTGGCGCTCGGCGGCTACCGGTCCTCCACCGACGGCGGCGCCACCCAGCCGTCGTCGGCCCTGACCGCGATCGTGTTCGGGTTCTCCGTCCTTCCCGCCGTGCTGACGCTCGTCAGCCTGGCTTGGCTGCGCCGTTACGACCTGGGCGCCGACACCGTCGAGGAGACGACCACCGCATGAACCGCACGGCAGACCTGCTCGCCCGACTGCACGAGATGCAGCGCGCCGACGTGCCCGTCCACGGCGGACGCACGCTCGCCTACGTCTACGACTCCGGGCTCGCCGAGGCCGACGAGGCCGGCCGGGCAGCGGTCGCGGCGTACGCCGGGTCCAACGGGCTCGACCCGACCGCGTTCCCCTCGCTGCTGCAGATGGAGAACGAGCTGGTCGGCCGGGCGTGCGACCTGCTCGACGCCCCGGCCGACGCGGTCGGCACGATCACCTCCGGCGGCACCGAGTCGGTGCTGCTCGCGGTGCAAGCCGCCCGGGACGCCCGGCCCGACATCGCGCTCCCGCAGATGGTGCTGCCGACCACCGCGCACGCGGCGTTCCACAAGGCCGCGCACTACTTCGGGGTCGAACCGGTGCTGGTCGAGGTCGGGCCGGACTTCAGGGCCCGGCCCGCGGCGATGGCCGAGGCGATCACCGACCGCACCGTGCTGGTCGTGGTCAGCGCGCCGTCGTACGCACACGGGGTGGTCGACCCGGTGCGCGACATCGCCGGCGCCGCGTTCAGCCGGGGGGTGCGATGCCACGTCGACGCGTGCATCGGCGGCTGGGTGCTCCCGTACGCCGCGCGCCTGGGTCGCCCGGTGCCGACGTGGACGTTCGCGGCCGAGGGCGTCACCAGCATCTCGCTCGACCTGCACAAGTACGGCTACGCCCCGAAGGGCACGTCCGTGCTGCTCCACCGCGACCCCGCGTTGCGGCGGAGCCAGTTCTTCGCCAGCGCCGACTGGCCCGGCTACACGATGCTGAACTCCACGATCCAGTCGACGAAGTCGGGCGGCCCTCTGGCCGGGGCCTGGGCCGTGGTCAACACGATCGGCGACGACGGCTACCTGGAGCTGACCCGCGTGGTGCTCGACGGCGTCGACCGGCTGGTGGCCGGCATCGAGGCGATCGGCCCGCTGTCGGTCATCGCTCCCCCGGACTCGACGCTGGTCGCGTTCGGCACCGACGCGACCTGTGACGTCTTCACGATCACCGACGCGATGACCCGCGCGGGCTGGTACGTGCAGCCGCAGCTCTCCTACCGGGGCGGCCGACCGACGATCCACCTGACCCTGAGCGCCGCCACCGCCCCGCTGGTCGAGGAGTTCCTCACCGCGCTGCGGGCCGCGGTCGACGCGGCGGTGGCCGCCGGGCCGGTCGCCGTGTCGCCCGACGTCGTGCGGTTCGTGCAGGCGCTCGACCCCGCGGACCTGAGCGACGAGGACTTCGACGGCCTGCTGGCCGCGGTCGGCATGGCCGGCGGCGACACGGTCGGCCTGCCGGAGTCGATGGCGGAGATCAACGCGCTGCTCGACGTCGCCGCACCCGCGCTGCGGGAGGCGCTGCTCGTCGCGTTCCTGGACCGGCTGACTCGCCCGGTGCGCGGGGCCCGCTGAGCGCAGGCAGCGGATGGGCGGCGGGTCCGGCGGGTACGGCTCGGGCATGAGCCCGAGGAAGAGCGCTGCCCGGGACACGGCCACGAAGCGCCGTGCGCGCGCGAAGAAGACCGGGCCGGCCGAGCGGCTGGCGTCGTACCGGCGGATGCGGGACTTCGCCACCACGCCCGAGCCGTCCGGCGACGGTGCCGGTGCCGGCAGCGACGGGACGCGGCACTTCGTCGTGCAGCGGCACCGCGCGAGCTCGCTGCACTACGACCTGCGCTTCGAGATCGACGGCGTGCTCGTGTCCTGGGCCGTCCCGAAGGGACCGACGCTCGACCCCTCGGCCCGCCGGCTCGCGGTGCACGTGGAGGACCACCCGCTGGAGTACGCCGACTTCGAAGGTGTCATCCCGCGCGGTGAGTACGGCGGCGGCGACGTGATCGTCTGGGACCGCGGCACCTGGGAGCCGTACGACACCGACGACCCGGCCCGCGCGGTGGCCGACGGCGAGCTGCACGCCGACGTGCACGGCGAGAAGCTGCGCGGCCGGTTCGTGCTCGTGCGCACCAAGGTCGACGAGAGCGGCAAGGAGCACTGGATGCTGCTGCACAAGCACGACGACGCCGCCGTCGAAGGCTGGGACCCGGAGGAGCACCCCCGCTCCGTGGTCACCGGGCGCACCAACGACGAGGTCAAGGCCGACCCGGACCGGCAGTGGCACTCCGACCGGCCCGCCGCCGACGCGGCCGAGCAGGTCGCGGCTCCCCAACCGCTCGCCGCGGACGACGACGCGCTCGCCGCTCTCGACGAGCTCCCGGCGAAGGGCGGCACGTGGACCGTCCACGGCCGCGACGTCGCCGTGACCAACCTGGACAAGGTGCTGTTCCCGGCCCGCGAGGGCGAGGAACCCGTGACCAAGCGCGACTTCCTTCGGTACGCCGCCCGGATCGCGCCCGTCGCCGTGCCCTACCTGGAGGGTCGCGCCCTGAACCTGCACCGCTACCCCAACGGCGCGCACGCGAAGGGGTTCTGGCACAAGGAGCTGCCCAGCCACGCCCCCGACTGGCTGTCCCGCTGGGACAACCCGCTCGCCGACCCTGGCGAGACCCGGACCTACCTGGTCGCCGACGAGCCGGCCGCCCTGGTCTGGGTGGCCAACTTCGGGGCGCTGGAGTGGCACCCGTGGACCTCGCGCACGGACGCGCCGGAGTGCCCGACGTACGCGCTGTTCGACATCGACCCCGGCGACCGCACGACCTGGGAGGAGGTGGTCTCGATGGCGGTGCTGCACCGCACCGCGTTCGAGCGGCTCGAGGTGCGCAGCCAGGTCAAGGTCACCGGTCGTCGCGGCCTGCAGATCTGGGTGCCGATCGCGCCGGGGCCGTCCTTCGACGAGACCCGGGCCTGGGTCGAGCAGGTGTCCCGCACGATCGGCAAGCTGGTGCCCGACCTGGTCAGCTGGAAGTGGCAGAAGGCCGACCGGTTGGGTCGCGCCCGCCTCGACTACACCCAGAACGCGATCAACAAGACCCTGGTCGCGCCGTACTCCACGCGCCCGGCGCCCGGCGCACCGGTCAGCGTCCCGATCGGCTGGCACGAGCTCGAAGAACCCGACCTGCGGCCGGACCGCTGGACGATCCGCACCGTCTTCGACCGCCTCTCCGAGGTCGGCGACCCGTTCCGCGGCGCCCTCGTCCACGACCAGGTGCTCCCCGAGTTCGTGTGAGCCGGCCGAGACCGCTGTAACGCGGGGTTATCGTCGCTGAACACGTCTCGTACGACGCACCCAGCGACCTGGACACCGCGTTACATGCCACACTCGGCGCCGTGAGTGCACTCGCCGGACTCGTCGAGAAGGGGCTCGTGGCGCCGGACTGGGCCGAGGCCCTGGCGCCCGTCGACGACGACATCGCCCGCATGGGTGCGTTCCTGCGCGCCGAGATCGCCGAGGGCCGCGGCTACCTCCCGGCCGGCGAGCACATCCTGCGCGCGTTCCAGCGGCCGCTGGCCGAGGTCAAGGTGCTGATCGTCGGTCAGGATCCCTACCCCACGCCGGGCCACCCGGTCGGGCTGAGCTTCTCGGTCGCACCGGACGTGCGTCCGCTGCCGCCCAGCCTGCTCAACATCTTCAAGGAGCTCGTCGACGACCTCGGCGTACCGGTGCCGTCCTCCGGTGATCTGACACCGTGGGCCGACGCCGGCGTGCTGCTGCTGAACCGGTCGCTCACGGTGTGCCCGGGTCGGGCGAACTCCCACCGCGGCAAGGGCTGGGAGCCGGTCACCGAGTGCGCGATCACCGCACTCGCCAAGCGCGGCGGTCCCCTGGCGGCGATCCTCTGGGGCCGCGACGCCCAGACGCTCAAGCCGCTGCTCGGACCGGTGCCGTACGTCGAGTCGCCGCACCCCAGTCCGCTCTCGGCGCACCGTGGGTTCCTCGGTTCTCGGCCGTTCAGCCAGGTCGACCGACTGCTCGAGGCGCAGGGCGGTACGCCGGTCCACTGGCAGCTGCCCTGACCCGTCGCGCCGTACGATCGGCGCGCACGGTTGCACCCGCCTGCCTGCTCGGAGGACCACATGGGACGTGCAGGGCTCTGGGAACTGCTGATCTTCTCGTTCTTCCTGCCGATCGGCCTCTGGGGCGTGGTCCAGGCGTTCCGGCGCGACCGCACGTGGATCGCCGGGGCCCTGGTGTTCGTTGCCGCCTCCGTCTTCAGCATCGTCACGACCCTGCGCGGCTACGCCCTCATGGGCAGCAGCCACTACGGCATCGACCCGCGCGTGCCTCGCAGGCCGGCGACGCCGACCGACGTGGTCCTGGCGTTGGTGGCCGCGCTGGTACCAGTACTCGCCTGGCTCGCGGTTCGCGCCCGGTCCCGGCGACAGGACCGACCCTGACGGGAATCTTCCGGGATAGTTCAAAGTTGAACTATCATGACCACCATGAACGACCGGATGCCCGCCCTCTACATCGGCCACGGCGCACCACCCCTGCTCGACGATGCGCGCTGGTCCGGCGAGCTGCGCACCCTCGCCGGCTCGATCCCGCGCCCGACCGCGATCCTCGTGGTGAGCGCGCACTGGGAGTCCGCGCCGCTGGCGCTGAGCGCGAGCGGGCCGGGCACCGAGCTGGTCTACGACTTCGGCGGGTTCGACCCGAAGTACTACCGGATGCGGTACGACGCCCCGGACGCGACCGCGCTGGCCGAGCGGATCGCCGCGATGATGCCGGACACCGAGCCCGTCCACCAGCACCCGTCGCGCGGCCTGGACCACGGCGCGTGGGTGCCGCTGAAGATCATGTACCCCGACGCCGACATCCCCGTGCTGCAGATGTCCCTGCCGACCCAGGACCCCTACCGCCTGCTCACCCTGGGCAGCCGGCTCCGCGAGCTGCGCGACGAGGGCGTGCTGGTGATCGGCTCCGGCTTCCTCACCCACGGCCTGCCGTTCCTGCGGGAGTTCCGCATCGACGCCGAGGCCCCCGGCTGGTCACGGGACTTCGACGCCTGGGCCGCCGATGCGCTCTCCCGCGGCGACGTCGCCGAGCTGGCGTCGTACCGCGCGAAGGCACCCGGCATGCCCTACGCCCACCCGACCGTGGAGCACTACACCCCGCTGTTCGTCACGCTGGGCGCGGCGAGCGATCCCGAGGCGCCCGGCGACCAGGTGATCGACGGGTACTGGATGGGACTGTCCAAGCGGAGCCTGTTGGTCGCGTGAGCGCCGCCGATCTCCGGCCGGTCAGCGACCGAGGATGATCTCCGCGGCCTTCTCGCCGATCATGATCGCCGGGGCGTTGGTGTTGCCTCCGGTGATCGACGGCATGATCGAGGCGTCGGCGACGCGGAGGCCCTCGACGCCGCGGACCTTCAGGTCCGGGGAGACCACGGCGAGCTCGTCGACGCCCATGCGGCAGGTGCCGACGCCGTGGTACACCGACGTCGCGCGGTTGAGGATCGCGTCGCGGAGGTCCTGGCCCTTCACCGATGCGCCGGGGTGGATCTCCTCCTTGACCGAGCCGCCGAAGGCGGCCGCACTCATGATTTCGCGCACCATCTCCGAGCCCTCGGCGAGCACCTCGAGGTCCGCGCGGTCGGCGAGGTACTGGAAGTCGATCAGCGGTGCCGCCGTCGGGTCCGCGGACCCCAGCCGGAGCGTGCCGCGGCTCTTCGGGTAGATCAGCGTGACCAGCACGGTCAGCGACGTACGCGGGTCCACCTTGTGGCGGATCGGCTCGTCCTGGTTCGGCGAGACGTAGGACCACGGGAGCAGGTGCAGCTGCAGGTCCGGTACGTCGGTGGCCTGCGAGGTGCGCACGAAGCCGACCGACTCGAAGACCGAATTCGCCAGGAACGTCGTCCCGGGGCGGATCAGCTCCTTGGCCAGGCCACGGGCGAAGAACGACGCCTTGCCCTTCATCTTCGCCGAGGTGGCGTGGAAGGTCATCGCGTGGAACATGTGGTCGTGCAGGTTGTCGCCGACCGGGAGGTCGGAGACCACCTCGATGCCGTGGTCGCGCAGGTGCTGGGCATGGCCGACCCCGGAGAGCATCAGGATCTGCGCCGAGCCCACGAAGCCCGCGGAGAGGATGACCTCCTTGCCGGCCCGGATCGTGCGCCGAGCGCCGTCCTTGTCGGTCACCTCGACCCCGGTGGCGCGGCCGTTCTCGATCACGACCTTCCTGACCAGGACCTCGCTCTGCAGCTCGAGCTGCTCCGGTGCGAGGTTGTGCACGTAGCCGCGCGAGGCGCTGTACCGCAGCCCGTCGGCGGCGTTCTGCTGCATCCGGGAGATGCCCTCCTGCGACTCACCGTTGTAGTCGTCGAGGACCTTTACGCCGAGCGTGTCGGACGTGGCCTGGATGAACTGGAGGGTGCCCTCCTGCGGGAACTTGTTGCGGGTGATCCGGATCGGACCGCCGGCGCCGCGATAGGCGTTCTCGCCGTCCTCGAAGTCCTCCATGCGCTTGTACGCCGCGTTGACCGAGTCGGCGTCCCAGCCGGTGTTGCCCTCGGCCGCCCAGGAGTCGAAGTTGGCGCGGTTGCCGCGCACGTAGACCATGCCGTTGATCGAGCTGGACCCGCCGACGACCTTGCCCCGCGGCACCGGCATCTTGCGGTCGAGGATGTGCTTCTGCGGCGTGGAGTAGTAGCCCCAGTCGACGGTGCGCTTGATCTCCGGCACCGAGTGCATCGGGCCGATCATCCCGGGCTTCTTGACCAGCAGCTTCTCGTCGGTCTTGCCCGCCTCGAGCAGGATCACGCTGTGCCCGGCCTCGGCCAGCCGGCCGGCGACCGCGCTGCCGGAGCTCCCGGACCCGACGACGACGTAGTCGGCTTCGTTGGATCGCTGCTGCTTGCCCATGGTGTCCCTCATTCGTCGCGCGCACTCGTGACCGGCGTCACCCGGCTGCCGAACTATAACGCGTTCTAGTTTGGCCGACCAGACCTGTCCGGGTCATCCGCCGCCCGGCACACTGGCGGGGTGCGGATCCTCTCCATCCAGTCCTCGGTCGCCTACGGCCACGTCGGCAACAGCGCCGCGGTCTTCCCGCTGCAGCGCCTCGGGCACGAGGTCTGGCCGGTGCACACGGTGCTGTTCTCCAACCACACCGGGTACGGCGCCTGGCGCGGCCCGGTCATCCCCGGCGCCGGCGTGCACGAGGTGATCCTCGGCCTGGAGGAGCGCGGCGCCCTCGGCCAGGTCGACCTGGTCCTCTCCGGCTATCAGGGCAGCCCCGAGATCGCCTCGGTCATCCTCGACGCGGTCGATCGGGTCAAGAAGGCCAACCCGGAGGCGTCGTACGCCTGCGACCCGGTGATGGGCAACGCGGACAGTGGCTGCTTCGTCGATCCCTCGATCCCGCCGCTGATCCGCGACCTGGTCGTGCCGCGTGCGGACGTGATCACGCCGAACCAGTTCGAGCTCGGGGAGCTCACCGGTACGCCGCTGCCCTCGTCCGTCGACCTGGCCCAGGTGCTCGACGCCGCCGACGCGGCGAGGCGGCTCGGGCCGGCCACGATCCTGGTCACCAGCGTCCTGCACGCGGAGCAGCCGCCCGAGACGCTGGAGATGGTGGCGGTCACCGGCGACGGCGCCTGGAGCGTGCGCACGCCACGGCTGCCGATGCACGCGAACGGCTCCGGCGACGTGACCGCGGCCCTGTTCTCAGCGCACCTGCTCGCCACCGGTGACGCCGCGACCGCGCTCGCCCGCACCGCCTCCAGCGTCTTCGACCTGCTCGTGAACACCGTGGACGCCGGCAGCCGCGAGCTGCTGCTGGTCGAGTCCCAGGACACGTACGCCGAGCCGCGGATGCAGTTCGAGGTCGCGCGGCTGCGCTAGAGCGGGCCACCGCCCGGCACCACCCCGGTCGGCCGGCTCAGTCAGCGAGGGAATCGATCCGGCGCTGCAGGAACTGCCGCTCGTGGTCGGCACGAGCCAGCTCGAGCGCCCGCCGGAACGCCTCGACCGCCTCGTCGTCGCGCCCGAGCCGGTGCATCAGCTCGGCCCTCGTGGAGTGCAGGTACTGGTAGCCGTCGAGGTCCAGGTGCTCCACGATCGAGAGGGCCCGCTCGGTCGCGCCGGCGGCGGCGATCGCCGCCGCCCGGTTCAGCTCGACGACCGGCGACCCGGTGAGCCCGACCAGCTCGTCGTAGAGCGCGACGACCTGCGGCCAGTCGATGGCGGGCTCGTTCTGCAGCGCCGCGATCGCCGCCTGCACGGCGTACGGTCCGCGCGTGGGCCGGCCGAGCGCCCGGGTGACCAGGTCGCGACCCTCGGTGACCATCGCCTCGTCCCACAGGGACCGGTCCTGCTCCTCGAGCCGGACGAGCTCTCCCTCGGGCGCCCGGGCAGCACGACGGGCCTCGTGGGACAGCATGAGGGCGAGCAGCCCGATCGCCTCGGGCTCGTCCGGCATCAGCGCGAGCAGCAGGCGACCGAGCCGGATCGCCTCGGTGGCCAGCTCGTCGGTGCCGCCGTAGCCCTGGTTGAAGATCAGGTAGATCACCCGCAGCACGGTCCCGAGGCGCTCGGGCAGCACGTGGTCGGGTGGCACGCGGAACGGCACCCCGGCGGTGCGGATCTTGGTCTTCGCCCGGGTCAGCCGGCGCTTCATGGTGTCCGCCGGCACCAGGAAGGCGCGCGCGATCTCCTCGGTGGACAGCCCTCCGAGCGCGCGCAACGTGAGCGCCACCTGGGCCTCCGTTCCCAGCGCGGGGTGGCAGCAGGTGAAGATCAGCTCGAGGCGCTCGTCGGGGATGGCAGCGGCCGGTCTCATGGGTTCCTCGGCCTCCGGCAGGACGATGAGCGGCAGCTTGGTGCGCAGGACTCGATCACGGCGGATCCGGTCGATCGCCCGGTTCCGCGCGGTGGTGGTCAGCCAGGCGCCCGGGTTGCGTGGCGCGCCGTCCCTCGGCCAGCGCTCCACGGCGAGCGCGAACGCCTCCTGGGTGACCTCCTCGGCGAGGTCCAGATCGCCGAGGAAGCCCACCAGGGAAGCGAGGACCCGCGACCACTCGTCGCGGAAGACCTCCTCGATCACTCGCGCCGGAAGACCACGGGCCAGACCTCGACCGACCCGCCCATCCGGGCCGCGGGGATCCGGCCGGCGAACTCCAGCGCGGCATCGAGGTCCGGCACGTCGATCACGTAGTAGCCGCCGAGCACCTCCTTGGTGTCGGCGAACGGCCCGTCGGTCACCAGCGCGTCACCGTCCTGGACCCGCACCGTGGACACCGAGTCCACCGATGCCAGGGACGCCCCGTCGAGGCAGTGCGGGTCGGACCGGACCGCCAGGTACTCCTGGGTCAGGGCGCGACCCTCCTCCTCGCTCAACGCCTCGGTCGCGGACGGATCCACGTAGATCATCAGCGCGTATTGCATGGTGCTTCCTCTCGTCATCGGACTGTCACCGGTTCGACGAACGAACGACCCACGAGGGGACAGCCGCACCGGCAAGAATTTCAGCCGGTTCCCGGCCGATTCTCCAGCCGATCTCCGGCCGATCTCGAGCCGATTTCGGGCCGGTTCGGACCGGTTCGAAGGCAGGGACCACGGTCCCGGCAGGACGGGCCGTCCGCCTCCTGCGTGGGTACCCCGAGGGGTATTGAGTGGATGCTGACCGGGAGCCGACAGCGCGTTGGTCCCGAAGCTCAGGAGGACACACCATGCGCAACCTGCTCATTCTCGGTGGCGGTACCGCGGGCACGATGATCGCGAACAAGCTGCACAAGCGACTCCCCCGCGACGAGTGGACGATCACCGTGGTCGACCGCGACGACGACCACCACTACCAGCCCGGCTACCTGTTCGTGCCGTTCGGCGGCTACACGCCCGACCAGATCGTGCGGAGTCGTCACCACTTCATCACCGACGGTGTCGAGCTGGTGCTCGCCGAGATCGACAAGGTGGTGCCCGAGGACCAGCAGGTGCTCCTGCAGGGCGGCCGCTCGCTGCCCTACGACTACCTGGTGATCGCCAGCGGTACGACGCCGCGCCCGACCAGACGCCCGGGCTGCTCGGCCCCGAGTGGCGCAAGAGCATCTTCGACTTCTACACCCTCGAGGGCGCGACCGCCCTCCAGAAGGCGCTGGAGAGCTTCGACCGCGGGCGGCTCGTCGTGCACATCTCCGAGATGCCGATCAAGTGCCCCGTGGCTCCCCTGGAGTTCACGTTCCTGGCCGAGGCCTGGCTGCGGGAGCAGGGCCTCCGGGACCGGGTCGAGATGACCTACGTCACCCCGCTGGACGGCGCGTTCACCAAGCCGGTCGCCTCGGCACACCTCGGCGGCATGCTGGAGGAGCGCAAGGTCGAGGTGGTCACCGACTTCATGATCGAGAGCGTCGACCCGGAGCGGAAGGTGCTGGTC
>DATAKN010000004.1:0-4944 GCA_036261595.1 Marmoricola sp.
CGCCAGGATCAGCGAGTAGACGAGGTAGCCGGCGTGCGGGCCCTGCATCGGCTCGACCCAGTCGGTGGCGTGCAACCGCGACGTGGGGCTGCCGTTCGCCTGCCAGCGCACCAGCACGAACGCGAGCGGCACCAGCAGCGCGACCAGCTTGAGCCAGTACTGGAAGGCCTGCGCGATCGTGATGCTGCGCATGCCGCCGGAGACCACGTTGGCCAGGACCACCGACGCCACGATGACCGCACCCACCCAGGTCGGTGCACCGGTCAGCGTGCGCAGGGTGAGCCCGGCGCCCTGGAACTGCGGCACGAGGTAGAAGACCCCGATGAGCACGACGAGGCCGCTGGAGACCCGTCGCGCCACCAGCGACTCCACCCGGAACTCCGCGAAGTCCGGCAGGGTGTAGGCCCGGGACCGGCGCAGCGGGGCGGCGACGAAGATCAGCAGCAGCAGGTAGCCGGCGGTCCAGCCGACGGGGTACCAGAGCATGTCGGCACCGTGCAGCAGGACGAGCCCGGCGACGCCGAGGAACGACGCGGCGGAGAGGTACTCCCCGCTGATCGCCGACGCGTTCAGGACGGTGCCGACCGCACGAGAGGCGACGTAGAAGTCGCTGGTGGTGCGCGAGATCCGCAGGCCGACGGCGCCGACGGCGAGGGTGGCCAGGGAGACCGCCAGCACGGCGAGCACCGCCAGTGTGCTCACCGGTCACCGCCCACCATGTCGTGGAAGGACGCCTCGTTGCGCTCCGCCCGGCGCACGTAGAACCCCGCCAGGGCGATCAGCACCGGGTAGACGCCGAAGCCGAGCAGCAGCCACGGCACCGGTACGCCGAGCAGGTCGGCGTGGCGCAGGGACGGGCTGAGCTCGAACAGCAGCGGGAGCGCCCCGACGGAGGCGGCCAGCATCAGCACCACGCCGAGCGCCAGCCTGAGCTGCGAGCGCATCAGCGAGCGCATGTAGATCTCACCGACGGCACTCTGGGCATCGATCTCCGAGGCGATCGAGGTCCGCCGTGGGCGGCCGGTGCGCGGCCCGGTGACGCGCACCCGCGCCGCTCGCTGGTCCCCGTGCCGGTCTGGCTGTCGCTCGCCGCGCCGGTCGGTGCGCTCGCTCACGACGGTCCCTGACGGTAGCGCCGGACCAGCTCGCGCAGGGCCGGTGTGTGCCGGCGACTGACCTGGAGCTCGGTGCCGTCGACCAGCACCGAGCAGCGACCGTTCTCGGTGCGGATCTCGGCGATGTGGGCCAGGGACACCAGCAGCGAGCGGTGGATGCGCAGGAAGCCCGCGTCGCCCCAGCGCTGCTCGAGCGTGCTCAGCGGGAGCCGGACCAGGTGGCTCCCGGTCGCGGTGTGCAGTCGCGCGTAGTCGCCCTGCGCCTCGACGTAGGCGACGTCGGAGCGGTTCACGAACCGGGTGACCCCGCCGAGCTCGACCGGCAGGGTCTCCTCGCTCGGCGGGCCGGCGCTGACGTCGCCGATGCGGCGTACGGCCTCCCGGAGGCGCTCCTCGCGCACCGGCTTGAGCACGTAGTCCACCGCGCACAGCGAGCACGAACACCACCTTCGGCGGCTCCTTGAAGCGGCTCAGCACCGAGGCGAGCTCCAGGCCGGTGAGCCCGGGCATCGCGACGTCGAGGAACACCGCGTCGACCCCGCCCTCCCCGAGGACGCGAAGCGCCTCGGGCGCGGAGTCGCAGGTCGTGATCGCCCCGACGCGGGGGTCGCGGCCGAGGCGGAACGCGAGCTCGTCGAGGGCCGGGCGCTCGTCGTCGACCACCAGGACGCTGAGTCGTTCGTGCTGCGGCACGTCGGTCACGGGCGGACCCCCGCTGCGAACTTCGGCACCCGCACGACCACCCGGGTGCCGGCACCGGGGGCGGTCTCGACGACCAGCCCGTAGTCGTCGCCGTACACCGTGCGCAGCCGCTCGTCGACGTTGCCGAGCCCGATGGAGTCCATCGACGTGTCACCGGCCAGGGCGCGGCGTACCCGCTCGGGGTCCTCACCGACGCCGTCGTCCTCGATCGAGATCACCGCCTCGCGGTCGTGGTCCTCAGCCAGGATCGTGATCATGCCGCCGCCCGGCTTGTCGGCCAACCCGTGGCGGACCGCGTTCTCGACCAACGG
Organism: Marmoricola sp.; assembly: GCA_036261595.1. Lineage (GTDB taxonomy): Bacteria > Actinomycetota > Actinomycetes > Propionibacteriales > Nocardioidaceae > Marmoricola. Next base: position 2,129 of record DATAKN010000004.1, read on the forward strand.
CTGCAGGCTGAGCACCGGGACGGTCACCGGGAGCACCTCCGGAGCGATCCGCAGGGTCACTCCGAGCCGGTCGCCGAAGCGCGCCTGCTCGAGCACCAGGTAGCGCTCGATGGACCGCAGCTCCTCCTCGAGGGTGGTGTACTCCCCGAGCCGGCGGAAGGAGTAGCGGGTGAAGTCGGCGAAGTCGACCAGCAGCTCCCTTGCCCGGTCGGGATCGGTGCGGACGAACGACGCGATGGCGTTGAGGGCGTTGTAGATGAAGTGCGGCGAGATCTGCGCCCGGAGGGCACGGACCTCCGCCTCCACCAGCCGGGCGCGGGAGTCGGCCAGCTCGGCGAGCTCGAGCTGGCCCGAGACCCAGCTGGCGACCTCGCTCGTCGCGCGCACCAGGCCGGCGGGGGCTCCGGTGGCGTAGACCTGGAGGGTCCCGACCACCCGGTCCTCCACGACGAGCGGACTGACCACGGCCGCCCGGACCGGGCAGTACACGTCGCCGCAGAAGAAGTCCCGGTGGTCCCGGACCGTCGTACCGCCGTCGGCCACGCCGCGGCGGGCGAGCGGCCCGGCGTGCTGCTGGTGGCTCTCGGACGGGCCGTCCCAGGCGAGCAACCGCTCGGTGTCCGTCAGCGCCACGGCGCGGGCCGCGAGCAGGGAGCGCAGGTGTCGGACCGAGCGCTCGGCGGAGTCCACGGTGAGGCCGGTGCGCAGGGCGCCGGTCATCAGCGACGCCGTGTGCAGCGTGCGGAACGTCGCGCGATCGGCCTCGCTCGCGAGGTGTCCGGGGCGCCGCCAGCGCCAGGGTGCCATGGGCTCAGGGTAGGACGTCGCTGCTCCGGCCACGCCCTCAGCTGAAGTCGATCAGCAGCGTGCCCGGGTCTTCGGGAGGCCCCGCCTGCGGGGGGATGCGGACCACCGGCTGGGTCGAGTCGGGGTCGGCCAGGTCGGCCCAGTCGACCCGGCCGGGCGCCGGCGGTGGGGGCGGCGGCGGTGGCGGAGGCGGGACGATCTCCTTCACCACCGCGCGGTAGCAGTGCGTCAGGTAGGGCAGCTGCATGCCGTCGGGACCGCGGCCGTAGTCGTCGTACAGGGCCCCGACGCGGGCCAGCAGCTTCTCCCGCTCCGCGTCCTCGAGCAGGGCCACCGACGACCGGGACCGGACCAGGTCGAAGAGCTCGTCGCGGCGCAGGGTCTGCCAGAACCGGAACTGCTGGTGCTCCAGCCAGCCGAAGTGGACCGACTCCCGGGCCGGGTCGGGCAGCTCGGCGGCCGAGCTCTCCGGGATCCGGGCGCCGTGCTCGTCGAGAAGGCGGCCGAGCTTGCGGACCCAGGGGATGCCCTCGTCGCGGGCGTTCCAGACCAGGGCGAGCACGCCGTCCGGCCGCAGCACGCGGGCCATCTCGGGCAGGGCGACCTCGTGGTCGAACCAGTGGAACGACTGGGCGCACACGACGACGTCGACCGACTGCGACGGGACCGGGATGCGCTCGGCGCTCGCCACCACCGCGCGCGCCGCGGGCACCCGCGCGCGCAGGCGCGCCAGCATCTCCGGCAGCGGGTCGGTCGCGACCACGTCGTGACCGGCGGCCACGAGCAGCTCGGTCAGCTTGCCCGTGCCGGCGCCCAGCTCCAGGACTCTCGCCCGGCCGGAGCCGACCAGCCAGGCGACGGCGTCGGCGGGGTACGACGGCCGTGCACGGTCGTACGCCTCGGCCACTGCGGCGAAGGAGAGGGCGTGATCACGCATCGGCATCCTCTCGTCCGGGCTCGACGTCAGCCCAAGATAACCTTGCGCGGTGCCTGATCCCGCGCCCGACCCGCTGACGTGGCTGACCGAGCTGGAAGGGGTCCCGTCGGCGTTCGCGGCGGCTCGCGACGGCATCGACGCCCTGCTCCGCGACCGCGGGTTGCGGCGTACGAGCCCCGAGCAGACGACCGAGTCGCTGCTGCGCGGGGCCCACGCGTCCGGGGTCCTGGAGGGATCCGCGTCCTCCCTCGAGGAGGTCCGTGAGGGCGTCGGCGACGAGACCGCGCAGGCGGCAGTGCGGGTCAGCACCGGTGTGCTCGCGCTGGTGCCGGTGATCGGCACGTCGCCGCTGCAGGCGTTCGCCCGGCTGCACTCGCTGGCCGGCAAGGGCGTCGTCGAGGACGACCGGCTCGGCCGTCCGGTCTCACCGGAGGCTGCTGACCGGCTCAACGCGCTCGCCACCACGCTGCTCGGCACCTCGGTGCCCGCACTGATCGTCGCGGCACTCGTGCACGCCGAGATCGTGACGGTGGCTCCGTTCGCCTCGCACAACGGCATCGTGGCCCGCGCGGCCGAGCGGCTGGTCATGGTCGCCCGCGGGGTCGACCCGGCGTCGGTCGTCGTACCGGAGGCGGGGCACCTGGCGCTGCGACGGGAGTATGAGTCGAACCTCCGCGGCTATCGCGACGGCGGACGTGCCGGCCTGCACTCCTGGCTGCTGTACGCCGCCGAGGCCGTCACCGCCGGAGTCGAGCAGTCACCCCTCCGGAACGGCTGAGCGGCACCGAAGAGACTCTCCGGTGCCGCTCGAACACATGGGAGCGGTTACCAAGCTGCACGGAATCCAACTGTTGCCCCGGGAGTGTCCCGGAATGCAAGCGCCCTGTAGGAAGGGTAGATCGGAGCGTGGGTTCCGCCTCCATGTGCCGGTCTTGAGTTTTTCTGCCTGAGTCCTGTCTACGCTCGCCGCTGGGGCAGTTCAAGGACCTTCGAGGGTTGACTTTTTCGGCGTCGCCTAGAACGTGAATCGACTCGTCCGGCCGCGTCTCGTGTTGATCCAGACGGCCGCTCC
>DATAKN010000012.1:0-15939 GCA_036261595.1 Marmoricola sp.
AGAACTTGGACAGCCGCTGGTTGCGGGAGTTCAGCGCGATCAGCACGTCCTCGTCACGGGCGAGGTCGGCGATCTCGGCAGGCGCACCGGAGGCCGGCGGCACGAGTCCGAACGCACTGAGGATGCCGCCCGCCTTGGCGGCGGTCTCGGCCACCTCGGAGGCGGGGTCGGAGTCGCGGACCAGCGTCGCCCCGGCGGTCACCTTGAGGGCGCCGTCGGCCGAGACCTCGGCGGTGCGGATCACGATCGGGGAGTCGGCCGTGGCCGCGCCGGACTCGTCACGTCCGATCAGCGCGAGTGCGCCGGCGTAGTAGCCACGTCCCTCGCTCTCGTACTGCCGGATCAGCCGGCACGCGTTCTCGACCGGAGCACCGGTCACCGTGGCGGCGAACATGCTCATCCGGAGCACGTCGCGCACGTCGAGGCGGGTGCGCCCGGCGAGGAGGTACTCGGTGTGCACGAGGTGGGTCATCGGCTTGAGGAAGGGGCCGAGCACCTGACCACCCTCGTGGCAGATGTCGCACATCATCTTCAGCTCCTCGTCGACGACCATGAAGAGCTCGAAGATCTCCTTCTCGTCGGCGAGGAACCGCAGCAGCCGGGCCTTGCGCTGGTCGGCAGTCTCGGCTCGGTCGATCTCCTTAGAGGACACCCGGAACGTCCCGGAGATCGGGTTCATCCGCACCTCGCCGGCGTGCACGCTGACATGGCGCTCCGGGGAGGCGCCGATCAGGAACCGGTCGCCGGTCCAGATGCAGTAGGTCCAGTACGCCCCGCGCTCCTGCTCGAGCAGCCGGCGCAGCACGGTCAGCGCCTTGGCGGGCCCCCACTCCTCGAGCTGGGCTCGGTAGCGCCGGCCGACGACGAGGTTGGCGCCCTCACCGTTGCCGATCTCCTCGGCGATGATCCGGCCCACCGTCGCGGCGTACTCGTCGTCGGAGGTCTCGAACCCGCCACGGTCGGCGAACTCGACGGACTCCTCCGGGAGCGCGGCCAGGAGGTCGGCGAGGGGCACCTCCGCCTCGGTCTCGATGCGTACGACGGCCAGCGGGGTCCCGTCGTCGTGCACCTCGAAGCCGCGCTCGGCGACCTGGCGGAACGGCACCGCCACGAGCGTGTCGAACCGGCGACCCGGTGCCGGTGCACCCTCCTGCAGGGGGATGTCGGCGAGCCGCTCGGCCGCCGTCAGCGGTCCGCCGACCAGAGTCACGGTGTCGCTGTCGCGCAGCCGGATGACCGCCCAGGCCTGCTGCCCTGTCACCTGCTCGAGGGCGGCGGTGGCGGACAGCGGCTGCTCGGACATGGACGAACGCTACAACGGGCCGTTGGTTCGCCTCGGCGCCATTTCGACGGGTGGTTGCCGCGAAACAACTTGCCTGCGGCCCCAGAATCGGTGCCATGACCGAGCGCACCCGGATCCGCCGCCTCCCGGAGAAGGCGGTCGAGGACGTCGCCGTACTGCACTCGATCCTCGACGAGGCCCGGGTCGCCCACGTCGGGGTCGCCGAGGACGGTGGCGCACCGGTCGTCATCCCGATCGGGTGCGCCCGCGACGGCGACCGGCTGCTGCTGCACGGCTCGACCGGCAGCCGGCTCTTCCGGCGGCTGGCCGCCGGCGCGCCGGCGTGCGCCACGGTGACGTTGCTCGACGGCATGGTGCTCGCCCGCTCGGCGTTCGAGTCCTCGATGCACTACCGCTGCGCGATGGTCTTCGGACGCGCGATCGAGGTCGAGGACAAGGTCGCCGCCCTGCGCGTCATGTCGGAGGCCTGGCTGCCGGGCCGCTGGGACACGCTGCGCCCACCCACCGCACGCGAGCTCGCCGCCACGATGGTGCTCGCCCTGCCGCTGGAGGAGTGGTCGGTCAAGGTCAGCGACAGCCCGCCCGAGGACCCGGAGTCCGATCTGGACGCTCCCGTCTGGGCCGGAGTGCTGCCGCTGGTCACGTCGTACGGCGACCCCGTGCCAGCGCCCGACCTGCGGGGAAACCCGGAGCCCTGGCGGCCCTAGGCGACCCGGCGCCCGTACAGGGCGTCCCACTCCTGCTCGGTCAGGGCTTCGTCGAAATCGTCCTCCCAGTGGATCTCGGGCGACCTCGGCCGCATGAGGTCGGACCAGTCCCGCATCCCCTCGATCGCCTGCCGGAGTTCAGCAGCTCCGAACTGAAAACCGTCAGCCAGGTCGGGCCAGGAGAAGTCGTCGGAGAACGGGTGCGTGGAGCGGGGGATCGGGTGGGAGAACCCAGCCGCGGTGCGCAGGCAGTAGCTGCCGTCCTCCGCCTGCTCGATGCTGAAGCCGGGCGCGTGCTTGGTGCGGTGGTCGGTGCGGCAACCCGGCCAGAGGTTCCCGGTGTCGGTCGGACCGAGGGGCCAGGCGATCCGGTGGTCGAGGTCGCCCTGGGTCGACGGCGCGTCGCAGCCCGGCCGGAAGCACGTGGAGTGCTCGGCCACCACGTGCCGCCAGATCGGGCCCGTGGGCTGGTAGCTACGGGTCGAGAGCTCGACCACGTGCCCCGCCTCGTCGGTGAGCATCCGGTGCCAGGTGCCGCCGGGCTCGTGCGCGATCATCCTGGCCAGCGAGGCCGGCACCACCGTGCCGCCGGACAGGACACCCGGATCGTCGGCGAGGCCCATCACCGTCTGGATCGGCACGGTCAGGTTGATGATCGGTCGTGCGTACGTCGGCACCGACGCGACGTCGGGCTTACCGATCAGCAGATCCAGCGCGAGATCGGCCTTGAGCTGGGCGATCGTGCGCTCGTCGCCCTCCTTCCGCCTGCTCCGAGCGGCGAGGGTGAGGCGGTGGTCGGCCAGTCTCACCTGGTCGATGCGGCCGTTGACCGACAGCCAGCCCATGCCCGGCTCGTCGTCGCGGGCGTACGCCGTGCGCGCGTCGTACGCCGTGCGGAACTGCTCCTCCGATCGCGCAGGCTGCAGCTTGCGGATCGCGTAGTCGATCGCGTTGCGCAGCTGCCGGATCGTGCACGTGACGAGCAGGCCAGCATCGTCCTCGCCGTCGACGCCCCTTAGGTGCTTGCGCAGGAATTTCAGCATCTGCGTCATGAATCGCGCGATCTCCTCGGCCGAGTCGAGTCGTTGCCGCCCCGCGTCGGCGACCAGCGACGCGCGGTAGCCGTCGAGCTGTCCGGTCAGGCACATCTGCCAGATCTCCTCGGCGTGCTCACACAGGTGGAGGGCGACGTTGAGCTCCTTGCGGACCCGCGACGCGTCCAGGCCCCACAGCGACCCGATCTCGACCACGGTCTCCTGGCGTGCGGTCAGGGCGAAGTGCGCAGACACCTCACGCCGTTGCTGCTCGGTCGCGAGCCGTCGGCGGTAGAACTCCACGAAGCACAGCCAGCGCTCGCCGTTCGCCCGGCTCTCGGCGATCCGCGCCCGACGACCGGCGAGCAGGAGCTCGCGATCGGTCAGCTCTCGCAACTGCCTGTCTGGGGTGTCCTTTGTGTGATCGATCCGCATCGCACCTCCCGAGTAGTGGAGTTCGACCCTCGAGACGATTCGACCAGGGACCACCGACATCTCGGTTTCGCCTTTGCAGGCGCGGAGATTCCTTCGGTCAGTTGGTGACATGGGGGGCAGCCGCAGCCTGCGCGTCGCCGCTGCCGGGTGCCAGGCGCCCGGATCAGGGATGATCCGCACGTGAACGCGCGCCGCTTCGTCAGCTTCCGCACCGGCTGGATCTTCGTGGGCGTTGGTGTCGGGGCCGGGATGGTGGCTGCATTCCTGCTGTTCACCGCGGTGGGCCCGGCGTTCAGGGACGCCTTGGTGAAGTCTCCCTGTGCGACACCGTGTGCCCAGGTGTTCGATCTCGACGCGGGCCACTACCTGGTGTTCGAGGAGGTGGGTCGATCGACCAGCGTCGGCCCGTTCTCCTCCACCACGGAGACGCCGCCGACGATCTCCCCTGCCGACGTCACGGTGACGTCGTCGAGCGGGCGGACCCTCGCGGTCGGGGAGCCGAGCTCCTCCCAGACGATCGACCGGAACGGCGTGCTCTACGGCGGCGTCGTCAGCTTCGAGGTCCCGCAGTCGGGGCGCTATCGGCTCACGGTCGACGCGCCCCCGGGACGGCGCATCCTCGTGGCTCCCGGCCTGGGTCAGACGTTTCTGCGGGCGCTGCCCGGGGTCGGGGTTGCTGTGGTGGGGTTCGTCGTCGGGCTCACGGGCGCGGTGCTGGTGATCCTGGCGTGGAGCCGGCGACGCACCGAGGCCGCACGGACACGGACGTAGGCCACAAGCACGAGGCGCACCGCCCTCACCGTTCCCGCGACACCGTCACCATCTGCTGGGTGGCGCGCGTGAACACGACGTACAGCGTGGCCCGACCGGCGGGCGACTCCGCCTCGATCTCCTCGGGCTCGACCACGACGATGCCGTCGAACTCCAGGCCCTTGGTGTCGAGGCCGGTGAGTACGACGACGCGGGCGTCCTCGCCCTGGGTGAGGTCAGCGACCTCCGGCCAGCCGGCCAGCCAGCGGGAGACGTCGGCCCGGCGGGCCACCGGTACGACCACACCGACGGTGCCCTCGAGCGACTCGACCAGCTCGCCGAGCGCGCGGCGGGTGGCCGCCTCGAGATCGGGCTCCACGACGTCACGCGGCGTGACACCGGTCGAGCGGACGGCGTTCGGCAGGTCGGCGTCGAGACCGACGCGCTCGGCGTAGGCGGCGGCGTACTCGTAGATCTCCGCGGAGTTGCGGTAGTTCGTCGACAGGTGGAACGAGTGCACCTGCTTGTCCACGCCGGCGATCGAGCCCAGCGCAGCGGTCCGCGCGCGCTCGGCCTCCTCGGGCACCGGCCACGACGACTGCGCCGGGTCGCCGACGATCGTCCAGGTCGCGGTGCGCCCCCGCCGGCCGACCATCCGCCACTGCATCGGCGTCAGGTCCTGAGCCTCGTCGATCAGTACGTGGGCGTAGCCGTCGTCCTCGATGCGGTTCGTCGGCGGGGTCCATCCGCGCGGGCCGGCGTACTCGCGGTCGGCCGCGGTGGTGAGCTCCTGCAGGGAGGAGTCGACGCGGTCGAGCGGGTCCTCCTCGGCGTCGTTGACGATCGGTGGATCGCCGAGCAGGTAGCGCAGCTCGTCGACCAGCGGCACGTCGTCGATCGAGAGGTCGTCCCCCCACGACTTCGCCAGCAGCCGCACCGCCTCGTCGTCGAGCACGCCCTCCGCCACGCGGTTCAGCAGGTCGGTGTCGCGCAGCCAGCCGAGCACGGTGGCGGCGTCCAGCACCGGCCACCACGACGAGGCGAACTCGAGGAACGCGTCGTTGGTGCGCATCTCGTCCGCGAAGTCCTCCTTGGTGCGTTCCCGCGCACGCTCCGAGCGCACCTGCCGCCACATCAGGTCGATCAGCGTGCTCGCGACGCGGGTCGTGGAGCGGTTGCGCGAGCCCATCGAGAGCAGTTGCCGGCGCGCCTGTCCGAGCTCGCGAGGACCGAGGACGATCACGTCGTCGCGATAGAAGATCCGGAACTCCCGCGGGCTGCCGGGGACGGCCTGTCGGGCGGTACGACGCAACAGCTCGGCCATCGCACCCGAACCCTTGACCTCGGCCACCCGCGGGTCGTCACGTCGGGTGGCCCGGAGGCCGTCGACGACGTCGCCGAGGGAGCGGAGCGCCACGGCGGTCTCGCCCAGCGAGGGCAGCACGCGCTCGATGTAGCGCATGAACACGCCGGACGGGCCGACGACCAGCACGCCACCGCTCTCGTAGCGGCGCCGGTCGGCGTAGAGCAGGTACGCCGCGCGGTGCAGTGCCACGACCGTCTTGCCGGTGCCGGGACCGCCGCTGATCATCACGACGCCCTTGTTGGGCGCCCGGATCGCCCGGTCCTGCTCGGCCTGGATGGTCGCGACGATCGAGTGCATCGACCGGTCACGGGCACGGGACAGCTGCGCCATCAGCGCACCCTCACCGACCACGGGGAGGTCGGTCTCAGCCTCGCTGTCGAGGAGGTCGTCCTCCACACCCACGACGGTCTCACCGGAGCAGCGCAGGATCCGGCGCCGGATCACGCCGTGCGGGTCGGCGTGCGTGGCCTGGTAGAACACCGCGGCCGCCGGGGCACGCCAGTCGATCAGCAGCACGTCGCGGTTGGCGTCGCGCAGGCCGATCCGGCCGACGTACCGGGGCTCGGAGTCGATCTCGGCACGCATGTCCAGCCGCCCGAACACCAGGCCCTCGTGGGCGGCGTCCAGCGTGGCGACCCGGCGGGCTGCCTGGTAGAGCATCGCGTCCCGCTCGACCAGGCCGCCCTCGTGGCCGAGCTGGCCACGGGCGCGACCCTCGGCGGCGAGCTCCTGGGCCGAGCGGGTGGACTGCTCGAGCTGGCGGTAGACCGTGTCGACGAACTCCTGCTCGCGCGCGATCTCGCGTGCGGCGACGTCTTCGTTCAACTCAAGCGTTCCTTCGGGTGAACGACAATTTTGGCGAGTCGACAACTCTACCCGTCGCGCGGCGACCGCGCCGGGTCACGCGAGGTCGTGGACGAACTGCCCGAGCTGGACGAGGTTGCGGCACTCGACCATGGGCATCAGCGCGGAGTACTCCTGGGCAGCCGAGTCGCCGGTCCCCCAGTGGTGCGGGGCCTCCGGGTTGAGCCACCACGCGTGCCGGGCGCTCTTCACCAGGTCGGCCACGACCGGCATCGCGAGATCGGAGTAGTTGGAGCGGGCATCCCCGAGGACGAGCAGGTTGGTCTTCGGGGTCAGCGCGTCCGCGTGCTGCTCCGCGAAGCGGGTGAACGCGCGGCCGTAGCTGGTGCGTCCCCACAGGCTCGCGTGCTGCGCGCTCGCGGCCAGCGCCGTCATCGTCTCGGCCGGGTCGAGGCCGGGCCGGAACCGGTCGGTGACCTCGTGGATCTCGTCGACGAACGTGAACGCGCGTACCCGGTCGAACTGCTCGCGCAGCGCGAACACCAGCATCAGCGTGAAACCGGCGAAGTTCGCCACCGAGCCGCTGACGTCGCACAGCACGACCAGGTCGGAGCGACTCGGCCGGCGCGGGCGGTGGTGGATCTCCAGCGGTACGCCGCCCGAGGACATCGACGCCCGCACGGTGTGCCGGAAATCGACCGGACCCCGGCGGCGGGCCGCCTTGTGCCGGTTCATCCGGGTCGCCAGCCGGCGCGCGAGCGGCCCCAGCTCGCGGCGCATCTCCTCCAGGTCGCTCTTGCGGGCGGAGGTGAAGTCGAGCTGGTCGATGCTCTTGCGCACGGTGTAGCGGGCGACGTGCTCGGGACCGCGCACCTCGGCGGCGCGGCGGCGTACCTCCGCCTCCACGAGACCCTCGAACACGCGCACGCGCGCCTCGACAAGACGGCGGCTCGCCGGATCCTGGTCGAGCTCCGCACCGAGGCCCTCCAGCGCCCGGGCGACCAGCTCCCCGGGCGAGACTCGGTTCATCACGTTGTACGACGACCAGCGCTGCTCCCCCGGCCCGCGGCCACGGATCAGGCCGAACCGCTGCACCGCCTCGCGCGCCATCTCCGTCAGCGCCTGCCGGTCACCGCGGCCCAGCTCCTCCGCGAGCGCGTCCCGGAAGTCCACGAGCTCCTGCGGACCGTCGGCGACCTGCTGCGACTCGACCGGCTCGACGCCGGACCCGTCGCCCACCAGCGCGGGGAAGTACAGGTCGAAGACCTGGTCGAAGCCGGCCCGGTGCGGCTGCCGCTTGACCAGCGTCGCGGCGTACGCCGCCCGCAGCGTCTCCCGGTCGGCCAGCCCCAGCCCGCCGATCGCGTGCATGGCGTCGAGCCCCTCGGACAGGGAGACCGGCAGGCCCGCCGCGCGCAGCGCCTCGACGAACGCGATGTGCCGGTCGAGCAGACTCATGACGACCGGAGCCTAAGCTCCCGCACGGCCCGGTCGAGGTCGCTGTGGTGCTTGAGCACGACGCCGAGCGTGGCGTCGATCGTGGCCGGGTCGAGGCTGCCGGTGCCCAGGGCGACCAGCGTGCGCGCCCAGTCCACCGACTCCGCGATCGAGGGCGACTTGCGCAGCTCCAGCGCGCGGAACCGCGCCACCGTCTCGACGATCTCGCGGGCCAGCGTGTCCTCGATGCCCGGCACCTGGGAGGACACGATGTCGTGCTCGCGCTGCGCGTCGGGGTAGTCGATGTGCAGGTAGAGGCAGCGGCGGCGTACCGCCTCGGAGAGCTCGCGTGTGGCGTTGGAGGTGAGGATCACCAGCGGGCGGCGTACGGCGGCGATCGTGCCCAGCTCGGGGATCGTGACCTGGAAGTCGCTGAGCACCTCGAGCAGCAGGCCCTCGACCTCGACGTCGGTCTTGTCGACCTCGTCGATGAGCAGCACCGTCGGCTCCTCGCGCCGGATCGCGGTCAGGAGCGGGCGAGTGAGCAGGAACTCCTCCGCAAAAATGTCGTCATGGGTCTCGGCCCAGGACTGGTCCGCACCGGAGGCCTGGATCCGGAGCAGCTGCTTCTTGTAGTTCCACTCGTAGAGCGCCCGCGCCTCGTCAAGGCCCTCATAGCACTGCAGCCGCACCAGCTCTGCCCCGGTCGCACGCGAGATCGCCTTGGCCAGCTCGGTCTTCCCGACGCCGGCCGGCCCCTCCACCAGCAACGGCTTCTCCAGCGCCCCGGCCAGGTAGGTCGTCGTGGCCGTCGCCTGGTCGGCGAGATAGCCGACCTCGCCCAAGCGCTTCCCGGCGTCGGCCGCTGAGTCGAACCACGTCATCGGGCCATCATGCCCGGCCGGTGTCGACACCTACGCGCCGGCCGGTACGGCGCGACGCGGCGCGGCCAGCAGCACGAGCCCGATCAGGCCGGCGACGACGCCCGAGACGATCAACGGCACGTGCCCGTCGCCCTGGGCACCGGCCTGCCACGCCAGCCCGGCCCAGAGCCCGGCGACCAGGACACCGGCGCCGAGGACGCCCTGGAAGATGCCCTGCCCGGTGCCCTGGCTCGTGCGGGGCAGCAGACGCGACACCCAGGCCTTGCCGACGCCGTCGGTGAGCCCGGTGTACGCGCCGTACCCGCCGATCAGCAGCCACGCCGCGAGGTGGTTCTCGGTGAGGCCGAGGCCGACGTAGGCGACCGCGAAGACCAGGAGACCGAGGGCCACCACGGTCCGCGGGGACAGCCGGTCGGCGATCACCCCGGCGGGGAAGCTGAGAGCCGTGTAGACGAGGTTGTAGCCGACGTACGCCAGGATCACGGTGACCACCCCGAAGCCGATCTCGTTCAGGCGCAGCAGCAGCAGCGCATCGGGGAAATTGACCAGCGAGAACAGGCCGAGCACCCCCACCACGCGCCAGTACGCCGACCCGAGCGGCGCGTGAGCCACCGCGGACGGTGACGCCGACGGCGTACCGGCGGGCAGCCGCACGGCAGGACCCTCCCGAAGCAGGAACACCAGCAGCACGCTCAGGCTGGCCGGCACCACCGCGATCCACAGCAACGGGCGGAGCCGGTGGTCGAGCAACTCGTAGCCACCGAGCGCGATCAGCGGTCCGATCACCGCGCCGGCGGTGTCGGCGGTGCGGTGGAACCCGAACGCGCGACCGCGTGCCTCCACCGGGATGTCCTGCACCAGCAGCGCGTCGCGCGGGGCGCCGCGGATGCCCTTGCCGAGCCGGTCGACCGCCCGGCCGGCGAGGACCACCTGCCAGACGCCTGCCGCGGCGACGAGCACCTTGCCGACGGCGGCCAGCCCGTACCCCAGACCGACCAACGGCTTCTTGCGGAACCGGTCGGCGACACGGCCCGCCACCACCTTGGTCACCGCGGCGACACCCTCGGCAACGCCCTCGACGACGCCCACGACGGCCGCAGGAGCGCCGAGCACGCTGGTCAGCAGGATCGGCATCAGCGGGTACAGCAGCTCCGACGCGGCGTCCTGCATCAGGGACACCGCCGACACGACCTTGAGATTGCGGGTCAGCCACGGTCGCTCGGTCTGGCGCTCGGTCTGGCGGTCGGTCACGCCGACGATCATCCCCGGCCGAAGGGGTACTGGTCGAACCCGTATACCCCCATGGGTATTATTCGTCCATGGCCGCCACCGCACCCGTCTGTGTCCCGACCGATCGCTGGGTCGTCCGCCGCATCCTCTTCCTGCTGGCCGGCTCGTTCACTCTCCTGGGCACGGCCCTGGCCGCCTTCGTCAGCCCATGGTTCCTGCTCCTGCCGGCGCTCGTCGGCGCCAACCAGCTGCTCATGGTCGCCGTCGGCTGGTGCCCGGTGTCGCTGCTGCTCGGCCGGCTCGGCGTACCCGACTGAGGACGGAAGTCTCTGGCCGCCGGGCCGCTGCCGCTCCAGAGTGGAGAAGAAGGCAGGTGAGGCTGATGTCCGAGACCCAGGCCGACCACACCACACCGACCCTCGAGGTCAGGGTGCTCCGTGACGGCGTCGTGGTGCACCGCGAGCTCTGCGAGGGCGAGGCCGACGCGCGCGCCGTCGTCCAGACCTGGTCCGATGTCGAGGGTGTGACCCTGGACGTCGTGGACCTGACTCGGGACGCAGAACCGTCCGGCGTCCTCGAGCCGCGGCACTGGGAGGTCGACGCGGACGACGCCAGTGACCAGAGCACCGCCTTCAGCGAGGAGGAGGAGGAGCGATGAGCACGCAGATGTCGGACGCCCGTCACGAACGGGCCGCGCGGGCGCTGGCCGAGCTCGGCGACGGGCTCTCCGACCGCGAGGTGCTCAGTGTCCAGTGCCGGCACGGCCACCACGTGGCCACGGTCTACGCCACCGACGCGGGGGCCGTCTTCCGCAGCACCACCGGTCCACACGCCCACGGACGCAAGGACCGGGCCGACGTCGCCCACCACGGCGCCGGGCACGGCCGCTCGTACGTCGAGATGCTCGCGGATCCACAGGCGGAGGCCATGCTCCCCGGCTCGTGCGACTGCGGCGCCTGGTCGCTGTCCCGCAGCGACCTGCTCGCCGACGTGCGCGACGGGACGCGGACGACGCACGTGGGCTGAGCGCGGAGCTCAGTCCTCACGCTGGCGCGGCACGGCCGGGCGGACCCGGTCGTCGAACCTCACCAGGACGCTGATCGGTGCCTCGCGCGCCTCGATCGCCCGCGTCGTGACGACCTGCACCCGGCGGCCGAGGATGCGGCCTGCGCCGAGTGCTGCCCAGCGAACGTCGACCAGTCGCTGGGCCTCGCGCGGGTCGAGAACCACGCGGTACTCGCCCGCGTCCTCGAGATGCCGCGTGATCACCGGCACGAGGTCGTCCGGCAGCGCGGTGGGCGCCGCCTGCCCCGTGCTCGTCGGTGCCGGAACCGATGTCATGGGACAACGCTAGGTCGGTGCCGACCCGATCAGTGAGTCCGGCGACACGGTGGGCTAGCCCGATCAACCCATGTCTATACGGACAAATCGGGCGTATCGTCTGCTCCACCACCGTCCGCCCTGAAAGGTGCCCGCCATGCGCGCAGCGACCGCGATCCTCAGCCTCACCGCCACGTCGAGCACGGTCATCGCGCTCAGTGGACTGGTCCCTGCCGCCGCAGCCGGTACGCCGACGTGCGCCGGCCAGCACGCCACGCGGGTCGTGACCTCGTCGTCCCCGCACGTCGTGCGCGGTACGTCGCACCGCGACGTGATCGTGGTGCGCGACCCCGGTCACGTCGTCAAGACCCTCGGCGGCAACGACCTGGTCTGCGGCTCGGCCGGCCACGACGTCATCGTCGGCGGCGCTGGGAACGACGAGCTGCTCGGCCAGGGTGGCAGCGACCGGCTCGTGGGCGGCGCGGGTGATGACGACCTCGTCGGTGGCAACGGCAACGACGACCTGGTCGGCGGGACCGGCAACGACGACCTCCTCGGCGGCAACGGCAACGACACCCTGGAGGGTGAGGACGGCAACGACGTGCTCGAGGGACAGTCCGGCGACGACACCCTCGACGGCGGCGTCGGCGACGACACCGAGACCGGCGAGCACGTGACCGACGAGGACGCGAGCGGGACGACCGACACCTCCGGTCTCGACGGCTGACCGCGAGGTCGCCCAGGTGACCTCACTCACCTGACCCCCGGCGTTCAGGCGCGGGTCAGCGCGCTGCCCGGACCGTTGCGGGCATGGATTCTCGAAGCTTCCGCGTCCCCAAGGTCCCCGAGGTCTTCCTGCTGTTCTGGGTGGTCAAGCTCCTGACCACCGGGATCGGAGAGGCCGGGGCCGACTTCATGGGCACCGCCAGCCTCGTGCTGGCGGGCGTGATCGGGATCGGGGGCTTCTTCGGCGCCCTGTGGCTCCAGCTGCGGGCGGAGAGCTATCACCCGGTGCGGTACTGGACGACCGTCCTCATGGTGGCGCTGTTCGGCACGATGGTGGCCGACGGGCCGCACGTGGCCCTGGGCACGCCGTACTACGTGGACTCGCTGATCTATCTCGTCCTGCTCGTCGGCCTGCTGACCTGGTGGCGCGCCAGCGAGGGCACGCTCTCGGTCCACTCCATCACGACGGCCCGCCGCGAGCGGTTCTACTGGGGGACCGTGCTGCTCACCTTCGGGCTGGGCACGGCACTCGGGGACACGACGGCGATCAACCTGGGCCTCGGGTTCTCCTGGTCGACCGTGCTGTTCGGCGCGCTGATCCTGGTGCCGCTCGGCCTGTGGCGGGTGGGCCTGGACGCCACGGTCGCGTTCTGGGCGTCGTACGTGCTGACGCGACCGCTGGGCGCCTCCGTCGCGGACTGGCTCGGCAAGCCGCCGTCAGCCGGCGGCGTCGGGTGGGGCGACGGGACGGTGTTCGGCGTGGGGCTCGCGCTCTTCGCCGCGCTCGTCGGCTACCTCGCGGTCACGCACGGCGACGTCGAGGGCGCCCACGAGCAGCACCGCCTCGGCCACGTCCCCGAGGACGCGGCCGAGGCGGATGAGTTGCTGCGCTGAGCGGGCGCTCAGGCGACGCCGAGCGCGGTGCTCACGCTGTCCAGGGTGGCCTGCACGCTGTTGAGCAGGGCCCGCACTGCGTGCACGTCGGCCCGGGTGCTGCGAGCGGTGATCGCGGCAGCGTCGGCGACCGCGGTCGCCAGCTGGGTGCTCGCGTCCGCGAGCTGGGTCTCCTCGGGCGAGCCCGACTGCGCCTGGGCGGACAGGCTCGTGATCTTCGCGCTCAGCGCGGCGGCGGTGCGGAGGAAGTGGGCGGCCTGGATGTAGTTGGTCCAGCGGACCTGGCGCAGGTCCTTCCGGGCGGCCCGGACGTCGGCGACGGTGCCGCTGGTCCGCACGTCGTCGGCGAGCGTGGCGAGGTCGGCGCGGTCGGTGGCGACGTTCGCCAGCAGCGTGTCCCGGTCAGCGGAGGCCGGGGCCGTCTTGCCGACGTACGTCGCCGCGCGGGCGAGCCGCTTGTCGAGGTGGGCGATGTCGCGCAGGACCTGCCGGACGCCCTGGGCCGACGCGTGGCCGGCGTGGGTGTGTGTCTTGGTGGTGGTGGCGTGGCCGTGCGCGTGCGGGTTGCCGAGGATCGCGGCGTTCGCGGGAGCCACGGCGCCAACCGTGGTCACGGCGAAGATGGCGGCGGCGGCAAGGGTCCTGGAGCGGAACATGTCAGTCGTTCTCCTGAGGTCGGGTGGATGAAGACTGTAAGCCCGAAAACGGACAATTGGTACAGATTGCACCCTGTGCGATTCCTGAAATTCCTCGGCGGACGCGAACGACGAAGGTCCGGACCCACGTCGGTGGATCCGGACCTTCCCGATGTCCTGAGACATCAGATGGCGGTGGCGGTGGGATTTGAACCCACGGTGGGCTTGCACCCACACACGCTTTCGAGGCGTGCTCCTTAGGCCGCTCGGACACGCCACCGCGCACGAGGGTACCGGAGCCCCCGGGCGGCCCAGAAATCGCATCCGGCTTCGTCGCGGCCCCGGGATGCGCCCGGGGATGCAACGTGGATGCAACGTCGGCGCGGGGACGCTCGACCGACGTACCTGCCGACCTCTGGTTTCTCCCGCGATGACCCTGTCTACTGACTTCATGACACGTGGCGCCGACGGCGCGTCCATGCGTGCGGAGGTGGCCGACTCCTGGCACCTCTCCGCCGCCGCTGGCGTGTCCGCGGAGGACGTCGAGGCGCCGATCACGCTCTCGGAGGAGGCGCTGCACGGCTATCGCGCCGAACATCCGCTCGCTCGGGTCTTCCCCGTCCTCGACGACGTCCTCGGCCAGGCGGCGCGTGACTGCGACGCGATCATGGCGGTGTCGGATGCGGAGGGCCAGCTGCTCTGGGTGTGCGGTACGCCGGCCACGCTGCGCCGTGCCGAGAGGATCGGCTTCGTCGAGGGCAGCAATTGGGACGAGCGCCTCGCCGGCACCAACGCCCCGGGACTCGCCCTCCGGCTGGGCCAGCCCACGCAGGTACGCCGCGCCGAGCACTTCCGCCACTCCGTCCAGCAGTGGACCTGTGCGGCGACGCCGATCCACGATCCCGGCTCCGCGAGCCTGCTCGGCGTCCTGGACATCACTGGCCACGACGACATCGCGGTGCCGCAGACCATGGCGATGGTCAGAGCAGCGGCGCGCATGGCCGAGTCCGAACTGGCTCGCGACAAGCTGACGCGGACCGAACCGGTCCCGAGCGCGCCGGGTGCGCTGCACCTGGTCATCGAGTCACTGGGGCGCAACGACTCCCTGCTTGCGATCAGCGACGGCCGCGGCCACCACCACCAGCTGCGCCTGTCGCCGCGGCACAGCGAGATCCTCCTGCTGCTCGCCTCGGCGCCCCGAGGGCTGTCCGGTGACGAGCTGGCCGTGCTGGTCTACGAGGACGACGGCGCCTCCTCGACGCTGCGGGCCGAGCTGAACCGGCTGCGCAGCCTGCTGGGCGACGACGTGCTGGCGTCCCGCCCCTACCGGCTGTGCGGGTCGATCACGGGCGACTGGCTGGCGCTCGAGGCGCAGCTGGCGGCCGGCGACCTGCGTACGGCGATGCGCAGCTACCGCGGGCCGGTCCTTCCCCGCTCGACCGCGCCGGGCGTCGTACGCCTGCGCGAGCAGCTGCACATGAGCCTGCGCGAGGCCGTCCGGCGCAGCGGCCAGGCCGACCTGATGTCGACCTGGACCCGGTCCAGCTGGGGTGCCGACGACTACGAGATGTGGCTCGCCCAGCGCGACGCGCTCGGCACGACCTCGCCGATGCTGGCGCTGGTGGAGGGACAGATCGCCCGGCTGGACCGGGAGCTCGGCTGAGCGCAACGTCCGTGCAACGTGTCGCTTCCTAACGTGTGAGGCCCATCACAACTTCTCCTGTTTGGAGCCTCGCATGACCGTCTACGCACCCCCTGGTTCGCCGGACTCCCTGGTCACCCTGAAGCCGCGCTACGAGCACTTCATCGGTGGCGAGTGGGTCGCGCCCGTGAAGGGCGAGTACTTCGAGAACATCAGTCCGGTCAACGGCAAGCCGTTCACCGAGATCGCCCGCGGCACCGCCGAGGACGTCGAGGCAGCGCTCGACGCCGCCCACGCCGCGTTCCCCGCATGGTCGCGTACGTCGACCACGGAACGGTCCAACGTCCTGCTCGCCATCGCCGATCGCCTGGAGCAGAACCTCGAGGCGCTGGCGGTCGCGGAGACCTGGGACAACGGCAAGCCGATCCGCGAGACGAAGGCGGCCGACCTGCCCCTGGCGGTCGACCACTTCCGCTACTTCGCCGGTGCCCTGCGCGCCCAGGAGGGCAGCATCGCCGAGATCGACCACGAGACGATGGCCTACCACTTCCACGAGCCGCTGGGCGTGGTCGGGCAGATCATCCCGTGGAACTTCCCGATCCTGATGGCCACCTGGAAGCTCGCACCGGCCATCGCCGCCGGCAACTGCGTGGTGCTCAAGCCGGCCGAGCAGACCCCGTGGTCGATCCTCAAGGTGCTCGAGCTGATCGGCGACCTGCTGCCCGCCGGCGTGCTCAACGTCGTCAACGGCTTCGGCGTCGAGGCGGGCAAG
>DATAKN010000015.1:0-7575 GCA_036261595.1 Marmoricola sp.
CCTGGAGTCCGACAACCCCGACCTGCCGATCAACCTGTACATCAACTCCCCGGGTGGCTCGATCACGGCGATGCTGGCGGTCTACGACGCGATGCAGTTCGTGCGAGCCCCTGTGGAGACCACCTGCGTGGGGCAGGCCGCGTGGACCGCGGCCGTGCTGCTCGCCGGCGGGACGCCCGGGAAGCGGATGATCCTCCCGCACGGACGGGTCGTGCTGCACCAGCCGGCGGCACAGGGTCGCGGGACCATCCCCGACCTGATCCTCGAGGCGGAGGAGATCGCCCGGGTGCGTTCGATGCTCGAGGAGATCCTGTCCCGGCACACCGGCCGGACGCCCGAGCAGATCCGCGAGGACACCGACCGCGACCTGGTGCTCACCGCGAGCGCCGCGGCCGACTACGGCCTGGTCGACGAGGTGCTCAGGCCGCGAGGCACATCGGGCCCCGCGGAGCTGCGCTGAGCCGCTGCGCCGCGCCCCGGGCGACCTCGCGCACGGACAGCTCGAGCGCACCGGCGACCGCGGAGAGGATCTCCGAGGACGGATCCTTCAGCCCACGCTCGACCTCGGAGAGGTACTGCGGCGAGACACCGGACCGTTCCGCCACATCGACCAGGCGCTCCCCGCGGTCCTGTCGGCGTTCCCGGAGATAGGCGCCGACCAGCTCGCGCCACAGTGGTTCGTCGGCTGTCGCCGGCCCAGGTACCGAGCCAGTGGCCGGCCGGAACGGAAGTACGTCGCCCATGAGCTCACGCTAGCCGCCGACGTCGGCCCGGTCGCGCTGATTCTGCTCTGGGCGGAACGCCAGCTCCCGCAGCCGGTCGAGGGCCCGCGCGCTCTGCGTCCCGGGCTCGACGTGGAAGATCGCCAGGACCTGGCCGTCGGAGTCTCCGATCGGAAGCTTCTCGCGCCGCAGCTCCAGCGGACCGACCTCAGGGTGGTTCATCCGGACCGGCGCGCCGGACACCGGTCTCACGTCGTGCCGGGCCCAGAGCTGGCGGAACTCCTCGCTCTCCAGCGAGAGCCGACCGACCAGCTCGGTCACGCGCGGCTCGGCGAGCTCGTCGGGATCGGCCCCGATCGACGCCCGGAACGACGCGACCATGACGCCGATGGACCGCCGCCAGTCCGGGTGCAGGTCGCGGACACCCTGGTCGAGGAACATGCTCAGCAACCGGTTCTCACCCGTACGGATCGTGGGATCCAGGGCGGTCGCGAGCGGGTTGGCGGCGAGCACGTCGAACCGACGGCTCTCCACGAAGGCCGGCAGGTCGAGAGCGGCGAGCAGCTGGCGGATCCCGGCCGGCACGAGCTCCTGGCGAGGTCGGGCCCTGCGCGGGCGAGCGATCGACAGGCTGAGCAGGTAGTCGCGGGCCGCCTCTTCGAGACCCAGGACGCGGGCCAGCGACTCGAGGACCTGCGCCGAGGGATTGCGATCGCGGCCCTGCTCGAGGCGCAGGTAGTAGTCCGCGCTGATCCCCGCGAGCGTCGCCACCTCCTCCCGCCGCAGCCCGGGAGTGCGGCGTACGCCGGTCACGCGGAGTCCGACGCTGGCGGGGTCGACGAGCTCACGTCGCGCACGCAGGTAGTCGCCGAGAGCGTTCGAGCGGGTCACACGGTCCAGCGTAGGCATGCGGCCGGGATCGGTCCTGGTCCTGCGAGTCCCAGGATGAGCGGGACCCTGGGCCGCGGGCGGTCGGCGCGCCAGGCTCGAGCCATGACCACCACGAACCTCTCCGCCGACACCTACCGGGTCGGCGACCTCGACCTCACCCGCGTCGGGTACGGCGCCATGCAGCTCGCCGGGCCTCACGTCTTCGGGCCGCCGGCCGACCGTGCCGAAGCGGTCCGGGTGCTCCGCACCGCCGTCGAGCTCGGGATCAACCACATCGACACGGCCGACTTCTACGGCCCGCACGTGACCAACGAGATCATCCGCGAGGCGCTCTCGCCGTACGACGGACTGCACATCGTCACCAAGGTGGGCGCCCGTCGCGACGAGCAGGGCGGCTGGCCGCACGCCCGCAGCCCGGAGGAGCTGACCCAGCAGGTCCACGACAACCTCGAGCGGCTCGGCCTGGACACGCTCGACGTCGTCAACCTGCGCGTCGGCGGGTTCGACACGCCGGAGCCCGGCTCGATCGCACCCCAGTTCGAGGCGCTCGCCGAGCTCCAGCAGGCCGGCCTCGTCCGGCACCTCGGACTCAGCACCGTGTCCGCCGACCAGCTCGCCGAGGCCCAGCGCATCGCCCCGGTCGTGTGCGTGCAGAACTTCTACAACCTGGCCCACCGCGAGGACGACGAGCTGGTCGCGCTCACGGCCGAGCAGGGCATCGCCCACGTGCCGTACTTCCCGCTGGGCGGCTTCACCCCGCTGCAGTCCTCGGAGCTGTCCTCGGTGGCCGACGAGCTCGAGACCACCTCGATGTCGGTCGCCCTGGCCTGGCTGCTCCAGCGCTCACCGAACATCCTGCTGATCCCGGGGACCTCGTCGGTCGCGCACCTGCGCGAGAACGTGGCCGGCGCAACCCTGCGGCTGCCCGCCGAAGCGGTCGCCCGCCTCGACGCGATCGGCGCTCAACCGGCTGCGCTGTCCTGACGCTTCAGCTCCAGGGCGATGTCGATCAGCTGGTCCTCCTGGCCGCCGATCAGCTTGCGGCGGCCGGCCTCGGCCAGGATGCGGGCGCCGGAGACGCCGTAGCGGTCGGCGGCGTTACCGGCGTGCTTGAGGAACGAGGAGTAGACCCCGGCGTACCCCATCATCATCGTCATCCGGTCCAGCCGGCACTCCTCGGGCATCGCCGGGCGGACGACGTCCTCGGAGGCGTCGATGATCTTCAGGAAGTCCACGCCGGTCTTCCAGCCGAGCTTGTCGCAGATGCCGACGAACGCGTCGAGCGGGGTGTTGCCGGCGCCGGCCCCGAACCGCCGGACGGAGCCGTCGATCTGGGTGGCGCCGGCCCGCACGGCCATCACGGTGTTGCCGGCACCCAGGTCGAGATTCTCGTGGCCGTGGAAGCCGACGGTGGCCTCGTGGCCGATCTCCGCGACCAGTGCCGAGACGCGGTCGGAGACACCCTCGAGGATCAGAGCACCGGCGGAGTCGACGACGTAGACGCACTGGCAGCCGGCGTCGACCATGATCCGCGCCTGCTTGGCCAGCACCTCCGGCGGCTGGGTGTGGCTCATCATCAGGAAGCCGACGGTCTCCAGGCCGAGCTCGCGGGCCAGGCCGAAGTGCTGCTCGGAGACGTCGGCCTCGGTGCAGTGCGTGGCGATCCGGCAGATCGAGCCGCCGTTGCCCTGGGCCTCGCGGATGTCGTCCTTGGTGCCGACACCGGGCAGCATCAGGAACGCGATCTTGGCGTTCTTCGCGGTCTCGGCCGCGATCTTGATCAGCTCCTGCTCCGGGGTGTGGGAGAACCCGTAGTTGAAGCTCGACCCGCCCAGCCCGTCGCCGTGGGTCACCTCGAGCACCGGCACCCCGGCCTCGTCGAGCGCCCCGATGATCGAGCGCACCTCCTCGGCGTTGAACTGGTGCCGCTTGTGGTGCGACCCGTCCCGCAGGCACGTGTCGGTCAGCCGGATGTCCAGGTCGGAGGTCGGGTCGGTGTCCCGCCAGGTGCGGGAGAGCTGGTTGAGCTCAGGTGCGCCGGAGATGCTCATGGGGTTCTCCTCGTGTCGAAGGTGGGTTTCGAGGCTCGCTGCGCTCGCACCTCAACCACCGAGTTGCTTCCGTGCCATGCCTTCACCCGCGCGGGTGGCGGCGGCGGTCATGATGTCGAGGTTGCCCGAGTACGGCGGCAGGAAGTCGCCGGCGCCCTCGACCTCGATGAAGATGCTGACCTTGGTCGCACCCCGCGTGGCGGGCGACGGGTCGTCGAACTGCGGCTCCTGCAACAGCCGGTAACCCGGCACGTAGTCCTGCACCGCGGCAACCATCCGGTGCACCGACTCGGTGATCGCATCCCGGTCGGCGTCGGCCCCCACCGCGCAGAAGATCGTGTCGCGCATGATCATCGGCGGCTCGGCCGGGTTCAGGATGATGATCGCCTTGCCCTGCTCCGCCCCGCCGATCGTCTCCACGCCGGCGGCCGTGGTGCGGGTGAACTCGTCGATGTTCTGCCGCGTGCCCGGGCCGGCGCTGAGCGACGCGACCGAGGCGACGATCTCGGCGTAGGAGACCGGCGTGGCCCGGGAGACTGCGGCGACCATCGGGATCGTGGCCTGGCCACCGCAGGTGATCATGTTGACGTTCTCCGCACCCGCGTGCTCGTCGCCGTTGACCGCCGGGATGCACGCCGGACCGACCGCGGCAGGGGTCAGGTCGACCGCCCGGATGCCGGCCTCGGCGTACCGGGGGGCGTACTCGCGGTGCACGTAGGCGCTGGTCGCCTCGAAGATCAGGTCAGGCAGCTCGTCCTGCTTCAGGAGCCAGTCCACGCCCTCGTGGCTGGCGACCAGGCCCTCGGCCTCCGCGCGGGCCAGGCCCGGGCTCTCGGGCACCACACCGATCATCCACCGCGGCTCGATCACCTCGGACCGCAGCAGCTTGTACATCAGGTCCGTGCCGATGTTGCCCGGACCGACGATCGCCGCGGTCAGCTTGCCGCCACCGGTGGTTGAGCCTGTCGAAACCATGCACCTACTCCTTGAATTCCACGGTCAGCGGGGCGAACCCGCTGATGGACGCCTCGACCCGGTCTCCCGGCTCGAACGGCACGAACGGACCCAGGGCCCCGGACAGGATCAGCTGACCCGCGCGCAGCGGGTCACCGAAGCGGGCGGACTGGACGGCGAGCCAGCGCAGCGCCTCCAGCGGGTCGCCCAGGCAGGCGGCGCCGTTGCCCGACGACCTCACCTCGCCGTTGATGGAGAGCGACATCTCGACCTCGACCGGCTCGAGCTCCGTGAGCGGCTTGCCCGCGTCGCCGACCACGAACAGACCGCTGGACGCGCAGTCGGCCACGGTGTCGGTGAAGCCGATCTTCCAGTCGGCGATGCGCGAGTCGACGATCTCCAGGGCCGGCAGAGCGACCTCGACGGCCTCCCGGACGAAGGCCACGGTGATCTCGTTCTCCGGTACGTCGATGTCGCGGCTCAGCCTGAACGCGACCTCGGCCTCGACCCTGGGCTGCAGCAGCGTGCGCATCGAGATCGGCGCACCGCCCGGACGTGAGGCGGCGCTGACGTCCATCTCGTCCAACAGGTAGCCGAAGTCGGGCTGATCCACCCCGAGCTGCTGCTGCACCGCCTCTGAGGTCGCGCCGATCTTGCGGCCCACCACGGCAGCCCCGGCATCGAGACGAGCGCGGACCAGGCCCTGCTGCACGGCGTATGCTGCCGCGAGGTCGTCGGTGCCGATCAGGTCCTTCACCGGAGCGCACGGAACGCCTGTCTCCTGCGCCCGAGCCAGCCGGTCGACGGCCTGGCTGATGGCCTCCTGGGTGATCACACCAGAGATACTAGAACCTGTTACAGTTTCTCGCCATGAGGGCCCCCGCTGACGTCCCCCTGAAGACCAGCTGCGACGTCGTCGTCGTCGGTGCCGGCGGCGCCGGCATGACCGCGGCACTGGCGTCGGCTCGGCAGGGCCTGGACACCGTGCTGATCGAGAAGAGCAGCTACTTCGGCGGCAACACGGCTCGGTCGGGCGGCGGGGTGTGGATCCCGGGCAACTACGCTCTCCGCGCGGCGGGCGAGACCTCGGCCGACGACCTCGAGCAGGCTCGCCGCTACCTCGACGCGATCGTCGGCGACGCGGTGCCGAAGGTGCGGCGCGACACCTACCTCGAGCGCGGCCCCGAGGTGATGGACTTCCTGCGCGAGAACACTCCGCTGCGGTTCGTGTGGGTGCCGGAGTACTCCGACTACCTCCCCGAGCAGCCCGGCGGACGGGCGCGGGGCCGCAGCGTCGAGCCGGTGCCGCTGGACGCCCGGTTCCTCGGTGCGGAGCTCGAGCGGCTCACCCCGGCGTACACGAAGGCGCCGGCGAACATGGTCGTGATGCAGGCCGACTTCCGGAAGATCAGCCTGGGCCTGCGCACGCTCAAGGGCCCGCTGACCCTGCTCAAGGTGATGCTGCGACGCCTGCTGGCGATGGTGCTCGGTCGCAAGCTCTACGGCATGGGCAACGCGATCGCGATCGGGCTTCGCAAGGGGCTGGCCGACGCCGGTGTACCCGTGTTCTACGACACCGAGCTGACCGACCTGCTCATCGAGGGCGGCCGCGTCGTGGGCGTGAAGGTGCTGCACGACGGTGAGCCGCGCGAGATCAGGGCAACGCACGGCGTCGTCCTGGGCAGTGGCGGGTTCGAGAAGAACCAGGAGCTGCGTGAGAAGTTCCTCCCCCAGCCGACCGACAGCGGCTGGTCGACCGGCGCCGCGTGGAACACCGGCGGCGGCCACCTCGCCGGCATCACGGCCGGCGCCGCCACCGACCTGATGGACGACGCGTGGTGGGGTCCGACGATCCCGCTGCCCGGGCGGGCCTGGTTCTGCCTGGCCGAGCGCAACCTGCCCGGCTCGATCATCGTGAACTCCGCCGGCCAGCGGTTCATGAACGAAGCGCTCCCGTACGTCGAGGCGACGCACGCGATCTACGAGGGCGAGGCCACCGGCGTCTCGCACGTTCCTGCCTGGATGGTGATCGACCAGCGCTACCGCAACCGCTACCTCTTCGCCGGGCTGGGCCCGCGACAGCCGTTCCCCGGCAGCTGGTACAAGGCGGGGGTCGTCGTGAAGGCGGGAACGCTGGCCGGTCTCGCTCAGAAGATCGGTGTGCCGGCCGACGCGCTCGAGGCCACCGTCGAGCGGTTCAACGGCTTCGCCCGCAGCGGCGTGGACGAGGACTTCCACCGCGGCGAGAGCGCCTACGACAAGTACTACTCCGACCCGAAGGTCACCCCCAACTGCTCGCTGCACACGATCGACCAGGCGCCGTTCTACGCGGTGAAGATCGTGCCCGGCGACCTGGGCACGAAGGGCGGTCTGGTCACCGACGAGCACGCCCGTGTCCTGAGACCCGACGGCTCGCCGATCGCCGGCCTGTACGCCGCGGGCAACGTCTCCGCCGCCGTCATGGGTCGCACCTACCCGGGCCCGGGCGGCACGATCGGGCCCGCCATCGTCTTCGGCTACCTTGCCGCCGAGGACATCGCACGTTCGATGGTCGAGCCTGTCGACACCACGTCCGCGCATCTCGACGGACTCCACCACCACGACGAGGAGGCCTCCTGATGCCGATCGATCCCGACGCCGCCATCGGCGCCGAGCTGCCGGAGCGCTCGGTCTCGTGGACGAGCAGCGACGTGCTGCTCTACCACCTGGGCATCGGTGCCGGCTCGCGTCCGGGCGACAACCTCGACCCGAAGGCGCTGCGTTACACCCTCGACGACGACCATCTCCAGGTGCTCCCGTCCTTCGGCGTGGTGGTGCCCACGTTCCACGAGACCGACCCGCCGCCGCTCGACCTGCCCGGCTGCGACATCAACCTGGCGCAGGTGGTGCACGGCAGCCAGGCGATCGAGGTCCACGCTCCTCTGCCGACCAGCGGCTCCGCGGTGCTCTCGACCCGG
>DATAKN010000035.1:0-11771 GCA_036261595.1 Marmoricola sp.
CGGCACACCTACACCACCACGCTCGAGGACCAGCTGCTCGCGGACCGGTTGAAGGTGCTCAGCGATCCGCACGCGACCCACGCGGTGCAGACGATCGCGGCGTTCCCGTCGCTGCACGTCGGGATCATGGTGACCGTGTGCCTGTTCGTCACGCTGGCCGGGCTGGCCCGGTGGATCAAGATCACGTCGTGGGTGTTCCTGGGGCTGACCGTGCTCGCGACGATCTACCTCGGCTGGCACTTCTCCATCGATGCCGTCGGTGGGTTCGTGCTGGGCGCGGCCGCGGTGTGGATCGCTGCGCTCGGCACCGGCAACCACGTCAACGGCTGGCCGAGGCTGGTCGACCGGGGCGGGTACGACGAGCCCACCGTGCAGGATCAGCCCAGCGCCGCAGCGAGCCGTCCCGCGTAGTCGGCCGCCTCCGCGTCGTCGGCGTACTTCGTGCGCGGCCAGAAGAACCCACGCAGCCCGTCACCCTTGGTGCGCGGCACGACGTGACAGTGCAGATGGGCCACCGACTGCGAGACGGTGTTGTTCATCGCGACGAAGGACCCCTGGGCGCCGAGGCCGTCGACCATGGCAGCGGCCAGCTGCTGGGCACAGGCGAGGAAGCCGTCGCGCAGCCGCGCGGGAAGATCCGGCAGCGTGACCACGTGCTCGCGAGGGACCAGCAGGGTGTGGCCCTTGAACACCGGGCGGGCGTCGAGGAACCCGACGAAGTCGTCGTCGGACAGCACGACGTGGGCAGCCACCTCCCCGGCGGCGATCCGGCAGAAGATGCAGTCCGGCATCAGTCGTCGTCGCGCCCTGCGCGGACGTCCACACCGACCAGGAGGACGAGTGCCACCAGCACCGCGGCCGTGAAGCCGATGCCGTCGAGGTGGTCGATCGAGCGATCACGGACGACGTTCCAGCCGAGACCGCCGATCGCGCCGCCGACCAGCCCGAAGACGAGCAGGGTCGCCAACCTCGGGTAGCCGGGTCCGTTGCGGAGGAACCACACGAGCCCGCCCACGATCGCGCCGGCGACGAGGTATGCCCACAGACCCATGGCGCTCAGGCTAGTGGAACGCGTTCCAGCGCCGCCCCAGCGGTGGTGACGATCAGCGGTCGTGGATGAACAGCGTCACCGGGCTGACCTCGGTGAAGCCCAGCCGCCGGTAGATCCCGAGCCCGAGAGTGCTGGAGTCCAGCCACGCCCGGCGGGCGCCGTCGTGGGCCGCGGACCGGAGGACCGCGGCGGTCATCGCGGTGCCGACGCCCTGACCGCGCCAGCCGGGATCGGTGCTGACGAAGAACACGCCGGTCACGTCGCCGTGCAGGATGGCGCCCGCTGTGGCCCGGACGGTGCCGCTCCGGTCGAGTGCGGCGAGGAAGCGGGCGTTCGGCACGCCGCGGAGGAAGGGGACGAAGTCGCCGACGGTGTCCGCCGGCGTGTTCACCGGATCCGCCTCCAAGGCCGCCGCGGCAGCGGCGGCCAGGGGGACGCCTTCGTCACCGTCGTCGCGGGCGACCGGGTGCAGGGCGAGACCGGTCGGCAGCGCGATCTCCTCGACGCTGCCGAGGTCCTCGAGGACCATCGCCGTCGCCGGCTCGCTGTGGAAACCGGCCGCGCCGGCCAGGTGCTCCTGACACGCTTCGGCCGCCGCCAGGACGAGGACCACCCGTGCGCGGAGCTCGGGCAGCTGGGTGACCAGAACGTCGAGCGCGCGGTCGTCGGTGACGAGCAGGCGACCGTCGTACAGAACCGGATCGCCGGCGGCGCCCACGATGCCGGGCTCGTCGACCAGGTCACGGCCGGCCGCCTGCATGGCTTCGACTCGCCTGCGGAAGGCAGAGACGTAGCGGGCCAGCGCGCCCGAGCTGCTCGTCACCGCGGCAGCGTAGCGCTGGCTGCAGGTCAGGAGGCGTAGCGGTGGAGCCCGTGGCGCAGCTGCTGGCGAAGGAGGATCTCACGCAGCTCGTCGGCCTCGGCGCTGTCCTCGGTGCGCAACAGGCCGAGCAGGTCGTTGACCTCGGACGCCGACTGGTAGGACGCGAGCTCGCGCTCGAGGGAGCGGCGAGCGGCCCGCTCCTCGCGGCGCTCGCGGAGCTCGTCACGCACCGTGGCGACCAGCCGGACGGGGGGACGAAGGATGTTGTTCGTGTTCATGTCTCCAGTCTCCGCTCGCTACATCCATACGTCCAATGGTCTGTGCGTACCGAATCGATGCAGTATCGTCATGGATATGGACACCGAGGCACTGCGCTGGTTCCAGCTCGTCGCAGACGGCATGACCGTGACCGAGGTGGCGCAGGTGCACCAGCTCAGCCAGCCTGCGGTCTCCCGGTCGCTTGCCCGCCTCGAGGCAGAGCTGGGGACCCCGCTCCTCCAGAAGTCCGGCCGGCTGTTGCGACCGACATACGCCGGCGCCGTCTTCAAGAGCCACGTCGACGCGGTGATCCACCGTCTCGACGACGGCCTGGCCGCGATCAACGAGCTGCTCGACCCGCGCACCGGCACGGTGGCCGTGGCGTTCCAGTTGTCGTTGGGCACGTTCCTGGTGCCCGGCATGATCGAGAGCTTCCGTGAGGAGTACCCGCGCGTGCAGTTCCGGCTCGAGCAGTCGCACGACGCACTCGGCTCCTCCCTGGTCGCGGGTGGCCGGATCGACCTGGAGCTCACCGCGCGGCGACCGCGCAACCCGGCCGTGCGGTGGGAGCGACTCTTCGCGCAGCCGCTGTTCCTCGCCGTGCCGCGTCGACACCGGCTGGCTCGCCGGAGCGAGGTCTCGCTCGCCGACGTGGCCGAGGAGGACTACGTGATGCTGCGCCCGTCCTGGGAGCTGCGGACACTCTCCGATCAGCTCTGCCGAGCGGCAGGGTTCGAACCGCGGGTCGCCTTCGAGGTCGACGACCTGCCGGTCGTGCACGGCTTCGTCGCGGCGGGACTCGGAGTCGCGATCGTGCCGGCGACCGAGGGCGAGACCCAACCGGTCGGTGCCGCGGTGCGCCTGCTGCCGCTCACCGACGCCAACGCCTCCCGCGACGTGGGTGTCGCCTGGTCACGCGAGCGCCGGCTCCTCCCGTCGGCGGACCTGTTCCGCAAGCACGTCTTGTCGATGAGTGGCCGCCGGCGAGGGGAGTGACACCGCATGCGCGGGCCGCCCCATCGCTGGGGCGGCCCGCGCAGATCGATCGACCGAGGTCAGCGGGATGCCACTCCGATGCCCTCGAGCTGGACGACCTTGCCCGTGCTGACGACCTTCACCGTGATCAGCCCGTGCTGGACGGTGCGGAAGGTCCGCACCGGAATGATGGCCATCCCGACCGGCGTGGAAGCGGCGAGGTTGATCGTCGGCGAGATCGGCCGCCCGTTGAGGAAGACCCTCACCTTGCCGTTGGCCGGCCCCTGCCCGGCCACCAGCACGATCGTCTTGATCGCCGGGCTGCGGACCTGGAAGGTCTGGCCGTGCCGCCGCGTCTGGGCGTACCTGCCGAACAGGTGCTGGTCACCGTGCAGCATCTTCCAGGCCCGGGTGTGCGTCATGGACGCGACGCCGCGCGGCAGGTAGACCGTACGGACCACCGGTGTCTGGTCGGCGAACCCATTGGCCGTCGCGCGGATCGTGATCCGGTTCAGGCCCGGCCGCAGACCGGTCACCCGGATCGTCGGAGTCGAGCTCGTGCCGACGTACCGACCGTTCAGGGTCACGACGTACGCCGACCCGGACTGCGTGCTCGTCGCCGTGTACGTCGCCGAGTGTGCCAGCAGCCAGCTGCCGTCAGCCGGGCCGGAGGCGATCCCGGTGTCAGGCGTGGAAGCCGCCTCGCTCGGCGTCGGTGCGACCACCCAGGTCATGAACTTGCCGCCCGTGTTCCCGGCCGCATCCGTGGCCATCACGTGCAGCGAGTAGATGCCTGGCGTCAGGTTGATGTAGGACTTGCCCGACTCGTCGCACGGTGCCCACGGCTCCGGGACGTCGTCCTTGATCAGCCGGCACTTGTAGGTGACGTTCGGCTCGTTCGACGAGAACGTCAGCGTCGCCGAGGAGCCGAGCGTGCCGATCGCGGTGATCGTCACGACCGGGGCCGTGGTGTCGTCACCGGCGCCCGGAGGCTGCTGCCCGTGGCTCTCCGGAGCCGCGACCGAGATCACGGTCTCGATGGAGTTGCCACCTGCCAGCGAGACGCCGATCGTGTAGTTGCCCACGAGGGCCCCGTCACGGACGGTGGCGTACCAGGCCATCGGGTTGTAGCCCGCCGCCAGCGTGGTGTGCCACGTGCCGGTGAGCCGGCCGTCGGCGTCCAGCGTCAACGGCATCGCGACCATGTCGCTGCCATTGTCCGCGTACACCATGACGTCGCCCTGCACCATCGCTTCGACGAGGTCGGTGGCCGGGTCGTCCCCGGGACCGGTGAACCTCAAGGTGAGGTCGCCCTCGCCGGCATCCGGCGAGTAGACGGTGGCCGGCACCTGGAACGGCGTCGCCTGGATGACGAGCTTCGGAGGCGCGGACCCCCAGAGGACCGTCGCCACGTTGTCGTTGACGGTGAGACTCCCGGTCTCCTGCGCCAGGATCGTCGACGGGTCGCTGGCCTTCACCAGATCGAGGGTGAGGTCGTAGACACCGCTGGGCGCGGAGTCGGCGACGGTGACGTCGAACGTCGTGGACACGTTGTAGCCGGGTGCCACGGGGAATCCGGTGTCGGGTCCCCACCAGCCGACGAGGTTGCCGTCAGGATCGACGGCGAACGAGATCGGCTCCCCCGACGACGATGCCGTCACGTCAGCGCCCGCCCCGAAGTTCTCGGGTGCGTCCACCGTCAGACGCAGCCGCGCGTCGTCGATCTGCGTCCCTGCCCACGGGTTCAGCAGCGACGCCGTGACCTGGAACGCGTAGGTCTTGAACACGTTCTCAGGCAGCGTGCCGAGGTCGACCGCCGGTTCGTGGATCGCCTTCAGCTGCTTGTCATAGGTGTCCACGCCGGGGACGTCCATGTAGAAGCCCGGGATGAAGGTGTTGTCGGGGATGAAGTTGCACAGCGCACGCACGTCGTCCGCGAGCTGCGCAAAAGCCTTCACACCGGTCAGCGTCTGCGTGCCGATCCCCGGGTTGGTGAACGGGACGACGTCGGTGATGTGGCTGACCTTCCAGGTCAGGGTCGGGATGTCGAGCCAGGTGATGCTGCCCTTGAAGGTCTGCGACCGGTTGTAGGAGAAGCCGCTGTAGTCGACGAACTTCTCACCGGAGGCGAGCGCCGAACCCGGGTTGTCGGGATCCTGTGGCTGCACGAGCTTCACGGCACTCCACAGCGACGTGAAGTCGGGGAGCCCGATGATGCGGTTGTAGTACTCCACCGTGTCGACGTTGATCGGCGTGCTCTTGCTCGCGGCCGCGCCGATCGCCATCGCGGCGAGCTCCCACGAGTCGAACTGGCTGTTCGAGCTGCCATCACTCGGCTCCGGGCCGACCAGAGCCGGCGGTCCGGCCATGGACGCAGGGTGCAAGCCGGGGATGGTCCCGCCCTTCATCAGACTCTGGTAGATCCCGGCGTTCTCGGGAGAGGCGTCGATCGGTGTGCCGTCCCAGACGAGGCGACCGGTGGACTCAAGGGAGATCACGTCGGCGAACTGCAGCTTCGTCTGCACGTCGGCGATCTTCTGGGCGATCACGGTGTCGGAGGTGCGGGCGAGGTTCAGCCGCTCCAGGTCGACCTCGCTGACGAACATCGCGTACGCCGGGATCGGGTCGCACGCGCCGAGCTCGTCAGCCGGCAGCGCATTCGGGTCGGTGGTTCGGCTGCCACCGGGAAGCCACTCGCCCTGCAGCGGGATCGGCCACACCGTCTGCCCGTTGACCGGGTTCGTCGTCGACGTGGTCCCCGACACGGCCGTGTAGGACACGGGTTGGACGCAATACTCGGTCGTCGCCTCAGCCTCCGTGGTGGCAGGCACGACGTACTTCTTCAGGATCGGGGTTCCGTCCTGGGCGCGCAGCGCCAGGACCAGGTCGGCGTACAGCGAGCCGGTGGTCTCACCTCCACCGCCGGTCTCTCCGCCTCCACCACCGTGTCCGCCACCGCCGCCGTCCTCGGCGGCGAGCGCCTGACCCGGCAGAACCAGCATCACCGCACTCGCCATGCCGGCCACTCCGGCACGCCATCGCACTGACATCGTCTTCCTCCTCACCATCGCCTTGTCAGACGTGTTCTTGAGGCCGAGGGACGGTCCGTGCGCCTCTCGACGCGTATGCATCGATGGTCGAGCCGGGGCATCTGGGCACGCCAGAGGCATTGGCGTGCCCGATCCGGGACGATCGTCGCGAACCGGACGCCTGAAGGGACTACATCGGGACCCACAGGCAGCGCACAGGGCGCTCCTGCGGTCCCCCCAGCCCGGCCGTCGACGATCGAGCCGACCCACCCGAGGAGGGAACACATGGCCGACCAGCCGACCACCCCCAGCGGATCCCGCTGGGAGCCCGATCCTGACCACGCGCCGGCGGCGGAAACCCCCGAGACCCCGGACACGCCGTGGGCGGAGGCCACGCCGGTCGCGCCCGACGGCACGACGGCCGACGAGCGGCGCGCCCAGCTCCGACGTCGTGCGGGACTCGCCGGCGCAGCCACCGCGCTGGCGCTCGGCGCCGGTGTGACCGGCTTCGTCCTCGGCCACAGCACGGCCGACGGCGGGCGCGACCGCCTCAGCCCGGCGAACTTCTCCAACCAGCTGCCGGGCAGCGGCCAGCTCGGCGAGGGCCAACCGGGCCCGCCGGGGTTCGGCGACCGCGACGGCGACCACGGCTGGGACCACGACGGGGGTGGCGGATTCAGCGGACCGGGCCAGCAGCCGCCGAGGAGTGGCGGCTCGTCGGGTTCCTCGAGCAGCAACGGGTCCAGCTCCTCTGCGACGGCACCGTCGACCAGCGGCACATGACCACCACGGTGAGCACGCCCACCACACGGGAGCTGCGGACGTCTCTCTCGATCTCGCGATCCCGTCTGGACGCCGGCGTACGCCTGGGAGCGCTCGTCGCGCTCTGGCTGGGACTGCTCCTGGTGACGTACTGGTGGACCGTCGGCGGCGGCGTCGAGGGCCTCGGCTCGTGGACCGATGGGCTCATCTCGACCGGTCGGCTCACGGGCCTGATCGCCTCCGACCTCCTGCTCGTGCAGGTCGTGCTGATGGCGCGGGTGCCGGTGCTCGAGCAGGCCTTCGGGCAGGACCGGCTGGCGGTGATCCACCGGTTGGTCGGCTTCACGTCGTTCAACCTGATGCTCGCCCACGTGGTGCTGATCACCTGGGGGTACGCCGCCGGGCAGCTCAGCAGCACGCCCGCCACCCTGTGGGACCTCACCTGGCACTACCCCGGCATGCTGCTCGCGGTGGCCGGGACGACCCTGCTCTTCGTCGTCGTCGGCACGAGCATCCGCGCCGCCCGGCGACGGATCCGCTACGAGTCCTGGCACCTGCTCCACCTCTACGCCTATCTCGGCGTCGGACTGGCCCTCCCCCACCAGCTGTGGACCGGGCGCGACTTCCTGGTCTCACCGGCTGCGACGGCGTACTGGTGGACGATGTGGGGCCTGGCCGCCGGCGCTGTGCTCGTCTGGCGCGTCGGCCTGCCGCTGTGGCGCAACGGCCGCCACGACCTGCGCGTCACCTCCGTGGTGCGCGAGTCGCCCGACGTGGTGAGCGTGTACCTGACCGGGCGCCGGCTCGATCGGCTGAAGGCCGAGCCCGGCCAGTTCTTCCAGTGGCGGTTCCTCGGCAGGCCAGGGCAGTCGCGTGCGCACCCCTACTCGCTGTCCGCCGCCCCCGACGGCCGCAGCCTGCGCATCTCGGTCAAGGACCTCGGCGACGGCAGCGCCGAGCTTCTGGACCTACGGCCAGGGACGCGCGTGCTGGTCGAGGGGCCCTACGGCAGGCTCAGTCCACGGGCCCGTACCCGTCCCAAGGTCGCCCTGATCGGCGCAGGTGTCGGCATCACGCCGCTCCGGGCGCTCGCTGAGGGCCTCGAGTACGCGCCTGGGGACGCCGTCCTGCTCCACCGCTTCACACGCGACCCGCTGTTCGCCCGGGAGCTGGACGTCATCGGGCGGGAGCGCGGCCTGCGCGTCGTGTCGCTGCCCGGCCGGCGCCGGTCGCCGCGGTCGTGGCTGGGCTCGGGCCTCGACGGAGTCGACGACGTGACCGCGTTGCGGCTCTGGGTGCCGGACCTCGCCGAGCGCGACGTGTACGTCTGCGGCCCCGAGCCGTGGATCGAGAGCGTACGCCGCGCGGCCACCGCTGCCGGGCTTCCGCCCGAACAGCTCCACGTCGAGACCTTTGGATGGTGACCAGCATGCGACGGATCGTGATGTGGTTCATGAGCACTCTGACTGCGGTCGTGCTGCTCTTCGGGTACCACACCTCCACCTCGGGACCGAGCTCGGCGAACAGCTCGGTGGTCAGCTCCAGTGGCGCCGGCTACCGCGGGTCGCTGAGCGGGACGACCTCGAGCTCATCGGGCGCAAGCTCGGGCTCGACATCCTCGGGCTCGACCGGCACGCCTTCAGGGGCGTCCACGTCGTCGTCGAGCAAGACCGTGACCGGCGACACCGTCCAGACGCGCTGGGGCCCGGTGCAGGTGCAGATCACGGTCAGCAGCGGCAAGATCACCGCCGTCGACGTCCCGGTCTACCCGAACGGCAACCCCAGGGACGAGGAGATCAACGCCTACGCGCTCCCGACGCTGGTGCAGGAGACGCTCGACCAGCAGAACGCGAACATCGACATGGTCAGCGGCGCCACAGTGACCAGTGACGGCTACCTCCAGTCGCTGCAGTCGGCCCTCGACCAGGCGGGGCTGTGACCGCCGCGTCCACCGGGCTGCACACTCGCCCACAGCCCACGCGGTACGTCGAGCACGTCATGGGCATGCCGATCAGCCTGGCGCTGCGCGGCCGGCACGTCGACGACACCGCGGCCCGCGAGGCGTGGGCCGAGGTGATGGCCGACCTGCGGGAGACCGACCGGGTGTTCAGCACCTACCGGGAGGACTCCTGCGTCTCTCGCCTGGCCCGCGGCGAGATCTCGCTGGTCGACTGCCCGCCGGAGGTGCGCGAGGTCTTCGAGCTCGGTCAGCTGGCCCGGGTGCAGAGCGGCGGCGCCTTCGACGTGCGCCGACCCACCGCCGACGGCGGGACGGTGGTGGACCCGAGCGGTGTGGTCAAGGGCTGGGCCGTGCAACGGGCCTCCGCCTGGTTGCACGCCCTGCCGGAGACCGACTTCTGCCTGTCGGCCGGTGGCGACATGGTCTGCCACACCGACGACCCGGCCGGCCAGCCCTGGCGGGTCGGCATCGAGGACCCGGCCGACCCGGCCCGGCTCATCGCGGTCGTCCCGGTACGCCGCGGCGGCGTCGCCACCTCCGGCACGGCGCACCGCGGCGACCACCTCGTCGACGCCCGGACCGGCGTGCCGCCGACCCGGGTCGCGTCGGTGACCGTGGTCGCCGCCTCCCTGACCTGGGCCGACCTCGACGCCACGTCGGCGTACGCACTCGACGCGGACGCCGGGACCTGGCTGCGCAGCCGTCCGGGCCGCGTCGGTCTGGTCGTGTGGCGCGACGGGTCGGTCGACCGGATCGGCTGACGCAGCGGTTGCGCGCACGACCGGCATGGTCCATGCTGGAAACCTACACAAAGTGTTTAGTTTCCTGTTGATGGCCGGGGAGAGCGCGATGAGTCTGAGCAGATCCGATGCCGTGCTGGTTCGGTCCGAATTCGGCACGAGACCGCGCGGCTGTGCCGCGGGTGTGGACACCGGGCACCTCGCGGCCCTGCTGTCGCGGGCGGCTGACGGTGACCTCGAGGCGTTCACGGACTTCTACGACCACACCGCGGGGACGGCGTTCCGGGTCGCCACGGCGCTGACCACCGAACGCGCGGCCGCCGAGGATCTCACCCAGCAGCTCTACGTCCACGCCTGGAGAAGTGCCGCCGCGCACCGCACCTCCGGCCTCTCCCCCGTCGCGTGGTTGCTCCTGCCCGCGGCGAAGCTCCGGCCCTGCAGCCACGCTCAGCGCGAGCTCCTCAACAGCAGGGCGGCGTGTGGCTGAGCCACCGGTGGTCGTCGTCGGCGCTGGGCTGGCGGGCCTCGCCTGCGCCGACCGGTTGACCGCCGACGGCCACCGGGTGGTCGTGCTGGAGGCGGGCAACGCCGTGGGTGGCCGGGTCCGCACCGACCGCGTCGCCGGCTTCACCATCGACCGCGGCTTCCAGGTCCTCAACACCGCCTACCCCGCGCTGCGGCGGGTCGCCGACCTGCACCGGCTCGACCTCAGGACGCTTCCTCGTGGCATCCGCGTACGCCGACGCGGCGAGCTACACGACGTCCGGCACCCCCTGGCCTCGCCCGCAGCCGCCGTGCGCAGCGCGATCTCGGGTGCGGCGTCGGTGTCGGGCAAGCTGGCGCTCGCCAGGTACGCCGCGGTCACGGTGCTCGCGACGCCGGCGGCGATCAAGCGGCGGCCAGACGTGGAGGCGTCCTCGGCGTGGGCCGAGGAGCTGCCTGCCGCCGTCGTGGAGGACCTGATGGTCCCGTTCCTCTCCGGCGTCGTCCTCGAGTCCGAGATCACGACGTCGCGGGTGTTCACCGACCTGATGGTGCGGATGTTCGCCCTCGGCTCATCGGCCGTCCCGGCTGGCGGCATGCAGGTGCTGCCGGAGTCGCTCGCGGCGCGGCTTCCGGCGGGGTCGGTCCGGCTCGGGTGTCCCGTCGCGGAGGTCGGGCGCGACACCGTCGTCCTCTCCGACGGCACCGTGGTCGACGCGTCGGCCGTGGTCGTGGCGACCGATCCCTGGACAGCGCATCTGCTGGTCCCGGAGCTGGGACAGCCGCCCACCGCCCGAGGCGTGACGACGTACTGGTTCGCCGGGGACCCATGGCCGGCCCAGCAGGCCGCGCTCGTCGTCGACGC
This sequence comes from Marmoricola sp., assembly GCA_036261595.1. GTDB lineage: Bacteria > Actinomycetota > Actinomycetes > Propionibacteriales > Nocardioidaceae > Marmoricola. The sequence goes on from DATAKN010000035.1 coordinate 10,947, forward strand.
CGATCGCTCGGGCGTGACGAACTCCGTCGTGATGACCGCCTCCGCGCCGGAGTACTCCACCGACGGCCGGTCGCTGGTCGCGACGTCGGTCCTGCACGACCAGGACGGGCAACCGGTCCTGCCCGCCCAGCAGGCCCGCGCGATCGCCGCACATCTGCACGAGGCACCCGCCGCCTCCTGGGAGCTGATCGCCACGAGCCACGTGTCGCACGCGCTGCCCGCGATGACCGCCCCGCACCCCCTCCGCCGGCCGGTGGAGGCGCGGAAGCGCGGTGTCTGGGTGTGCGGCGACCATCGCGACACCAGCTCCATCCAGGGCGCGCTCGTGTCCGGACGGCGGACCGCGGACTCGGTGAGCCAGGCGCTGGCCGTCCGGTCACGCTGACCCGAGTACGACGTGCCGATGCCTCGACGGCGACTGCGACCCCGTACGCCGGCAGCTGTCCCGCTACTGAGCCCGGACGCACGAGAGCCGCTCCGCCAGGTGGCGAAGCGGCTCTCGTCGGTCGGTGGAGCTGGCGGGAATCGAACCCGCGTCCTCGAGCGCCGAACCAGGTCTTCTCCGGGTGCAGTCCGTGAGGTCGCTTTTCTCGGCCCCGGCGCTGGCACGGACACGTGCGCCGACGGGCTCAGCCAGGAAAAAGTCCCGATCAACCCTCCTGACAGGAGTCGATCAGCAAGCCTCCTTGATGAGGCCAGAGTCCGGGACGGAGGCGGATGCCCGGTCTGACCCTTCGATCACTGCTCAGGCAGCGAGAGCGAAGTGACTGCGATTGGTGTTGGCAGTTGTGTTTTCCAGCGGACTTTTACGAGATGACGCTGGCT
>DATAKN010000051.1:0-12836 GCA_036261595.1 Marmoricola sp.
GGTGGCAGGTGCAGGATTCGAACCTGCGTAGGTGTACACCGACGGATTTACAGTCCGCTCCCATTGGCCACTCGGGCAACCTGCCGCTGCTGCCGCCCGTTAGGGTGAACAGCGGTGCCGAGGATAGCGCAGCACCGGCACCGGGGATAAATCGGCCAAGGAGGAACACCCGCATGGCGGACTCGTCGTTCGACATCGTCAGCAAGATCGACCGCCAGGAGGTCGACAACGCGCTGTCGCAGGCGGCCCGCGAGCTGGCTCAGCGCTTCGACTTCAAGGGCACGGGAGCCGAGATCAAGTGGTCCGGCGAGCACGCGATCGAGATCGCCGCGAACGCCGACGACCGGGCGTCCGCGGTGCTCGAGGTGTTCAAGGAGAAGCTGATCAAGCGCAACCAGTCGCTGAAGATCCTCGACGCCTCCGAGCCCCGCCAGTCCGGCCGCGAGTCGAAGATCACCGTGAACCTCAAGGAAGGCATCAGCTCGGAGGACGCCAAGAAGGTCTCCAAACTGATCCGCGACGAGGGACCCAAGGGCGTCAAGGTGCAGGTCCAGGGCGACGAACTGCGGGTCTCCAGCAAGAAGCGGGACGACCTCCAGGCCGTGATCGCGCTGGTCAAGGGCCAGGACCTCGACTTCGCGGTCCAGTTCGTCAACTACCGTTGACGAACGGGCAGCACAGCGTCAACTACCGCTGATCGGCGACGGCCGGCTCGGGCGCCGAGTCGTCCGGTACGACGGCCGGGATCTCCTCGATCGCCCCGGCGCGCGACGGCTTGCGGCTGATCCGGCGGTACCAGTCCGGAGCCACGATCAGCGCCTCGGCCCGGAGCACCGCGCTGGCCACACGCGGCAGGTCGGTGAGGTCGCCGTACGCCAGGAACCGCGGCACCCACTCGGGGCGGTACTTCACGTTCGAGCGGTACAGCGCCTCGATCTGGGCGAAGCGCGAGGCCCAGAGCAGCACCGCACGCCACGCCCGCAGGACCGGCCCCGCGCCGAGCCGCTCACCCCGGGCGAACACGCTGCGGAAGGCCGAGAAGTTCAGGGACACCTTGCAGATCCCGATCCGATCGGCGTCCTGCATCGCCGTGGCGACCATGAGCTCGACGATCCCGTTGACGGCGTCCGGTCGCCTCCGCATCAGGTCCAGCGAGAGACCGTCGTCCCCCCACGGCACGAACGACAGGAAGCCGGCCACCTCGCCGTCGGATCCACGCGCGATCACCACCGCGCCACCGTCGTCGCGGACCTGTCCGAAGCGCCCGAGCGCCATCGCGAAGCCCCGCTCGATGGATCCGTCCCGCCAGGCGATCGCCTTCTCCCGCAGGTCCTCCCGGGTCGAGCGGGGCAGGTCGGAGACCCGGTGCACAGAGGCCACCAGCCCGGCCCGCTCAGCGCGTGCGATCGCCTGCCGGACCACGCGCATCGGCCGACCCTGCACGGTGAAGTCACCGACGTGGAGGATCGCCTCGTCACCGACTTCGAGAACCTCCAGACCGGCACGGTGGTAGACCTCAGCCCCGCGTTCACTGCAGCCGAGGTTCGCCGGTGCCCACCCGTAGGACCGAGCCTCCTCCAGCCAGGCGGCCACCGCCTGCGGCCAGTCGTCCGGGTGGCCGAGCGGGTCGCCGGCGGAGAACGACACCCCACCGATGACGCGGTAGGACACCGCAGAGCGACCGGTCGGGCTGAACACCACGGCGCGGTCGTCCCGCGTGGCGAAGTAGCCCAGCGAGTCAACCCAACCCCAGCGCTCGAGCAGGGCGCGCAGCCGCTGGTCCTCCTCAGGAGTCAACCGATGCGGGCCGCCCGGTGGCGCCATCATCGTGACGATCGCGAGCAGCAGCACCGAGACCCCGAGCACCACCAGACCGACGGCCGCGACCGCCTGGGACCGCGTGGAGGTGAAGTCGACCGGGCCGGGGATCCCGAGCAGACCCAGCGCGGCCTGGGCAAGTCGCTGCGACGAGGTGGTTCCGGTCACCTCTCCGCGGTGGTCCAGGGTCAGCCACAGCCAGCCGAGCGCCACGGCGAGCGGCGGGCCGGCCACCACCACCGTGAGCACCCGCCGCAGGGACAACGGGTCGGGTCGGGCACGGAAGTTCCGCCGCGCCGCCAAGAGCTGCACATCGAGCAGCAGACAGAGGACGGCTTGCTCGACCTGCAGGCCACGGAGCAGGTGGATCGCCGCGGCGAGGGAGGTCAGCAGCAGCGCCACGGTCCAGGCCCGGGCCTTGCTCCGCCGCAAGCCGCGCGAGAGCACGATCAGCACGACGCCGATGGCCGCACCGCCGGTGGTGGCAGCCGCCGGGAACGAGTCGGGCACCACCTCGTTGACCAGTCGCGTCCGTGCGGCGATGCCGGGCAGGTAGGCGCTCAGCAGGCTGACCACTCCGACCACGAAGACGATCCGGCTCACCCACAACGGCGAGCGAAGCGCGGTCAACCAGGTGCGCACGTTTCCCGAGCCTACGACGCTCACCGCCAGCCGAGCTCGGGCGCGACGTACCTCAGCACGCTCTCCACGACGTGGGCGTTGTAGTCCACGCCGAGCTGGTTGGGCACCGTGAGCAGCAGCGTGTCCGCCGCGGCGACGGCTTCGTCCTCGGCGAGCTCGGCGACCAGCTGGTCGGGCTCGGCGGCGTACGAGCGGCCGAAGCGGGCGAGGCCGCCGTCGAGGTAGCCGACCTGGTCCGCCTCGGCGCTCTGGCCGAAGTAGGCCCGGTCACGGTCGTCGACCAGGGGAAAGATGCTCCGGCTCACCGAGACCCGCGGCTCGCGCTGGTGTCCCTCGGCCTTCCACGTGTCGCGGAAGACCTGGATCTGCTCGGCCTGGAGCTGGTGGAACGGTACGCCGGTGTCCTCGGTCAGCAGTGTCGAGCTCATCAGGTGCATCCCCTGCCGGGCCGTCCACTCGGCAGTCGCCCGGGTGCCCGCACCCCACCAGATCCGGTTCCGCAGACCGTCGGAGTGCGGCTCGAGGCGCAGCAGCCCGGGTGGGTTGGGGAACATCGGTCGCGGGTTGGGCTGCGCGAAGCCCTCGCCCTCGAGCATCTTCAGGAACACAGCCGCGTGGGAGCGAGCCATGTCTGCGTCGGTCTGGCCCTCAGGAGGCTGGTAGCCGAAGTAGCGGAACCCGTCGACGACCTGCTCCGGTGACCCGCGGCTGATGCCGAGCTGCAGCCGACCACCAGCGATGAGGTCGGCCGCGCCGGCGTCCTCGACCATGTAGAGCGGGTTCTCGTAGCGCATGTCGATCACGGCCGTGCCGATCTCGATCCGGCTGGTCCGGGCGCCCACCGCCGCCAGGAGCGGGAACGGCGACGCCAGCTGGTTGGCGAAGTGGTGCACGCGGAAGTAGGCGCCGTCGCCGCCGAGCTCCTCGACCGCGACGGCGAGGTCGATCGACTGCAGCAGCGCGTCGGAGGCGGTCCGGACCCGGGAGTGCGGCGAGGGAGCCCAGTGTCCGAAGGAGAGGAACCCGATCTTCTTCACGCTTGGTCCAACACCATGACCGGCGCCGCATTCCCCGGGTACGACGAGGCTCCCGGTGCGACGCATCGGGAGCCTCGACCTGGACGGCGTCGACCGCCCCGTCAGACGTGCAGGTCAGCGCGCGCCTTGTCGAACCGGGCGATCTGCTCGACCACGGCGTCGCCCACGGTGAGCAGGCTGATGTTGACGTGGTGCAGCAGCAGGTTGGCCTTGGCGATCAGGGTCTTGTACTCGTCGGTGTCCATGACCGAGAACATCTCGGTGATCGGCGCCTTCAGGATGAAGAAGCCCTGCTCGGTGTCGAAGTCCGACGAGCTGAACAGGAACGGCTCGAAGCTGGTCAGCTTGCCCGACTCGACGAGACTGCCGTAGTAGGCGACCGTCTCGTCGAAGAAGGCCAGTGCCTGTGCCTCACGGCCGGGGACGACCGAGCCCCAACGAACGAGCATGCCAATGTCCATGTCTGCCTCCTCGCTGACATGTGGGGAACGATTCGGAATCGAGGTGCCGGCGACGGACCCGCCTCCTCGCTGCGCCGCCGGAGTAGGGGTCAACTCCGCCCTACGCCTGTGACTCGGGTCACGTCAAGGCCGATGGTCCCGATCTCAGGTCTCGCCACCGATGTCGAGCTGGAAGGCCTCGAAGATCAGGTCGGCGCCACGTTGCCGGTGGCGCATCAGTACGCCGAGCAGCTCCGTGCCGGCACGCCGGGCCTCGACCGCGTCGGCACCCTGCTCCACGTCGGTCCAGGCGAGGAGCTCCTCGAGCCGGCGCATGATCTCGCCGTGCTCCTCGACCAGGCGGATGACCGCGTGCTCGAGGCGCGGCGAGTGCTGGGCGAGCTCGGCGTACAGACCGTCGGGACCTTCGGTGATCTCGACGTGCTGGCCGAAGTCGTCGTACAGACCCCTGAGGGCGTCGCCGAGGCGGCCGCTCCAGCCAGCGCCACCGCCGGCCCGCGTGGGTGACGCGAGGGCGTGCTCGAGGACACTCATCGACGAGCGCAGCTCGGCACGACGTCTGCGCACCTCGAGGAGGAGCTCGGTGTCCCGGTCGGCGTCCGCACTCATGGCGCCCCCTTCCCGTACGAGGGAACGACGGCTCCGGCGGATCGGAGCCTCGTCAGCACCTGCATACCTGCGTGACCCGGATCCGGTCAGGGGCGTTGGTCACCAATGTGACGACGATCCGACGACCTGCCCGCAGCTGATGCCCGAGGTCCGGCCCGCCGCGACGGTCACGATCCAGGCTCCGATCGACCGGGTCTGGGCGGTGATGACCGACACCGACACGTACGGCGAGTGGAACCCCTTCGTGTTCCGCGCCGAGTGCCCGACGCCCCCGACGCCGGGCGACCCGATCATCCTGCACGTGCGCTGGCGGAACGGGCGAACAGCACGCTCGCCCGAGCGGATCAGCCTGGTCGAGCCACCTCACGCCGACGGGGAGCTGCTCCGGGCCACTCTCGCCTACGTCTACGAGGGACTGCCGGCGAAGCTGGGCCTGGTGCGGGGGACGCGCTTCCAGCGACTGCACCAGCGCCCCGGAGGGCCGACCGTCTACGAGACGGTCGAAGAGTTCTCCGGCCCGCTCGTGCCTCTGGCCGGTCCGGCGCGCGTCGCGGACGGTTTCCGGCGGCACGCGGAGGCGCTGAAGGCACACTGCGAGCGCTGACCGCACGCGGAGGAAAATTCCCGGCCCTGCCCTCTGGCGCCCGGACCGGTGATTTGCGAGATTGAGGCACCGCCAGCTCGGCGCCACCCAGGTTCCCCACCCGGGACGTTCACTCGGAGGACGCTTCATGCTCTCTCGCAAGATCAGTGCCACCCTGGTCGCCGGCGCGACACTCGTCGCTGCCGCGCTCGCGGCCGGAGGCCCAGCCCAGGCCGCCCAGGCCGACGGGCGCAAGGCTGTTCCGCACACGAAGCCGCAGTGGCTCGCCCACGCCGACCACCTCGGTGCGGCGAAGTCCTCGGCCGCCGTGCAAGCACGGGTCTACCTCGCCCCCCACGGCGGGCTCGACGCGCTCAAGCAGGCAGCGCTCGCCGTCTCGACGCCCGGCAGCGCGACGTACCACCACTTCCTGACGCCGGCGCAGTACCGCGCGGCGTACGCCCCGACGGCCACCGACGTGAGCGCCGTTCGGAGTTGGCTCACCGGCGCCGGCCTGCACGTGGACGGCGTCGCCCCGGGCAGCCGCTACCTCTCGGTGAGCGGCACCGTCGGCGGAGCCGAGAAGGCCTTCGGCACGCAGATCGGTCGGTTCGTCCACAACGGCACCACCGTCCAGGCGCCCACCTCGGCGCTGACCGTTCCGGCCGCGCTGGCCTCGAAGGTGCTCACCGTGTCCGGCATCGACACCACGCCGCACGTGACCAAGCCGAAGGTGTCGACGATCCCGTCGGCGTTCGTCAACGCCCGCCCGTGCTCGGCCTACTACGGCCAGGTCCCGGCTGCGGTCGAGGCTGACGGCACCACGCCGTTGCCGAAGTTCAACGGCGCCACGCTGCCCTACGCCGTGTGCGGCTACAACGGCTCGCAGTTCCGCGGTGCCTACGAGGGCGGCACGCGGTTGAGCGGGAGCGGCGTGACCGTGGCGATCACCGACGCCTACGGCTCCACCACGATGCAGTCCGACGCCAGCACGTACGCCGCGCGCAACGGCGACGCTCCGTACGCCCGGGGCCAGTACTCCCAGGTCGTCGCGAAGCGGTGGACCAACACCCACCTGTGCGACCCGGCCGGTTGGTCGGGCGAGCAGACCCTGGACGTCGAGGCCGTGCACGCGATGGCGCAGGGCGCGAACATCCGCTACTACGGCGCCGCGAGCTGCCTGGACGCCGACCTGCTCGACACGCTGGGCCAGGTCGTCGACGAGAACATCGCAAAGATCGTCACCAACTCCTGGGGCGACCTGGACTCCAACGAGACGGCCGACAACATCGCGGCGTACGAGCAGATCTTCCTGCAGGGCGCGATGCAGGGCATCTCGTTCCTGTTCTCCTCCGGTGACAACGGCGACGAGCTCGCCAACAGCGGGGTCATGCAGACCGACTACCCGGCATCCGACCCGTACGTGACCGCGGTCGGCGGCACCTCGACCGCGATCGGGGCGGCCAACGGGCTCAGCTGGCAGACCGGCTGGGGCACCGAGAAGTACTCGCTGTCCGCGGACGGCACCAGCTGGACGTCCGTCGGCTTCATGTACGGCGCGGGCGGCGGCCAGTCGGCGCTCTTCCCGAAGCCGGCCTACCAGTCGAGCCTGCCCGGCACCCAGCGCTCCGTGCCCGACCTGGCCATGGACGCCGACCCGACGACCGGCATGCTCGTCGGTCAGACGCAGCTGTTCCCGCACCACCAGGTGAAGTACGGGGAGTACCGGATCGGCGGCACCAGCCTCGCATCGCCGCTCTTCGCCGGCATGACAGCTCTGGCGCTGCAGGACCACCCGGAGGGTCAGGGCCTGCTGAACCCGGTCATCTACGGCTCGCCGAACGCCTTCACCGACGTCAGCGGACCGGGTCCGGACGCCGGCAACGTCCGGGTCGACTACGCCAACGGGGTCGACGGCTCCGGCGGGCTCCTCTACTCGGTGCGCACCTTCGACCAGGACAGCAGCCTGACGGTCACCCCGGGTTGGGACGACGTCACCGGCCTGGGCTCGCCGAACGCGACCTGGTTCAAGGTCCTCTGAGGAGGGACGCAACAACCGCAGGTCACAGCGGCGCCCGGGTCGACCGACCCGGGCGCCGTCGCGTGTGCGCTACTCGGCCAGCTGGTCGAGGACAGCCTGCGGATCCCAGTCGCCCCAGTCGGTGGTCGACCGCCAGTGGCTGACCTGCTCGCGGGCCCACTCCGCCCAGGCCAGCACGGCGCGCTCCTGCTCGAGCCCGAGCCGCAGCGTCAACGCACTGATGTGCAAGCGCCCCAGGAACTGCGGTGGATGCGCGGCCATCTCCGCCAGCGCCCGGATCCGGTCGCGCGCTTCCTCCTCCATCCGGCCCAGCGTGGTTCGGAGCTGGTCGAGGTCACCGGCGTCGGCGAAGAACACCTTCACCATCGCCTCGAACTCCCCCGACCGTGGCGCCGCCGGCTCGTCGAGCCAGGCAGCCAGCTCGCGACGTCCCGCGCGAGTGATCGAGTAGACGGTGCGAGGCCGCTTGCCGGTCGACTCCGAGGTGGCGGTGGCGAGCCCCGCCGCGACGAGGTGCTTCGGCTCGTCGTACAGCTTGCGCTCGGCGCGGGGCCAGAACCAGTTGAGGCTGCGCTGCACCTGCTTGGCCAGCTCGTAGGTCGTCCAGGACCGCAGCGCCAGCAGGCCGAGCAGCGCATAGGACGTCGTCGTGCGTCGGGGCATGCTCCATCTTGACATGGTGCCCTGTGCAGTATCTACTCTCTCCTCATACTGCATAGGGCAGTATCAGAGAGGAGTTCCCATGACCAGCACTCCCGCCGCCGTCCAGCCCGGGTACGACGACCTGGGCGCCGGCACCCCGACCGTGCTGCTGCTGCCCGGCTGGTGCGGCGACCGCGGCGTCTTCGGCCCGATGTCCGAGGCGCTCGCCGCACACCGCCGGGTCCTGGTCGACGACCTGCGCGGGCACGGCGGCAACGCCCACCAGACCGGCGACTTCGACTCCGCAGCGCAGGTGGACGACGTGGTCGCCCTCCTCGATGCGACCGATGTCGACCGGGTCGTGCCGGTCACGCTGTCGCACGCCGGCTGGCACGGGATCGAGCTACGGCGTCGCCTCGGGCCCGAGCGCGTCCCCGGCCTGGTGCTGCTCGACTGGATGCCGATCGGCCCGCCGCCGGGATTCCTCGACGCGCTGGCCGGCCTGCAGGACCCGACCGGCTGGCACGACGTACGGGCTGCACTCTTCGGCATGTGGACCGACGGCGTCACCACGCCGGCCGTCCACGACTACGTGGCCTCCATGGCGGCGTACGGCTTCGAGCACTGGAGCCGCGCCGGTCGCGAGATCTCGACGGCGTTCGCCCGCGACGGTGCGCCGCTGGACGCGCTCGGCCGCCTCGACGTGCCGTGCCCGACCCTGCACCTCTACGCCCAGCCGGCCGACGACGGCTACCTGGCTGCCCAGCAGCATGCCGCCGCCGAGCTCCCGTGGTTCAGCGTCGAGCGCCTCGATGCGCTCAGCCACTTCCCCATGCTCGAGGTGCCCGACGTTGTGGCCGCGCGGATCGAGAGCTTCGTCGCTGGTCTGTGAGCTCAGCGCGCGACCGGGACCCCGCGCGCCTCACCGCGCGCGGACGTGGCCGGCACCGACGAGGCGCAGGTCGGCACGAGCCAGACGTCCTGGTCCGGGCGAAGCGCCAGCGCGCGGTGATGGGCCCGGGTGACGGTCACCGTCACCTCCTCGTTCGCCGCGTCCAGCAGCTCGACGGTGAGGCGCACCTCGAAGCCCACGCGCAGCTCGCGGACCACGCGTGCCGGCAGGGATCCGGCGAGACCCGGATGGGTGAACACCTCGAGGTCGTGCGGCCGGTACAGCATCCCGCCGATCCGGGTGGTCGGCCCGAGGAACCCCATCACGAAGTCGTTGGCGGGGGCGTCGTAGAGCTGGTCGGGCGTGCCGACCTGCTCGATCCGACCCTCGTTGATCACCACGATCTCGTCGGCGACCTCGAGCGCCTCCTCCTGGTCGTGCGTGACGAACACCGTGGTCACCGGCACCTCGTCATGCAGCCGCCGTAGCCACTCGCGCAGCTCCTTGCGGACCTTGGCGTCCAACGCGCCGAACGGTTCGTCGAGCAGCAGCACGCTCGGCTCGACCGCGAGGGCCCGCGCGAGCGCCATCCGCTGGCGCTGGCCCCCGGACAGCTGGGCCGGGAGCCGGTCGGCGAACTGGGTCAGGTGCACCAGCTCGAGGAGCTCGTCGACGCGATGCCGGATCTCGTTCTTCGGCCGCTTGCGGATCTCCAGGCCGAAGGCGACGTTGCGGGCCACGCTCAGGTGCTTGAACGCCGCGTAGTGCTGGAAGACGAAGCCCACATTGCGCTTCTGCGGGGGCAGGTGCGTCGCCTCGGCACCCTCGATCGTGACGGTTCCCGAGTCGGCGGTCTCGAGTCCCGCGATGATCCGCAGCAGGGTGGACTTGCCGCCACCCGACGGACCCAGAAGGGCCGTCAGGTGGCCGGTCGGCAGGTCGACGGACACGTCATCGAGAGCCACGAACGGCGCGTCGCCGCCCGTCGCCGAGGGATAGGTCTTCGTGACGTTCTTGAGGCCGATGCTCATGAGTCCTCCTCGGGACGCAGGATCGAGACGATGACGAGGCAGGCCATCGCCGCGAGGGCGAGGACGGCCGCCACGGAGTAGGCCGAGGCCTGCTCGAAGTTCTGGTACTTCTGCTCGACCAGCAGGGTCGCGGTCTGGGTCTGGTCGACCACGTTGCCGGAGACGATCTTCACCGCGCCGAACTCGCCGAGCGACCGCGCGAGGCTGAGCACGACGCCGTACACCACGGCCCAGCGGATGCCCGGCAGGGTGATCCGCCAGAACGTCTGGACGCCGTTCGCACCCAGGCTGCGGGCGGCCTGCTCCTGGTCGTCGCCGATCTCCTGCAGCACGGGGACGATCTCGCGGATCACCAGCGGCAGCGCGACGAAGACGGTGGCCAGCACCATGCCCGGCGTGGCGAACACGACCTGCAGGCCGAGCTTCTCCAGCGTCGGACCGAACCAGCCCGTGCGGCCGTTGTAGACCAGCACGAGGGCGAGACCGACCACGACCGGGGACACGGACAGCGGCACGTCGATCAGGGCCGACAGCACGCGCTTGCCCCAGAACTCGTAGCGGACGAGCAGCAGCGAGACGGTCACGCCGAAGACGAGGTTCACCACCACGGCAATCACCGCGATCGTGACCGTGAGCTGGAGCGCGTGGGTCACGGAGGGATCGGTGAGCGAGTCGACCATCGTCGACCAGCCCTCGCCCAGGGCGTTCTTGAACACCATCGCTGTCGGCCAGGCGACCAGGAGGAACAGGTAGCTGATCGTGAGCACCCGAAGCCCGACCCGGACCGGGAGTGGCTCACGCAGCCGGTCGTCAGGCGCCACGGCGGGCCACCCTTCGTTGGACGAGGTCGAGGCCGACGATGACGGCCAGCGCCACCACCAGCAGGATCGACGCCACCGAGGCCGCCGCCGCCTGGTTGCCGTTCTCCAGGTAGGCCAGCACCCGGACCGAGGCCACCTCGGTGCGGTTCGGCAGGTTTCCGGAGAGCAGGACCAGCGACCCGTACTCGCTGATGCCGCGCGCGAACGACAGCGCCGCGCCGGCTGCGATCGCGGGAGCCAGCGCCGGCAGGATCACCCGGCGGAAGGTCGTCAGACGGCTCGCCCCGAGTGAGGCGGCAGCCTCCTCGACGTCGCGCTCGAGCGCCTCCAGCACGGGCTGGGTGGTCCGGACGACGAATGGAAGGGTCACGAACGCCAGCGCCAGGAAGACCGCCGCGCGGGTGTTGGCGACGTTCACACCGACCGGCGACCGCGGGCCGTAGAGCGAGAGCAGCACCAGACCCGCCACGATCGTCGGCAACGCGAACGGTACGTCGATCACGACGTCGAGGGCACGCTTGCCCCAGAACCGGTCACGGACCAGGACCCACGCGAGGGCGGTGCCCATCACCGCGTTCACGGCGGTCACGAGCGCCGCCTGCGTCACGGTGAGCCGGAGGGCAGACGCCGTCTGCGAGCTGGTCACCGTGGCCCAGAACTCCGCCCAGCCCCCGCCGGCCGCGGCGACGACCACCGCGGAGAGCGGGATCAGGACCAGCACGCTGAACCAGATCAGCGAGACGCCGAGCCCGAGCGTCGACGGCGCGCCCAGGGCACCGGGGGCAGGAGCGCGACGCCTTCTCCCCGCGGTCGGCGACAGGGCGGTGGCCGTGACGGTCATTGCTTCCCCGTGGCGGCCTGGATCCGGGTCACGATGCCGTCGTTCTCGTCGAAGAACCTGCGCGCAGCGGCGGCCCAGCCACCGAAGTCCTTCTCGATGGTGAGCAGCTTGGCCGGGGCCGGGTACGGGTTCGACGGGTCGTTGGCGCCGGGGGTCTCGAAGGAGCCCACGTCGACCAGCGGCCGGAAGCCGTTCCTCGCGTAGTCCAGCTGGCCCGGCTTGCTTTCGAGGAACTGCAGGAACGTCGCCGCGGCCGGCTTGGCGTCCTTCGTCACCGCGGCGGGGTTCTCGATCAGGAGGGTCTCGTCGGGAACCACGTAGTCGAAGTCAGCCCCCTTCTGGCGGGCGAGGATCGCCTCGTTCTCGTAGGAGAGCAGCACGTCCCCCGTGCCGCTCTGAAAGGCCGTGGTCGCCTCCCGCGCGCTGCCGGGCAGCGCGACCGTGTGGTCGAAGAGCTTCGTCAGGTACGCCGTCGCGGAGTCCTCCGTGCCGCCGTCGGCGATCACGGAGCCCCACGCCGCGAGGATGTTCCAGCGCGCGGAGCCGGACGAGCCTGGGTTCGGCGTGACGACCTCGACGTCCGACCGCACCAGGTCGTTCCACGTCCGGATGTTCTTCGGATTGCCCTTGCGCACGACGAGCACGACGACGGACTGGCTGGCGATGCCCCTGGTCGGGCCGGTGTTCCAGTCCTCGGCGACCAGGCCGGCGTCCACCAGGCGGGCGACGTCGGTCTCGAGGGAGAAGTGCACGAGGTCGGCCTTCTGCCCCGACGCGACGGATCGGCTCTGGTCACCGGAGGCGCCGTACGACGTCCGGAAGCCCACACCCCGGCCGTCCGGCGTCGTGCCGAAGTCCTTGAACACGCTCCTGTTGGGCTGCTCCAGGATCGAGAACCCGACCAGGTCGAGGTCCGCGCGCGGACCCACGTCCGCACTGGCGCCACAGCCACTCAGCCCGACCACCGCGACGGTCGCGGCCACAGCCGTGACGCGCCACCACTTCTGCATCCGCTCCCCGATCGTCATTGCGTCCCACACTCCTTGCGTGTTCGAACCCGAGTCGGATCTCATAGTCATCTAACTTACTATATTTAGGTTCTTGCATAGTAAATGGGTCGAGGTGAAGCGGATCACCAGGACGCTTGGCTGCTGAGATCGCACCCGGATCCGCGGATCGCCGACTATCGTGGACGGGTGGAGGGATCCACTAGAACGCGTTCTAGTTCGACCCCTAGGATGGACGCCGCGACACCAACCGGCGCCCTGAGCGGACATGGGCCGTCCACCGGCGGCACCTCGAGGAGAAGAAGGCGTTTCGCGTGGCCAAGCAGGTCCAACAGCTCGACCGGGTGATCATCCGTTTCGCGGGTGACTCCGGGGACGGCATGCAGCTGACCGGTGACCGGTTCACCCAGG
>DATAKN010000052.1:0-3410 GCA_036261595.1 Marmoricola sp.
GCGAGAGTGGCCATGGCAAGCGAACCTCCCCGAGCGGGCAGATGTTCCTCAGGGACGGGTGAGGGCGTCCCTGACGGGGACGAACTTCGCCTGGGCTTCCGCGAGCTCGGCCTCGGGGTCGGAGTCCGCGACGATGCCGCAGCCCGCGAACAGCCGCACCCGCGTGCCGGCGTACTCCGCCGAGCGCAGGGCGATGCCGAACTCGCCGTCCCCGTGCGCGTCCATCCAGCCGACCGGGCCGGCGTAGCGGCCGCGGTCCATGCCCTCGATCTCGCTGATCATCTCCACCGCGACCTTCGTCGGCGTGCCACCGACCGCGGCGGAGGGGTGCAGGGCGGCGGCGAGCTCGAGCACCGTGGAGCCATCGGTGTCGGGCACGACGCCGGCGACGTCCGTCGCGAGGTGCATGACGTTGGGCAGGTGCAGCACGAACGGTGCCTCGGGCACGTTCATCGAGCTGCAGTGCGGGGCGAACGCCTCGGCGACCGAGCGCACGGCGTACTCGTGCTCCTCGAGGTCCTTCGACGAGCGGGCCAGCGTCGCGGCCAGCGCGAGGTCGCGCTCGTCGTCGCCGGTACGCCGGATCGTGCCGGCCAGCACCCGGGACGTGACCAGACCGCGTTCGCGCCGGACGAGCAGCTCGGGGGTGGCGCCGAAGAGGCCGTCGACGTGGAAGGTCCAGCACATCTCGTAGGCAGCACCCAGCCGGCGCAACGGCCAGCGCACGTCCAGCTGCTCGTCCGTGGTGGCGATCAGGTCGCGGGCGAGCACGACCTTCTCCAGCTCGCCGGCGTTGATCCGGCCGACCGCGTGCGCGACGATCGCCTCCCACGCGGCGCTGCCGACGTCGCCGTCGGTGAAGACGACGTTGCCGGGCGCACGCGGTTCGGGCTGCGGCTCGAGCGTCGGAGCGGGCGCGAGTCCGTCGTCACCGGTGAGCGTCACCCAGGTGCGGTCGCCGCGCCGGCCCACGACCACGCGGGGCACGACCAGCACGCTGTCGCCCGGCTCGTCGGCGAAGGCGAAGCTGGCCAGGCACACCAGGCCGGTGCCGGGCACCTGCAGGTCGTCGCGGACGACCGCCGCGGAGGAGACCTCGTGCCACCAGTCCACGGCGTCCTCGAAGCGGGTGTTGCCCGACGTACGGATGGAGGCGGCGACACCCCAGCCGACGATGCCCTCGCCGCGGCGCAACCAGGCGGTGAGGCCGGGCTCGTCGGACGGATCGGGGAGGAGCTCCAGCAACGGCCCGGGATCCGGGACCTCGATCGTGCGGGCGACGAGGCGGCCGGCGACGGCCTGCGTCGTGGCGCGCGGAGTGCTGGTCACGAAGGTGGAGCCTACGCCCGGCCGGGTGGTGGCCCCGGACGGGGCTAGGACCAGTAGATGACCACCTTGTCGCCCACCCGCACCTGGTCGAAGAGCCACTTGATGCCGTTGTAGTCTCGCACGTTCACGCAGCCGTGGCTGGCTCCGGCGTAGCCACGGGCGGCGAAGTCGGACGAGTAGTGCACCGCCTGCCCACCGCTGAAGAACATCGCGAACGGCATCGGGGTGTTGTACAGCGTGGAGACGTGGTCCCGGGACTTGAAGGTGACGTGGAAGACCCCTTCCCGCGTCGGCGTGTACGCCGCCCCGAACCGCACCGCCATGGTCTTGCGCACCTCGCCGCCGACCACCCAGCGGATGGTCCGACTCGTCTTGTCGACGCAGAGCACCCGACCGGTGCGACAGCGCGAGTCGAGCGCTGCCGTCGTCCAGGCGCCACCACCGCCCTGGCCGGAGACCGTGCGGTTGGCCAGCTCGTCGCGCGTCGGCCGGTGCGTCATCGCGCGAAGCCGTTGCAGGGTCGGGCGGTCGAGCGAGCCGGTGACCGGCAGCTTCCGCTTCACCTGGAACCCGCGCACCGCGGCGGTCGTGCGGGGGTTGTAGCGGTTGGTCACCGTGCCGGCGTACCAGCCGAGCTGGCGCAGCCGGGCCTGCACCACCCGCACCCTGGGCCCGGTGTCACCCTGCTTCAGCAGGGCCGGATCCGGGGTGAGCGGCTCGGACGCCGGCAGCACCTGCGGCGTCGGCGCGACGGTCGGCGTGGGCGTCGGCTGGGGAGTCGGCGTTGCCGTGATGGCGGGCTGCACGTGCGTCGTGCGGTGCGTGGACTCCGGCGAGCCGTAGGCACTGGAGAGAGAGGCGACACCGAACCCGAGACCGCTGATGGCCACCAGCACGACGAGAAACCTCGTCACAGTGGCCCCACGCTTCACTGTAGTACTCACTCGCCACATCCTGCCGCCTCGGTATCTTCTTGCCCCTCTCGACGCACCGGAAGCCGGAAAGGTTGCATCAGGTCGTGACCGGCGGCCGCCGCCCTCGAGGCCATCGCCTCTACCGCCCTCTCGCGCAGGGACGGACGATGAAGGAGAGAGTGCGGAGAGGAGGTGGCGACGTGACGACACAGTCGACGCAGCCGAAGTCGCTGTATGAGCAGGCCAAGGCCCGTGCGATGCGGAAGCGCAAGTTCCGCGGTGACCTCATGGGTTACCTCGTGATCAACGCCTTCCTCGTCGGCATCTGGGCGGTGTCCGGGTTCGGCTACTTCTGGCCGGCCTGGGTCATGGCGATCTGGGGCGTGTTCCTGTTCCTGGACGCCTGGGAGGTGTTCTACCGGCGCGAGGTGACCGAGGAGGACATCCAGCGCGAGATGCACCGGTTGTCCTGATCCGGCGCCGGGGTCACCTCGAGCGACCTCGAAGGGAGGAGCGATGCACATCGCGAGGAAGGACCTCGTCGCGACGGCCGCGGTCGCACTGGCTGCGGTGCTGTACCTGCTCTGGGCGGTTGACCTGGCCTTGCCGGGCATGGATGGCGCGCGGGCGACCGCGGTCGGCGTCCTCGTCCTGGGCTTCGTCGCCTCGGCGTACGCCGTGGTCCCCGGCTTCGACGAGTTGGTGCACGGCAACAGGGCCTACCTGGTGGTCACGGCGGTGCTGGGCCTGGGTGCTCTCGGGTCCGGCATCGTGGTGCTGCTGAACTCGGAGGGCCTTGCGCTGAGCGGCCTGATCGCCGTCACGGTGGTGCTGTGGGCCGTCTCGACGACCCACCACGTGCTCCTCGGCCGGAGCACGCCGGAGCCTCGACCCGTCGAGGCCCGGCACCGGGTCGGAGCGGCCGGCCGCTGAGCCGATCCGCCTCGGTGGCGGTCCGTCCGGATCGGGCCGGGCGGGCCGCCGGCTGCTGCCCGCGCAGGTGCCGCTGCCACATAGGGTGTCCCGCGTGACCCGCGCTGACCTGGACAAGAAGCCCGCCGAGGTACAGGCGATGTTCGACGACGTCGCGAAGCGGTACGACCTCACCAACGACGTGCTCTCGCTCGGGCAGGACCGCCGTTGGCGTCACCAGGTGATCGCGGCGAT
>DATAKN010000054.1:0-3753 GCA_036261595.1 Marmoricola sp.
CCACGATGTGATCGTTCCAGTGCGCGCTCGGGCTGCGGATGCGGTTGCCGGGCCGGGCCGGAGCCGTGATTGGCCGCGGACTTCACGGGCGATCCCTGCACTTCTGGGGCGAAGTTTCGCCCGAGAAGTGCGAGATTCCCCGGGCGGGCTCTAGTCGCTAGTGCAACACCTGTGGTTCGAAGGGGTAGCCCAACATCTTGTTGAGCTCCTCGGCCGGAGTGTGCCACGTCAGGGTCTTGCGGGGGCGTCCGTTGAGTCGGGCAGCGACGGCGGCGAGGTGGTCGGGGTCGAACTGGCGCAGGCTGATGCCCTTGGGGAAGTACTGGCGTAGCAGCCCGTTGGTGTTCTCGTTCGAGCCTCGCTGCCACGGCGATTGAGGGTCGGCGAAGTAGATGTCCAGCCCGGTGGCGATGGTGATCTTGCGGTGCTGGGCCATCTCCTTGCCGTTGTCCCAGGTCAGCGAACGCCGCAGCTGCACCGGCAGCGACTCGATGACCGGCACGATCGCCTCGTAGAAGGCTTCGGCGGTGTGCCGGCCGGGCAGGTGGACCAGCATCGTGAACCGCGAGGCCCGCTCGACCAGGGTGCCGATCGCCGAGCCGTTGTCGCGGCCCATGATCAGGTCGCCTTCCCAGTGACCCGGTACCGCCCGGTCGTTGGCCTCGGCGGGCCGCTGGCTGATCGGGATGGTGCCCACCAGCTTCCCGCGCCGCTCATCACCGCGTGAGCGCGCCCGGGGCTTGCGTTGCTCGCGCCGCGAGCGCAGGTGCACGGTCAGCTCACGCTTGAGCCCACCACGGGCCTGGACGAACAGCGACTGGTAGATCGTCTCGGCACACACCCGCATCGTCGGGTCCTCGGGATGGTCCATGGCGATCCTGTTCGCGATCTCCTGTGGCGACCACTCCTGCTCGAGCCCGTCGATGACGTACTCACGCAGCGGCCCCGGCACACTCAGCTTGGCAGGCTTGGCGTGCGAGGTCCTCGCGGTCTGCTCGGCCCTCTTCTGTGCCGTGGAAGGACGATAACTGCCATCCCGGTTACTGTGCCGACGCCGCTCACGCCACACCGTGCTGCGAGCACAGCCCACCACCCCGGCGATCTGCGCGTCGGTGCTGCCCGCGGCCAGCATCAGCCCAATCGTCTCTCGCTGCTCGAAGGTCAGCCGGTGATAACGGCATCGGGGATCACCGGCCCGCGACCGTGGAGGAATCACCCCGCCACGATCGGCCAGCCACCGCCGTCCCGCACCGACCGACACGCCCGCCTCGACCGCGGCAGCATCCGGATGCGTCCCAGCCCGAACAGCCGCCCAAAACACCTCCCGAGCCGCGCCCAAGACCTCCACACCATGCGGCACCGCAACACCTCCACATCTCAAGGTGTTGCACTGGGACCTAGAGCCCGCCCGGGGAAACCCGCGCGACACGCCGTTGCGCAACGGCGTGTCGGTCGGGTTCCACACGACAAGTACCGCTGAGGCGCCCCCGACTTGCCGGTAACCGACCGCTGGGGGGAGGGTCGAGGCATGGCCGCCGCCACGACCTCGTCGTACTCGATCACCATGCGCCTGCACACGGCGCCCGACCACGGCATCGTGGGGGCGGTGGCGACCGCGATCGACGTCGCGGAGTCCGGCCACGACCGGGTGGTCGTCGACGTCACCTGCTCGGCCAGCGACGCCGACCACGCGAAGCTGCTCGAGCAGGCGGTCGACGCGGTCGACGGCGTCGAGGTGTTCCGGGTCAGCGACCGGACCTTCCTGCTGCACATCGGCGGCAAGATCGAGGTGACCTCGAAGGTGCCGCTGCGCAACCGTGACGACCTGTCGATGGCCTACACGCCCGGCGTCGGCCGGGTCAGCCTGGCGCTCGCCGAGCACCCCGAGGACATCCCGCGACTGACGGTGAAGGGCAACTCGGTCGCGGTGGTGACCGACGGCTCCGCGGTGCTCGGCCTCGGCAACCTCGGCCCCGGCGCCGCGCTGCCGGTGATGGAGGGCAAGGCAGCGCTGTTCAAGCGGTTCGCGAACATCGACGCCTGGCCGATCGGCCTGGCCTCCCAGGACACCGACGAGATCGTCCGGGCGGTCGAGATGATCGCGCCCGGGTTCGGCGGCATCAACCTCGAGGACATCGCCGCCCCGCGCTGCTTCGAGATCGAGCGGCGGCTGCGCGAGCGCCTCGACATCCCGGTGTTCCACGACGACCAGCACGGCACCGCGATCGTGGTGCTGGCCGCGCTGACCAACGCGCTGCGGGTCGTGAAGAAGGACCTCACCAAGGTCCGGGTCGTCGTCGCCGGCGGTGGCGCCGCGGGTACGGCGATCGTCACGCTGCTGCTCGCGGCCGGCGTCACCGACGTCGTCGTGGTCGACCGCAACGGCGCCATCTCGGCCGACGACGACAGCCTCTCGACCGTGCACCGCCAGCTCGCAGCGGTCACCAACCCGCGCCGGGTGCGCGGCAGCCTCCAGACCGCGCTGGCCGGCGCCGACGTGTTCGTCGGCGTCAGCGCGCCCGGCGTGCTCGACGCGGTGTGGATCAAGGAGATGGCCGACGACGCGGTCGTGTTCGCGCTGGCCAACCCGGACCCGGAGGTGGACCCGGCGGAGGCGGACCGGTACGCCGCGGTGGTCGCCAGCGGCCGGTCCGACTACCCGAACCAGATCAACAACGTGCTCGCGTTCCCGGGCGTGTTCCGCGGGCTGCTCGATGCCCGTGCCAGCGAGGTCACCATCGACATGCTGCTGCGCGCCGCGGAGGCGATCGCGCACGTGGTCAAGGACGACGAGCTCAACCCGAACTTCATCATCCCGTCGGTGTTCCACCCCGACGTGCCGAAGGCCGTGGCCGCCGCCATCCGCGGGACCTGAGGGTCACCTCCGCGGCCACCAGAACCGGTCGCCGAGCACCAGTGCCAGGGCCGGCACCAGCAGCGTCCGCACGACCAGGGTGTCGAGCAGCACGCCGACGCAGATGACCGTGCCGAGCTGGGCGAGCACCACCAGCGGCAGCACCCCGAGCACGGCGAACACCGCGGCGAGCAGGATGCCGGCGCTGGTGATCACGCCGCCGGTCGCCGACAGCGCCCGCAGCATGCCGCCGCGCGACCCGGCCTCGGCGTGCTCCTCGCGGGCCCGGGTGACCAGGAAGATGTTGTAGTCGACGCCGAGCGCCACCAGGAACAGGAACGCGAGCAGCGGGACGCCGCCGTCCATCGCGCCGAACCCGAGGGGTCCGGTGAACAGCCACCAGGATGCGCCCATCGCGGCGAGGTACGTCGCGACGACGGTCGCCACGAGGAGCACCGGCGCGACCACGGACCGCAGCAGCAGCACCAGGCCGGCCAGCACCAGGGCGAGGATGATCGGCACGATCAGCAGCAGGTCCCGGTCCTGGGCGTGCCGCTCGTCGATGGCCTGCGCCTGCGACCCGGTGACGTGGGTGTCGCCGAACGCCTGAAGGTCGTCACGCAGCCGCTCGACGGTCGCGTCGTTCTCCCCGCTGCCGCCCGCCAGCACCGCGTTGATGACGCTGACGCCGCCGCCGGACTGGGTGACCTGCGCGGACTCCACGCCCGCCGTACGGCGAACGGTGTCGAGCACCCGGTCGGGGTCGTCGGCCGTGACCACCTGGGTGGGGTCGGCGATGCCTGCGGGTAACGACTCGGCCAGCCGCTGCGAGGCCGAGATCGCCTCGGGCCGGTCGAGGAACTGGTCGGCCTGGTCGAGCCCGAGCGACACCGAGCCGA
>DATAKN010000057.1:0-4561 GCA_036261595.1 Marmoricola sp.
TGCGCGGCGGCTACGAGTACAGCCGCTCCGGCAACCCGACCCGTACCGCCCTCGAGGGCAACCTCGCCGCCCTGGAGGAGGGCGAGCGCGGGTTCGCGTTCGCGTCCGGCCTCGCGGCCGAGGACACGCTGCTGCGCTCGGTGATGAGCCCCGGCGACCACCTGGTCATCCCGGACGACGCGTACGGCGGCACCTTCCGCCTGATCGACAAGGTCGCCCGGCCGTGGGGGCTCGAGCACAGCCCGGCCCCGGTGTCCGACGTCGACGCGGTGCGGGCGGCGATCCGGCCGGGTCAGACGAAGCTGGTCTGGGTCGAGACTCCCACCAACCCGCTGCTCAACGTCGGCGACATCGAGGCGCTCGCCGCGGTCGCGCACGACGCCGGCGCGCTGCTCGTGGTCGACAACACCTTCGCCTCGCCGTACCTCCAGCAACCGCTCACGCTGGGCGCCGACGTGGTGGTGCACTCGACCACCAAGTACTGCGGCGGCCACTCCGACGTCGTCGGCGGTGCGCTCGTCGTGCGCGACCTCGAGATCGCCGACCAGATCGGCTTCCACCAGAACGCCATGGGTGCGGTGGCGGGCCCGTTCGACGCCTGGCTCGTGCTGCGCGGGCTGAAGACCCTCGGCGTGCGCATGGACCGGCACTGTGACAACGCCGAGAAGATCGTCGACTACCTCGTCCACCATCCCCGGGTCGCCGACGTGATCTACCCCGGCCTCGAGAGCCACCCCGGTCACGCTGTGGCGTCGAGGCAGATGAAGCGGTACGGCGGGATCGTGTCCTTCCGTGTGCAGGGTGGTGAGGAGCACGCTCTCGACGTGTGCGCCCGGGCCGAGGTGTTCACCCTGGGCGAGTCGCTCGGCGGCGTCGAGTCGCTGATCGAGCACCCGGGGCGGATGACCCACGCCAGCGTGGCCGGCACCGACCTGGAGGTGCCCGCCGACCTGATCCGGCTGAGCGTCGGCATCGAGACGGTGGACGACCTGCTGGCCGACCTCGAGCGAAGCCTTGGCTGACGAGCAGGAGCCGGATATCCGGTTCAGCCTGGCCAACGAGCGCACCCTGCTCGCCTACCAACGCACCGCGATCGGCCTCATCGCCGCCGCAGTCGCGGTCGTGCACTTCCTCGACAACAAGGCGATCTCGGTTCTGCTCGCTGCGATCCTGCTGGCCAGCGGGGGCGTGGCCGCGGTCGGTGGCTACGAGCGCTACCGGGCCGCCGACCGGGCGATCCGCGAAGGAAGTGCCCTTCCCAGCGGCCACGCCCCGATTGCGATCACCTTCGGCCTGACCCTGTGCCTGCTGGTCGCCGCGGCGTACGTCGTGATCCACGTCGCCTGATGGGCACGACCGCAGGCGAGCGCTGGGTGTTGTGCGCCGACTTCGGCTCGACGTTCACCAAGGTCGCGCTGGTCGACGTCCACGCCGGTGAGCTGGTGGCGACCGCCCAGCACCCGACGACGCTTCCGGGGCCGGCCGGGGAAGGCGACGTGCTCGACGGGTACGACGCCTGTGTGGCCGCGCTCGAGGCCGAGCACCCCGGCGTCGCGGACGCGCCGGCACGGGCCTGCTCCTCCGCCGGCGGAGGCCTGCGGATCGCCGTGGTCGGCAACGAAGCCCTCGTGACCGCCGAGGCCGGTCGCCGGGTCGCGCTGTCCAGCGGTGGCAAGGTCGTCCTCGTCCTGGACGGCGGTCTCGACGACGACAAGCTCGCCACCCTGGTGTCGGTCGCGGCGGACGTGGTGCTGCTCGTCGGCGGCACCGACGGTGGCAACTCCGAGACGCTGCTCCACGACGCAGACGTGCTGTCCCGCGCGCGCTGGACGGGCCCCGTCGTGGTCGCCGGTGACGTCGAGGCACGCTCGGCCGTCGGTGCGAGCCTGGGACGGTCGCGAACGCCCCACGTCTTCGCCGACAACGTGGTGCCCCGGATCGGGGTGCTGGCGCCGGAGTCCGCTCGCCGTGCGATCCGGGAGGTGTTCCTCAGCCACGTCATCGGCGGCAAGCACCTGAGCACCCGTACGACGCACGCAGGTCGCACGTTCGAGTCGATGGTGGTCGGCGCGACGCCGGACGTCGTCCTCGCCGGGGTCGAGCTCCTCGCGGACGAGCTGGGCTCGACCGCACCCGGGTCGGGCGTGGTCGTCGTGGACGTCGGCGGGGCGACGACCGACGTGCACTCGGTCGTGGTGCTGGACCCGGAGGAGTCGGGGCTCTCGCGCGAGGTGGTCGCCACGACACCCGTCACGCGGACGGTGGAGGGTGACCTCGGCATGCGGTGGAGCGCGCAGACGACCGCAGCCGCCGCCGCGGAGGCCGGGCTCGCCGTCCCACCCGAAGCCGTACGCCGGGCCGCCGACCCGGCGTACCTGCCCGGCGACGAGCAGGGCCGCGCCGGCGACGAGGCGATCGCGACCGCCGCCACCGTGCTCGCCGTACGACGTCACGCCGGCCGGTCCCGGGTCGTGCTCTCCCCGGAGGGGCGGGTCGTCGAGCGCACCGGCAAGGACCTGCGCGCGGTCGACCTCCTGGTCGGCTCCGGCGGGGTGCTGCGCGCCGCCGAACCGGCGGTGGCGCACCGGATCCTCGGCGCGGCGACCGGACGGGACCCGGACGGCTGGCAGCTGCCCCACAGCCCGCGGATCGTCGTGGACGCGGACTACGTGCTCGCTGCTGCCGGCCTCCTCGGACTCGGTGACGCCAGCGCGCGCGACGGGGCGCGTCGACTGCTCTGCAATAGCCTGTCGGCGTGGCGATGAAGCGGGGCAGGGGAGAGGGCTGGCGCGATCGCCATGCGCGCGAGGACGCGGAGGCGGAGGCGCGGGCCGAGGCCGAGCAGGAGTCCGAGCACGAGGCCGAGGAACGGCTCCGCCGCAGGCTGCTCCAGCAGATCACCCCCCGCTGGGAGCAGGTGCGCGAGGCGCGGCGGCGGGAGGCGCCCGTGATCGAGACCGGGCCCTCGAACTTCTCCCGCGCGCAGGTGCCGTGGGCCTACGACCTGGCCGCCGCGTGGGCGTGGCGGTTCATCGTGATCAGCGTCGCGCTGCTGATGCTGCTGTGGACGCTGCAGTACTTCGTGGTCGTCGTGTTCCCGGTGGTCATCGCTCTGTTCGTCGCCGCCGGTGTGGCGCCGTTGGTCGATCTCCTCGAGCGTGCCTACGTCCCGCGCAAGCTCGCAGCGTTCCTCGTGGTCGTCGGCGGCCTCGCGGTGATCGCGCTGCTGCTCACGTTCGTCGGCCAGCAGATCGCCTCGAGCGCCGACCAGCTCTCGGAGAAGGTGTCCGGCGGTCTCGGCGAGATCGAGCACTGGTTGCAGAAAGGGCCGCTGCACGCCAGCGACTCGCAGATCAACACCTGGATCGGCAACGCCCAGGACTGGATCCAGACCCAGGGCAAGCACCTCGGCAGTCGGGCCACCGAGGTCGGCACCGCGCTGAGCCACATCCTCGCCGGCTTCTTCATCATCTTGTTCTCGACGTACTTCTTCCTCGCCGACGGCCACCTCATCTGGGCCTGGGTCGTGCGGATCTTCCCCAGGGCGGCCCGCGCCCGGGCCGACTCGTCGGGCCGCGTGGCCTGGGTGTCGCTGACCCAGTTCGTGCGGGCGACCGTGCTGGTCGCCGGCACGGACGCGATCGGGATCATGGTCGCGGCCCTGATCCTGCACGTGCCGCTGGTCAGCGCCATCGGCGTCCTGGTGTTCATCGGCGCCTTCATCCCCCTGGTCGGTGCGTTCATGTCGGGCACCGTGGCGGTGCTCGTGGCGCTGGTCGCGCAGGGACCGGTCGTGGCGCTGCTGATGCTCGCCGGCGTGGTGATCGTCCAGCAGATCGAGGCCCACGTGCTGCAGCCGTTCCTGATGGGCCGCTTCGTGTCGGTGCATCCGCTCGGCGTGATCCTCGCGATCGCCACCGGGGCGATCGTCGCGGGGATCGTCGGAGCGCTGGTCGCCGTACCGCTCGCGGCGGCGCTCAACGCGGTGGTGCAGCACCTGGCGGCGTGGACCGACGTCGGGGAGTCGGCGGAGGAGGCAGCGGCTGAGGATTCCTCGGCCGACCCGCAGCTGGCAGCCGAGAGTCAGGGAGAGCGCTCGTGAATGCAATGACTTTGGCCCAGGTCGAGGCCGCCGCGGACCTGTTGCGCGACGTCGCGATCAGGACGCCGATGGAGGAGTCCCGCTGGTTGTCCGCGTCGGTTGGCGGACCGGTGCTGCTCAAGTGCGAGAACCTCCAGCGCACCGGTTCGTTCAAGATCCGCGGCGCCTACGTGCGCATCTCCCGGCTCTCGCCGGAGGAGCGGGCCCACGGCGTGGTCGCCGCGTCCGCCGGCAACCACGCGCAGGGGGTGGCGCTCGCGGCGCAGCTCCTTGGGATCAAGTCCACGGTGTTCATGCCCGAGGGCGCCCCGATCCCCAAGGAGAAGGCGACCCGGGGGTACGGCGCCGAGGTGGTCTTCCACGGCCGCTACCTCGAGGACGCCCTGGCCGAGGCGACGACGTTCGCGGAGCGGACCGGCGCCGTGCTGATCCATCCGTTCGACCACGTCGACATCGTGG
>DATAKN010000060.1:0-15484 GCA_036261595.1 Marmoricola sp.
GGAGAGGGCGTTGCGCCAGGCCTCGATCAGGGTCGGCTCCTCCGGGGAGTCGACCCCGGCGAGCCAGCGGAAGCGGAGGTGCTCGGCGGACAGGCGCGCTGCCCAGGCCATGCCCTCGGGCCCCCAGTGGGTGGCCTCCTCAGCCTGGAGCGCCAATGTCCGGCGTGCGCCTTCGAGCACGCGCGCCGCCTCGGCCGCGATCCGGTCGCGCTCGACCGTCGACAGCGTCCCGACCAGGCCCGCCAGCGCGCCGATCGTGACGGCGCCGAGCCGGACGCGGGCGTGGAAGAACTCGCGCCACATCACGCTCATCGCCTCGACCACGCGGTCGTGCTCGGCGAGCACCTCGTCGATGTCGCCGGCGTCGGCGTACAGCTCGATCAGCGCCGGGCCGATCGTGATCGGGATCAGGCCCTCCTTGTGCCAGTGCGGCCGGACCTGCGGGACCAGCGCCATCACTCGCTGGTCGCCCCGCGCCGCGCGCACGGTCATGGTGATCCCGGCCAGCAACGTCTCGGCGACGGCCGGCGGCGCCTGGCCACTCACGTCGGCCAGTCGGAGCGCCTCGTCGTAGTCACCGGTGATCGTGGCGATCTGCGCCTGCAGCAGCCTGCTGTCGAAGCCGAACGGAGCCCAGGGCTGGCCGACCTCGGCCGCACGCGCCGCGGACTTCGCGAAGCTCTCGACCGCGGGGCCGAAGCGGGCGCGGTCCTGGTACCACCGGCCGAGCAGGTAGCGCGAGCGCAGCTCGGCGTTGTGGACGCCCGCCTCCGTCGCCCGGCGGACGGCTTCCTCGAGCCCGGAGCGGACGTCCTCGGGATCCCTCGCGCCGAGGCTGGCCAGCGTGGTGAGGACGTCAGCGGCGATCCTCGGGAGGTCCTGGGTCTCGGCGAGCGTGAGCGCCTCGGCGCCGTACTCGCGGGCCTGGTCGACGTTGTCGTGGAACGCGTGGGCGCGGGCGTGCACCGAGAGCAGCAGGGCCCGCAGCGGGGTCGGCTGGTCGGGCACGAGCTCGAACGCGGCGTTGGTGAACTCGAGCGGGTCCAGGCGGTTCTCGTCGACCATGACGGCGTTGGCCATCGCCACCAGCAGCCGGCCGCGCTGCTCGACCGGCCAGTCGTCGCTGAGCCCGTCGAGGAGCTCACGGAGCACCGAGATCGCCCGCATCGCCCGCCCCGACGCGATCAGCGCGTTCGCCGCGCGGGAGCCGAGCAGTCCGATGTCGACCGGCACCTTCTCGCGCGCTGCCGGGTCCGACAGCAGCTCCAACGCCGTCTGGTAGTGGTCGGCCGCCTCGTCGGGACCGCCGACCGCCATCGCCTCGTCGCCGGCCCGGATGCTGGCGTCGACCGCGGTGACCAGGTCGCGGGCGGCCCGGGCATGGCGCGCCAGCTCGGCAGCGGTGCCGTTGGCACGACCGGAGGCGAGCGCGTCGACGTACGCCGCGTGCAGCCGGACCCGCTCGCCGGGCAGCAGGTCGTCGTACACCGCCTCGGCCAGCAGCGCGTGCCGGAAGCGGTAGTAGTCGTTGCTGGTCGGGACCAGCACGTTGAGCTCGACGGCCTCGCGCACCGACTGGTCGAGCTCGGCCGAGCCGACGCCGGCGACCTCCGTCAGCAGGGCGTGGGACACCCGTCGGCCCGAGACCGACGCCGCCCGGACGACCTGCTGGGCGGTCTCGCTGAGCCGGTCGAGACGCACCAGGAGCAGCTCGGCGAGGTCGTCGGGGACACCGCGGGACATCCACGCGGCCCCGACGAGCTCCTCGACGAAGAACGCGTTGCCCTCGGCGCGCGCGACGATGCCGGCCACGGCGCTCTCGCGCAGGGGCTCCGGGTGGAGCTGCTTGACCAGGGACCGCACGGCGCGCGGGGGAAGCGGCTCGAGCTGCATGCGGGCGATGCCCGGGATGCGGCTCCACTCCGCGGTCGCGCGTCGCAGGGGGTGCCTCCGGTGCATGTCGTCGGAGCGGTACGACGCGATGATCGCGACCCGGCCGTCGCAGGGCCGGGAGAACAGGAAGCTGAGCAGGTCACGGGTGGAGGTGTCGGCCCAGTGGACGTCCTCGATCACCAGCAGCAGCGGCGCCACCTTCGACATCGCCTCGAACAGCGCCACCACCGCGTCGAAGAGGTCGGCCCGACCGACGGCGGCAGAGGCGTCCTGCTCGGCGCCCTGCATCATGCGCCGGCCCGGCTGCAGGGCGCGCAGCACCGGTCGCTCGCCGGTGATCGTCTCGATCAGCTCGGGGAAGTCGGTGGTGAGCCGGCCCATCACCTCCGAGAACGGCAGGTAGGGCAGGGCGCTGTCGCCGAAGTCCAGGCAGTGGCCGGCGACGACCTGCCAGCCCTCGGTGAAGGCGACGTCGCGCAGCTCGGTGAGCAGACGGGTCTTGCCGACGCCGGCGTCCCCGGCGAGCAGCACCGCCCGGCACGACGGCGGGGCGTCGGGCGTGCGGATGCCGACGAGGGACACCAGCTCGTCGAGCTCGTCTTGTCGGCCGATCAGGGTCCGCGCGTCGCCGGGGGAGACAGGCAGGGGCACGTCCCCCATCATGACGGAGGGGGCGGACAGATCGCTCACGGTTTGTGGGTCAGCGCGCGTTCGGCCGCGTGGACCACAGCAGGCGCCACATCCGCACCTGCTGGGCGTCCGGTCGCATGTGCTCGCGCCGGTAGGCGATCTCTGCCCGGTACATGTCGGTCGTGTTCATGCTCCGAGGTTCGTCCCCTGAGGTAGCCCGGCACATCGGACGAGTGCCCTAGATCCGGCCTGCGTCCCGTCCGACTGCCTTAGGAGCGCGGCGCGAGGCCCGCTCCCGCGGGGGAGCCTGGGTGCGGACAGTCCTCAGGCGACCGCCCCGACCGTCTCCGGTGTGAAGCCGGGGAACACCGTCGCGACCGACCGGCCGAGCCGCTTGGTCACCAGCTCGGCGAGGACGCTGCGGTAGTCGGTGGTGACGTTGAGGTCCGCGTCGAGGCTGTCGACCAGCCCCGGCCAGGTGCCGTGGTACCCACCGCGTACGCCGGCGCCGAGCAGGAACATCACGTTGCCGTGGCCGTGGTCGAGCCCGTAGTTGGCGTTCTCCCGCACCCGCCGGCCGAACTCCGAGATCGTCACCACGGTGACCTTGTCTCCGAGCGGGCCGAGGTCGGTGAAGAACGCCGCCAGCGAGGTCGCCAGAGCGCCGGCCGCTCGCAGCATCGTGCCCCAGCTGAGCGTGCCGAGGTTGGCGTGCATGTCCCAGCCGCCGTCGTGGTCGACGCTGATCACCTCGGCCCCGATGTCGGCCTTGATCGTCCGCGCGGTGTCGGCGAGCGCACGGCCGAGGTCGTCGTCGGAGTAGGTGGCCCCGTTCGCCGGGGTCGCGGAGATCGCCCTGGCGGGCGCGAAGTCGGCGACCGCACCCAAGGCGGCGCGGCCGCCCTGGCCCACGGCGCCGGGCGCGTCGCTCCACAGCGTGCCGAGCGACAGCGGGCGCCGCCCCTCGGTGTCCCACTGGTCGGCTCCGGAGAGCACCATGGCGTCCACACCGGCCGTCGTCACGGTGGCTTCTGGGCCGTACATGGCGGTGATCGGCGTCGACAAGCCCATCCCGATCGCCTGCAGCGGGTTGGTGTAGCTGTCGGTGCCGATCAACCGGTTGATCCAGCCGACGCGGGCGGTCGAGCCGGGGTCGGCGTCCTCGAGCTCCTCCATCGCGGCGAAGTGCGACCGGTTCGCCACCGGCAGGCCGGTCGCGTGCACCGCGGCCACTTTGCCGGCGTTCCACATCGGCACCAGCGGCGCGAGCGACGGGTGCAGCCCGAAGAACGCGTCCTGGGCGAGCAGCGAGGCCTTCGGGATCGCGATCCGCGGGCGGGCCGTGTAGTACGCCGGGTCCGCGTGCGGCACGACCAGCGAGAGCCCGTCGGCGGCACCTCGCAGGGACAGCACGACCAGGACCTGGTCGGCCGACTGCGTGGCGGCGTACGCCGTCTGGGTGAACGTGGTCCCGAAGAAGGCCGTGGCGGCTCCGGCACCGACCAGCCCCTTGAGCAGGCCGCGGCGCGACAGGCCGGCGTACTCCTCGCAGCACGAGGCCGACGTCGGATCGGGGAGGGCCATCGCGCTCACCTCGTGAAGTGGGTCGGGGAGTCGAGGAACACGGTGAGCAGCCGAGGCATCTCCCACCGGACGAGGGCGTGGGTCGCCGTGATCACGGTGTCCGGAGCGAGTCCGGTGGCCTGAGCGGCCGCGGTCTGGATCAGTGCGGAGGCCGGGCTCCCGAGCAGGGTGCGGGACAGATGGTCGACGAGCTCGTCGAAGCGCACGCTCGCCGCGGGCAGCCACGACACCGGGGTGCGGTACACCGCGTCCTGCGTCGGCCACCAGCCGCCGGACATCGTGTAGTGCACGTCGAAGGAGTTCAGCATCCGTGACACCGACGACCAGGCCTCGGCCTGGTCGGGCCGGCCGTCGGGCCTGGTCCAGCCGAACGGGCGCAGGCCGATGTCACTGCACTGCCACAGCATCGCGTTCGCCGCCGAGCCGCCTGCGGTCGGCGCCAGGACCTGTACGCCGAGCGCCCGGTACGTCGCGACGACGTCCTCGTCCGGCGTACGCACCTTCGCTCCGGCGGAGCCGAGGAACTCGTCGGAGACGACCAGCGCCCGCAGCACCGGCACGATCGCGGTGTCGTTGGCGAGGTACACCTGTGCGAGGTGGTCGACCAGCTGCGCGGACGGGTCGTCGGAGACGAAGCGCACGGCCAGCTTCCAGGCGATCCGTCGCGCCGTTGCGGGGTGGTGGGCCAGGTAGTGCAGGTACGCCGCGGTCACGGTTCGCCCGTCCGCCGCGGCGTTGGCGTCGCTGAAGCCGAGCACGGTCACCGGGCCGACCCAGTGGGCGTTGGCGTCGTACCAGACGTTCCAGGTGTTCCACTCGTCGACGCGGTACCCGGTGAGGATCCGCGCCGAGCTCTTCACGTCGTCCTCGGTGTAGCCGGACGTGCGTCCGACGGTGTGCAGCTCGAGCAGCTCGCGACCGAGGTTCTCGTTCGGAGCCTTCTTCGTGGAGATCGCGTTGCCGAGGTAGACGCCCATGGCCGGGTGCGTGGTCGCCTCGAGCAGCAGCGTGTCGAAGCGGCCGAGCGCGTTGCGCCGGATCATCTGCCCGTAGTCGGACCGGAACAGCGCGACCCCGTCGGCGTCGCCGGGCACGTGCAGGTGGTTCTCCCAGAAGTTCGCCATGGTCTCGAGCACCTGACGGCGGGAGAACATCCGGCGCAGCATCGACCAGCGCTCGTAGTTCGCGTTCGCGACCCACATCCCCTCCGTGCCCGCGCGGTCCCGGGCCCAGAGGTCCGCGGTGCTGGCCAGGATCGAGTACCACCACGACGCCGACTGTGCGTAGAAGTCGTCCGGCACGGATGTGGCGTCCAGCTGGCTGGCGAACCACTGGTCGATGCCACCCGCTGCCGCGACCTCGGCGGTGAGTCCGGTCGTCCAGCCGCCGGTGAACCGCCGGAGCACGTGCAGCGCCCGGGCGTCGAGGACGGCGTCCGGCGTCACCGGAGGTGGGGCGGGTGGTGTCGGCGTGCTGGGCCGCTTCTTGTGGTGGTGCTTGTGCCGGTGCTTGTGCCGGCGCTTCCGGCGGCGCCGTACGGGTGCCGCGGTCGCCTCGCCGGGCACGCCGAGGAGCACGCCTCCGGAGACGGCGGTGGTGGCCGCTGCCGTGGCGGCGACCCGGGCGAGGGTACGGCGGCTCACGGGTGCCGTCTCGCTCACGCTGAGCCTCCCCGCTCGGTTCGTCCGATTCAGACCGTTTTGTCCCCATGGACCCTAGGTGCTCCGCCGCGGGTGTGCAGCAGATTCGGGACAGATCCCGGCCCGGTTTGACCCGGGCGGCCCGCGGTCGTCAGATTGGCTGGCATGACCCCTCCGCGCCGTACGCCCACCGTGGCGGCGCTCGCGGCGGTGCTCGTGCTGTCGGCCGGGTGCGAGTCGACCACCGGACCGGCCGGCGGGATGCCGACGCTGTCGGCGGGCGCCTCGGCGCCGTCCTCGGCGTCGTCCTCGGGGACCGTCGGCGCCGACGCCACGCCCTCGGTGAGCACCCGACCGTCGACGTCGGCCTGCCCGTCGGTGGGCAGCGGGTCGATTCCGGACGGCACCTGGTCGGGGCCCGTGGCCGTCACGGTGCGCGGCAGCGCTCCCGGGACCGCGACCCGCGGCACAGGTTCCGGCCTGCTGCAGGTGGTCGTCGAGGGCGGTCGCGTCACCGGTGGCACGTGGACCCTCGCCTGGGACTCCGCCGGACCGAGCACCGCGAAGGACTCCAACGCGAAGGTGACCCTGCACGGGCAGGTGGCCGGCACGGTCAGCGGCACGGCAGCGAGCCCCGTGCTCGCCGGACGCTGGGCGATCACGGGTCGCGCCGTGGTCACCAGCCCGGTCACGGCGACGGCGACCGTCAACCAGGCCCGGCAGACCCGTGCGACGCTCTCCGCGCGCACCACGGCCTGCGACGCGGTGACCGGCACGTTCGCACCGTCGTTCCGCAGCACCGACGCGTACGGCTCCTCCGACGGCACCGCCACCTGGACCGGCCGGCGCACCGGCTGAGCCGCCCCACGTCGGACGGTCCGATCGTGCCGGACTGGCCGAGCGTCACTCCGAGCGCACCGAGGTGTGCACGTCCGCGACGAGGGGCACCCCGGGGCGGTAGGCCAGATGCACGTACGACGGTGCGTCCAGCACCGCGAAGTGGGCCCGGGCGCCGGGGGCGAGGACACCCACGTCGTCGCGGGCGAGTGCCCGGGCGCCGCCGCGGGTGGCGGCCCACAGCGCTTCGGCGGGCGTCATTCGCATCTCGCGCACCGCGAGGGCCACGCACAGCGGCATCGACGAGGTGTACGACGACCCCGGGTTGCAGTCGGTGGCCAGCGCCACGACCACGCCGGCGTCGAGCAGCCGCCGGGCATCCGGGTACGGCGACCGGGTGCTGAACTCGACGCCGGGCAGCAGCGTCGCGACCGTGCCGGAGTCGCCGAGCGCCGCGACGTCGTGGTCGTCGAGGTGGGTGCAGTGGTCGACCGCGACCAGGCCGAGCTCGCAGGCCAGCTGCACCCCCGGCCCGTGTCCGAGCTGGTTGGCGTGCAGCCGGCCACCCAGGCCCACCGACCGGCCGGCCTCGAGCACGGCTCGAGCCTGGTCGGCATCGAAGGCCCCCGTCTCGCAGAACACGTCGATCCAGCGCGCGTGCTCGGCCGCCGCGTCCAGCATCGGACCGGTGACCAGGCGGACGTAGCCGTCCGGGTCGGCGGCGTACTCCTCCGGTACGACGTGTGCGCCGAGGAATGTCGTCTCCTCGGTGAACGCCCGGGCGATCGCCAGCGACCTCGCCTCGTCGCGGACGGTCAGCCCGTACCCGCTCTTGATCTCGACGGTCGTCGTGCCCTGCCGCCGCATCTCCTCGACGTGGCGGGCGACGTGGGCGGTCAGCTGTTCGTCGGAGGCGGCGCGGGTCGCGGCCACGGTGGTGCGGATCCCGCCCGCGGCGTACGGGACGCCGGCCATGCGGGCGGCGAACTCCGCGGCCCGGTCGCCGGCGAAGACCAGGTGGGAGTGGGAGTCGACGAAGCCGGGGATCACCGCCCGGCCGCCCACGTCGCGCACCGCGTCGGCCGGCGGCGCTGCCGCCGAGCGCCCGACCCAGGCGATCCGGGAGCCCTCGACGACGAGGGCCGCGTCGGTGAGCAGCCCGAGCGGCGAGCCGTCACCCTGGGTCGGGTCGTTGGTGACCAGCTCGCCGATCCCGCGGACCAGCAGGCTGGTCATGAGACGTCCGCCGCCGTCGCCGCGAACACCAGCGTCTCCGCGGTGGCCCCGCACCCGCGGGTGCGCCAGGAGTCGAGCCCCACCGTGATCAGGTCGGCACGCTGGTCCTCGGCGATCCGGCCGGCGTCGTCGAAGCCGAGCGAGGCGTGGCCGTCGTACGTCGCCGCCGCGAGCAGCTCGGCGGCCGACCAGTGCCCGCGCTCCTGCGTCGCGAGCCGCTCGTGCATCTCGACCGCACGCATCTCCTCGAACAGGTCGATCACGGCGTGGCTGTCCGAGCCCAGGGTGAGCCGGCAGCCGGCGTCGCGCAGGAAGCGCGCCGGGCCGATGCCGTCGGCCAGGTCGCGCTCCGTCGTCGGGCAGAGGCACACGAACGTGTCGGACCCCCCCAGCAGCCGGACGTCGGTCTCGGTCAGGTGCGTGGCGTGCACGGCCGTGGTCATCGGTCCCAGCACGCCCTCCTCGGCCAGCAGCTGGGTCGGCGTCAGGCCGTGGACGTGCTCGCACGCGTCGTTCTCGGCGACCTGCTCGGACAGGTGCACGTGCAGCGGTACGCCGCGATCGCGCGCCAAGGACGCCACCGTGCCGAGCTGGTCGCGGGGCACGGCTCTCACCGAGTGGATCGCCGCGGCGACGCGGTCGTCACCGAACGCCTCGACGCGCTCGGCCCAGCGGTCGGCGTCCCCGTCGCCGAACCGGCGCTGCACCCCCTCGAGGTCCTGGCCGAAGCCGGCCGCGAGGTAGCAGGTGTCGAGCAGCCGGATCCGGATGCCGGCCTCGTCGGCCGCGGCGAGGAGCGCCTTGCCCATCTCGTTCGGGTCGTCGTACGGCGTGCCGCCCGGCTGGTGGTGCAGGTAGTGGAACTCCCCCACGGCCGTGATCCCCGCCGCGACCATCTCCCGGTAGACGTCGGTGGCCAGGTCCTTGTAGGAGTCCGGCGTGAGGTCGGCCGCGAGCCGGTACATCTGCTCGCGCCACGTCCAGAAGCTGCCCCGCTCGGTCTGCGTCCGCGCCCGTAGCGCCCGGTGGAACGCGTGCGAGTGGCAGTTCGCGAACCCGGGGAGCGTGATGCCGGCAGTGCCCCCACCGGTGGTCGAGGTGCGAGCGTCCGCGAGCCTCGAAACCCCCGCCGACGCCACCGCGGTGATCACGCCACCCTCGACCTCGACTCGCACGCCGTCCTCGACCCGGCCGCCGACCAGCGCGTGCTGGAGCAGCAGCGTGCTCACGAGGCGAGCTCCGCGAGCGCATCGGCCAGAGCCTGCACACCTGCGAGGCAGTCGGCGACCTCGGCGTACTCCTCGGGCGAGTGGGAGACCCCCGTGGGGTTGCGCACGAACAGCATCGCCGTGGGGATGCCGGCGGCGGACAGGATGCCGGCGTCGTGCCCGGCCGCCGTCGGAATCAGCGGTCGTCCGGCGGGTCCTGCCAGTCGGACTGCGAGATCGGCGTCGAACTGCACCGCCGGCGACACCGACTCCGGGGTGACGACGAGCGTCGTACCGTCGCGTCCGGCTCGGTCCTGCGCCTGCTTCTCGACGGCGGCGAGCAACGCATCGAGCTGCTCCTCGCTCTGGCACCGCGCGTCGAGCCAGGCGGTCACACGGGACGGGATCGCGTTGGTGCCGTTCGGCGCGACCTCCACCCGCCCGAACGTCGCACGGCAGCCGCCCAGCCGCGCCTGCTTGTTCGCGGCGAGCGCGGTCATGGCGTAGGTGAGCATCGGGTCGTGGCGGTCCTCCATCCGGGTGGTGCCGGCGTGGTCGGCCCGGCCGGCGAAGTCGAAGCGGTAGCGCCCGTGTGGCCAGATCGCACTGGCGACGCCGACCGGCTGGTCGCGGTGCACCAGGTCCCGACCCTGCTCGACGTGCAGCTCGACGTACCAGCCGACGCGATCCAGCCACGTCGCCGGGCCGAGGTCCGGTTCCACGCCGGCAGCGGCCATCGCCTCCTCGAGCCGTACGCCGTCCCGGTCGGCCAGCGCCCGCGCCCGCTCAGGCGTCGCCACCCCCGTCGCCAGGCGGGAACCGAGACAGGCCAGCCCGAACCGGGAGCCCTCCTCCTCGGCGAACACCGCCACCCCGATCGGCCGCCCCGGCACGAACCCCCGGTCGCGCAGCACGTCGATCGCCGCCAGCGCGGACACCACACCCAGCGGCCCGTCGTACGCCCCGCCGTCGACCACCGAGTCCAGGTGGGAGCCGGTGAGGACGGATAGTCCCTCACGTTCGGCACTTGTTCCGGGCTCTCCCGGGTGCCGAACGTGAGGGACTATCGGCTCTGCCGGCTCCCACCACCCGACGGTGTTGCCGTTGCCGTCCTGCTCGACGCGGAGCCCGCGGAGGCGGCACTGCTCGAGGAACCAGCCGTGGCACTCGCGCTCGGCCGAGCCGAACGGCTGACGGAGGTAGCCGCCGGTCGCAGCCGACCGCCCGACCGGCAGGAGGTCGGCCCACATCTGCTCGAAGTCATCAGGCATGCGGTGCCTCTATCCGGGCTCCGGCATGCTGGGCCCCATGGAGTTCCAGGACGTGGTCGACCGGCGCCGGATGGTGCGCAACTACAGCGACGAGCCGGTAGACCCGGCGATCGTCGAGCGTGCGCTGCGCAACGCCACGCACGCCCCCAGCGCCGGGTTCAGCCAGGGCTGGGCGTTCCTCGTGCTGGACACGCCGGACGACGTACGCCGCTGGTGGCAGACCACGGCCGAGCCGGACGAGCTGGCC
The DNA here is from genome assembly GCA_036261595.1 of Marmoricola sp. Lineage (GTDB taxonomy): Bacteria > Actinomycetota > Actinomycetes > Propionibacteriales > Nocardioidaceae > Marmoricola. The sequence goes on from DATAKN010000060.1 coordinate 10,547, forward strand.
GAGCCGGACACCTGGCTCACCGGCATGATGCGCGCGCCGGTGGTGATCGTGCCGTGCTCCAGCAAGGCGGCGTACCTGCGCCGGTACGCCGAGAACGACAAGGGCTGGGACGACCTGAGCGAGGCGCACTGGCCGGTGCCGTTCTGGCACATGGACGCCGCGATGGCGTCCCTGCTGATCCTGCAGACCGCCGTCGACGCCGGTCTGGGCGGATGCTTCTTCGGGATCCCGGTCGAGAAGGAGGCCGCGGTGCGTGCGGAGTTCGGCATCGACCCGGACTTCGACCCGGTCGGCGTGATCACGCTGGGGCACCGGACGAGCGACACCGGAGCCGCCGGCTCGCCGTCGCGGCGTGCGCGCAAGTCGCTCGACGAGGTCATCCATCGCGGGCAGTGGTCGGCTCACTGACCCAGCGAACCGCTCCGCCGGGCGGACTCACAAGCCGACACCCGCGGCATCGGTCTCGGACCTGAGACCAGTCGTCTGGACCACCGCCTAGGATGCACGTTTGCGACCTCGCATTTCGGGCACTTGACCTGCCGACGCTCGGAAGGAGCGCTCGAAAGGAGCTCGACATGATTGCGCTTGGACTGATCCTGCTGATCATCGGCCTCGTGGCCGGCATCGGCGTTCTGACCACGATCGGTGTCATCCTGCTGATCGTGGGTCTGATCCTGAACCTCGTCCCGATCGGCGGTTCGACCCGCAGGGTCTGGTAGCACCACAGAGGCTTCACCCGAGAGCATCCCGGGCCTCGCCCCCATGGGGGCGAGGCCCGAGGTGCGCCCGCTGGAGGTCCGCCTGCTCTACGGTGGCGTCACCAGACAGCGAGGTACCCAGGTGCGCCCACCGGACGTCTCCCTGCTCTACGGTGGCCTCTCATGGGGAGGGAACCCGACACGGCGGCCGTGACGCACGCGCCTGCCGTCGACAAGCTCCAGGCGCTGGTGCGCATCCAGACCGTCTCGTGGCCCGACGAGGGCGCTGTCGACCGGTCCGCGTTCGAAGCGTTCCACGGCGAGCTGGCGCGGCAGTTCCCGCGATTGCACGAACGCCTCGAGCGCCACCGGGTCGGCGCGCACGGGCTGCTGTTCCGGTGGGCCGGTGCGGCCGCGAGCCGGCCGGTCGTGCTGATGGCGCACCAGGACGTCGTACCGGTCGACGCCTCGGCACCTTGGCAGCACCCGCCCTTCGCCGCAGAAGTGCACGAGGGCGCGGTGTGGGGACGCGGGACGCTCGATGACAAGGGTGCGCTCGTGGCGATCTGCGAGGCGGTCGAGCGCCTGCTCGAGGACGGCTTCGTGCCCGCACAGGACGTGTGGCTCTCGTTCGGGGCGCGCGAGGAGGTCTCCGGACCGGATGCCCAGCTCGCCGTCGAGGCGCTCCGGTCGTACGGCGTCGCACCCTGGCTCGTCCTCGACGAGGGCGGAGCGGTCGCCCACCAGGCCTTCCCCGGCATCGACCCGCCGCTGGGCGTGATCGGGGTGTGCGAGAAGGGCACCACCACCGTGGAATTGGTCGCCGAAGGACGCGGCGGCCACTCCTCGACGCCGGCGCCCCACGGACCCACGGCCCGAATCGCGCGGGCGATCACCCGGCTCGAACGGCGCCAGCTCCGGCCGCGGCTGCCCGCACCGACTCTCGCGATGTTCGAGCGGCTCGCGCCGTACGCGCCGGACCGCCAGGCGAGGATGTTCCGCAACGCCCGCCGCCTCCGGCTCGCACTGGGGCGCGCGCTCATCGCGACTGGTCCCGAGGCAGCCGCGCTGGCCCGGACCACGATGACGGTCACCACCCTGGAGGGCTCACCGGCGCACAACGTGATCGCCTCCCGGGCCGCGGCCGGGGTCAACCTGCGGATCATGGTGGGCGACTCGGTCGACTCCGTCGTCCGCCACATCCGCCGCGCGATCCGCGACCGGTCGATCCGCCTCGAGGTGGTCGACGCGAACGAGCCCAGCCCGGTGTCGCCGAGCACCGGGCCGGCGTACGAGCTCGTCGCGCGGACGATCGAGGAGGTCTTCCCCGACGCCGTCGTCACTCCGTACGTCGTGATGGCCGCGACCGACGCGCGGTTCTTCGCCCAGGTGTGCCCGCACGTCTACCGGTTCGCGCCGTTCCGGATGACCAAGGAGCAGCGCGAGAGCATCCACAGCTACGACGAGCACCTCGGTGTCGAGGACTTCCTCGCCGGCATCGAGTGGTACCAGCGGCTGCTCCGGGCGCTGGCATGACCGCGCCCGCGACCACGACCCGGACGAGGCCCGGCGCGCCCACAGGCCTGTGGGGCATCGTCGGATTCCTGGTCTGCGTCGAGCTGGCCAGCGGCGTCCTGCAGGGCTACTACACCCCGATCTTCAGCGACATCGCCGACCACCTGTCGATGCGCGACGCCGACGTGAACTGGTTCGAGGCCGCCCAGCTGGTCGTCTCGGCCCTCGTCGTACCGATGCTGGCCCGGCTCGGCGACCTGGTCGGCCACCGCCGCATCCTGCTGGTCTCCACCGCGGTGACCGCGGCGGCGTCGTGGGCGGTGGCGTTCTCGCCCACGTTCGCGACCTTCCTCGTGAGCTGGGCGGTCCAGGGCTTCTACGTCGTCTGGCTGCCGCTCGAGGTCAGCATCATCCACCGGCGCACCGCAGGCACCGGCGCCCAGACGCGGCTGACCCGCAAGGCGGCAGGCTTCCTGGTCGCCGCGCTCGAGCTCGGCGTGATCGTGGGCGCGGTGACCAGCGGCGCGCTCGTGGGCGGCCCGTCGATGACGGTGGTGCTGATGGTCCCGGCCGTGGCGGTGACGGCCTGCTTCGCGGTGGTCTGGTTCGGGGTCGCCGAGACGCCGCCGGTCGGCACCGGGACGCTGGACGTCCGCGGCTTCGCGGTGCTCACCGTCGCGATCGCAGTGGTGATGACCGGTCTGATCCTGATCCGGCTGGACGGCCCCGGCGCGGTCGCTCCCTGGGTGTTCCTCGCACTGGGCCTGCTCGCGCTGTGGCCGTTCGCGCGCGTCGAGCTGGCGACGGCCGAGCCCCTGGTCGACGTACGGCTGCTCGCGAGTCGCGCGCAGTGGCCGGTGCAGCTGACCGCGTTCCTGTTCGGGATGTCGGTCCTCGGAGCGCAGATCCCGCTGTCGACCTTTGCCCGCACCGACCCGGCGCAGGCCGGCTACGGATTGGGCGCGAGCGCCGGGTTCGTGTCCACGCTGATCGGCATCTATGTGATCTCACTGGTCGCCGGCGCACTGTCCCTCCCCGTCGTCGCGCGACGGCTCGGGTCGCGCGGCGCGATGACGCTCGCCTCGCTGCTCGTGGCGCTGGGCTACGGGCTGTTCATCCCGCTGCACGGGTCGACCACCCAGCTGATGGTGAACATGCTGGTGGCCGGCATCGGCTCCGGCGCCCTCGTGGCCGCTCTGCCGGCGTCGGCCGCGGCCGCCGCGCCGCCGGACCGGACCGGCTTCGTGACCGGGATGACCAACACCACCAAGACGATCGGCGGTGCCATCGCCTCCAGCGTCTTCGCGATCGCCCTGGCCTCCACCGGGTCGCTGCAGGACGCCAAGCTCGGGCACGCACCGTTGGCCGGGTACCTCACCGTCTGGGCGGTCTGCTCGATCTCGGCCGTCGTGGCGGCCGCCTGCCTGCTGATGACGCCGCGGGAGGCGTTCGCCGACGAGCGGTGAAGTCCGGGCCGTACGACGCCCGCACGCGCTCTAGGCTTGACCCATGGGGATTCGGCGGGGCATCGACACGACCCTGCTCGCGACGCGTGGAGACGAGCGATGAGCGAGCGGGCTCGCCGGCGTACCGCACAGGTCGCGGCGGTGGTGGGTGCCTTGATCCTGCTCGCCTGGATCGTCCTCCGACCGCACGCGACGGGCACCGAGCCCACCCCTCCGGCCGCCGACGCGGCGCCGGCGGCCCAGGTCGTCGCCGGCGGCGTCGTGCTGAAGCCGAGGCCCAACCCCTGCGGCGTCCCCGCGACTGCGCCCTTCCGGCCGACGCGGATCACCGTGCCGGGCGTCACCCGCGACGCGACCGTGCTCGCGCTGCCGCGTGACGCCAACAACGTTCCCTCGGCACCGCCGATCTCCGACTACGGCAAGACGGTGTTCGCCTGGTCGGTCCCGCCCGACCCGATGCCCGGTCAGCCGAAGGGCAACGTGCTGCTGAACGCGCACACCTGGCCCGACGGCACGGCGCTCGGCAACAAGCTGCTCGACGGCCTGCAGGTGGGGGGCCGGATCGTCGTCCAGGGCAAGTCCGCCGACGGGCGGGCCCAGACCCAGTGCTACCAGGTGACCAGGCGCGACGTGATCGTTGCCTCCGACGGGTCCTACCAGTACTACGACCGCACCGGTCCCTCGCAACTGGCCCTGATCGTGTGCTCGCCGCCCCGCCTGGGTCCGGGCAACTGGCTGCACCGGACGATCTGGTACGCCTCACCGCTGGTGAGCTAGACCAGTCCGGAGGTGGCTTCGCCGGTTCGGCCCCCCGGCGGCGCTGCCTGTCCTAGCCTTGCCGGGTGATGCGGCGTATGTCGGTGGGGCTCGCGGTCGTGATGCTCCTGCCAGTCCTCCTGATCATCGGCAGTGCCGGACCGGCGACGAGCGCGTCGGTGTGCGCGAACCCGGCTCGGAAGGCGTTCTGGCCGACTCGAGCCGCAGTCGCGAAGGTCGGGCGCAGCATCACCGTGCTCTCGACCGGTCGTGGGGCCGGCGGGCTGCCGAACCCGCCGCCGCTGACCACGTCGGGCAAGCAGATGTTCGCCTGGGACCAGTACGGCCCGAAGCCCGGATCACCTCGGGGCAACGTCCGGTTCAACGCGCACACCTACCCGGACGGCTCCGCGCTCGGCAACCGGCTGCTGGCTCGCTTGAAGGTCGGCAACCGGATCATCCTCTACGGCAACGGCGTCGCCCTGTGCTACCGGGTCAACCGC
>DATAKN010000092.1:0-8398 GCA_036261595.1 Marmoricola sp.
TCCGGCAGCACGGCCGGTCGAGGGTCGGTGCCGTCCTACCCGGCGGTCGAGCAGGCGGTCCGTGCCCTCGCGCGCGTCGTCGAGTACGCCGCCTGGCTGGATCGGCAGCCCGAGGAGGACCAGGTGCTCACCGGGGTCGACCACGAGGCGGCGAGGAAGATGCTCGCCGAGCTGCTCGCCGAGACCCCGGAGGGGCGCGAGCTCACCTACGTCGAGTGCCAGCAGCTGCTCGGCCACTACGGCATCGAGCTGTGGGGCCGCATCCCGGTGAGCTCGGCCGACGAGGCCGTGGCCGCCGCGGAGGAGCTGGGCTGGGACGTCGTGCTGAAGGCGACCGCCGAGCCGCTGCGCCAGCGGCCCGACCTCGCGCACGTCTGGCGCAACATCGAGGACGCCGACGAGATGCGCCACGCCTACCAGCAGCTCAGCGGCATCATCACCTCGACCACGGACGCCGGGTTCGTCGTCCAGCGCACCGCCCCTCCCGGCGTACCGGTGCGGATCGACGGCCTGGAGGACCCGCTCTTCGGCCCCGCGGTCTCGTTCTCGATCTCCGGCGCGATCACCGAGCTGGTCGGTGACAAGGCCTTCCTGATCCCGCCGATCACCGGCCTGGACGCGTTCGAGGCGGTGCGCTCGATCAAGGCCGCTCCGCTGCTGTTCGGCCACCGTGGCAGCGAGGCGGTCGACGTGGCGTCGGTCGAGGACCTGTTCCGGCGCGTGGCCGCGCTCAAGCACGACCTGCAGGAGGTCTGCGCCATCGACCTCAGCCTCGTGCACGCCACGGCCGAGGGCGTCAAGGTGCTTGACGCGGAGGTGCGGGCGGCGCCGGTCGTCGACCCCCGCTCGGACTGGTTCACCCGCCGTCTGAACGTGCACCCCGGCGACACGCTTCCGGCGTGAGCGGTCCGCAGTGCGTGACACACTGACGCCCATGCACGTCACCTCCGAGGACCAGTCCGCCGAGCTCGGTGCGGCGATCGAGCAGACCGGCTACTACCCGGCCGTCGTCCGCGCCGGCGTCGATGCCGCCGTCGCCGGCGAGCAGGTGCTGTCGTTCCTGGTCCACCACGAGCCCACCATCGATCGCGACGAGGTCCGGCGGCACATCACGGTGGTCGTGCTGACGCCGACCAGGCTGATCCTCTGCCACACCGACGAGAACGCTCCCGACGACCTGTTGCCGCAGCCCTACACCTCCACGTCGACGGAGGCGATCAAGCTGGACCAGGTGCGATCGGTGGTGGTGAACCGGATGGTGGCCAACCCCGCCTCGATCACCACCTCGCCGGTGCCGGCGCCGGCCGAGGCCGTCCTCACCATCGGGTGGGGCGGCATGAACCGGATCGACCTCGAGCCCGCCACCTGCTCCGACCCCCAGTGCGACGCCGACCACGGCTACACCGGCGTGGTCGCCTCCGACGACTTCTCGCTCCGCGTCAGCTCGGCCGCCGACGGGCAGGCGGCGGTCGACCGGCTGCTGGCGTTCGCCGAGACGCTGTCGGCGAGCACCCAGGTCTGAGCCGGCCTGATGAGCACCCTGTCGACCATGGACACGAGCGAGCCGTTCCTCGAGCCGCGGTACGGCGGCCGCTCTCTGGGCGACGTGCTGCCCGCGGTCGCGCGTGCGCTTGGCGTCGACGTCGGCTTCCACGACACCACCCTCGAGCTGCCGCCGGCGCGGCGCTACGTGGTGTTCCTCGTCGACGGGCTGGGCCACCAGCTGCTCGCCGCCCACCGCGACCACGCGCCGTACCTGCACTCGTTGCTGGGCGATCCCGGCAGGGCCGGTGTCCCGTCCACCACGGCGACCAGCATCACCTCACTGGGTTCGGCGCTCACCCCGGGTGAGCACGGGCTGGTCGGCTACACCTCGCGCATCCCCGGCACGGACCGGCTGCTCAACGCGCTGGCCTGGGACAAGCAGGTCGACCCGCTGGAGTGGCAGCCCCACGACAGCGGGTTCGCACGGCTCAGGGCCGCCGGCGTCCAGGCCACCGTGGTCAGCAAGCGCGAGTTCGTCGACACCGGCCTGACCCTGTGCGCCTTCCGCGGTTCGGAGTTCGTCAGCGGCGACAAGGTCGGCGAGCGGATCGCGGGAGTGGTGGCGGCCTCGGCGGAGGAGCCGAGCCTCACCTACGTCTACGACGGCGACCTCGACTGGACCGGCCACCGCTACGGCGTCGACTCTCCGCAGTGGCGCGCCCAGCTCTCCGCGATCGACGCCAGCGTCGAGCAGCTCCGCGAGGCGGTCGATCCCGGCGTGCGGATCGTGCTGGTCGCCGACCACGGGATGATCGACAGCCCGCCGGAGGCCCGCATCGACGTCGACACCCACCTCGAGCTGCGTGAGGGCGTCCGGCTGCTCGGCGGAGAGGCCCGGTTCCGTCACCTCTACTGCGCCGGCGGCGCGGTCGACGACGTCCTCGCGACCTGGCGCGAGCAGCTCGGGGATCGTGCCGACGTGCTCAGCCGCGACGAGGCCATCGAGCGCGGCTGGTTCGGCACCGTCGTACCCCAGGTGCGGCCGCGCCTCGGTGACGTGGTCGTCGCGTCCCGCGGCGACCACGCGGTGGTGAGCACGACCGACTTCCCCTACGAGAACATGCTCGTCGGCCTCCACGGCTCACTCACTCCCGCCGAGATGGAGATCCCGATCCTCACCTTCTGATGGAGGCGGAAGCCCGGCTCAGGTGAAGGGGAGGGGCTCGCTGATCATGGAGACGGCGCGGGCGCGGGCGGCGGTCATGCGGCGGCGGTGGTGCTGGCGGCAGAGCACCTCGTAGGCGACCTCGGCGGGTTCCTCCAGACCGTCCTCCACGTCACCGACCACGATCACGTCGCCCTCGGTGACCATCTCGCCGCCCACCGTGCGGGCGTTGTGGGTGGCCCGCTTGCCGCACCAGCACAGCGCCTCGACCTGCAACACCTGGGTCCGGTCGGCGAGCTCGACGAGGCGGCGCGACCCGGGGAACAGCTCGGTGCGGAAGTCGCTGAGGATCCCGAACGCGAACACGTCGATCTGCAGCTCGTCGACGATCCGGGCGAGCTGGTCGACCTGCTGGGGCTGGTAGAACTGCGCCTCGTCGCAGATCAGGTAGTCGATCCGCGCACCGTGGGTGAGCGCGTCGACGACGTACCGCCAGAAGTCGAAGTCGGCGGTGACCTCGACGGCCTGGTGCTCGAGCCCGAGGCGCGAGGAGAGGATCGCCTCGCCGGCGCGGTCGTGGGTGGTGAAGATCCGTCCGATCCGGCCTCGCGCCGCGTGGTTGTGGTTGGTCTGCAGTGCGAGCGTGCTCTTCCCGGAGTCCATGGTGCCGGTGAAGAAGTGGAGTTCAGCCATCGGGGAAGATGATCGCATGGCCGGACCGCTGATCTCCGTCGCTGCCCTCGCCGACCGCCTCGGGACCTTCACGGTCCTCGACGTGCGCTACCGCCTCGGCGGTCCGGGCGGACCCGAGGAGTACGCCGCCGGGCACGTCCCCGGGGCGGCGTACGTCGACCTCGACGCCGACCTGGCCGACCCGCCCGGTGTCCGCGGCCGGCACCCGCTGCCGGAGGTTGCGACGTTCGAGGCGGCGATGTGTCGCAGCGGCGTGAGCGCGGACCGGCCGGTCGTGGTCTACGACGACTGGCAGGGCCGCGCCGCGGCGCGCTGCTGGTGGCTGCTGCGGTTCCACGGCCACGCCGACGTGCGGGTGCTGGACGGTGGCTGGGCGGCGTGGACGGCGGCCGGTGGTGCGGTCGAGACCGGCACGCCTGGAGTCGCTGCCGGATCGTTCACGGCCGACCCGGGCCGGCTCCCGGTGCTCGAGCGGGACGACGTGCTCGACTTCGCCGGGACGGGTGCGCTGGTCGACGCCCGCGATCCCGAGCGTTTTCGCGGCGAGGTCGAGCCGGTCGACCCGGTCGCCGGGCACATCCCGGGAGCGGTGAACGTCCCCACGGGCACGAACCTTCGCCGCGACGGGACCTTCCGCTCGGCCGACGAGCTGCGTGCCCTGTACGCCGCCGCCGGGGTCGACGCGAGCCGTCCGGTGGCGGCGTACTGCGGCTCCGGGGTCACCGCGGCCCACGACCTGCTCGCACTGGCGGTCGCCGGTCTCGACGGCGCGCTGTACCCGGGCTCGTGGAGCGAGTGGGTGGCCGAGCCCGGCCGCCCACTCGCCACCGGCATCGACTAACCCACGGGCGACGGGTGCCGCTCGGGCGCACCCGGGACGGTGTGTCCCGTACCGCCCTCGGGGCGGCGCCGGAGCAGCGCCACGGCCGCACCCAGGCAGACCAGCCCGAGCAGACCCAGTCCGGCGGGCAGCCAGGTCCCGTACAGCCGGACCTGGTCACGGGCGTCCGAGGCCTTGGCGGCCATGTCGGTCACGCTGGCGTCGTTGTACTTCAGGCCCAGGACCAGGGCCGGGATCGGCTGCAGCGGCAGATCGCCGAGTCCCACCGCGATCCGGACGTTCTTCGTCATGTCCACGATCACGCCGGTGTCCGGCTCGACGGAGTAGGTGTCACCCTCGGTGAAGGTGTACGTGAGCGGCACCGGGTCCGGCAACGCGGGCAGGGCCTGCGCCAGCTGCTGCTGCACGGCGGCCGGTAGCTGCAGGGCCTTGGCCAGCGCTCCGAGCTGTGCCTTCGGCAGCGCCGTCGGCAACCCTTCGGGTGGCGTGGGCATCGGCTCGGTGGTCCGGCCGGCGAACGTGTAGACCGTCAGCCCCTTGAGGGTGTCCTGTCCGGTGTACTTCACGGCCGCCGTCGTGCCGAGCTCGGCCACCCAGCCGGTGTAGGCCTTCTTCTCGGTCCCGATCGGGAAGCTCACCACCAGGCCCTTGGCCTTCGTGACGGGCTGGTCGGTGAAGTTCGGGATCGCGGCCAGGCTCGACCGGTCGACGGCGTAGAAGTACTCGGTCCGCGCCAGGGACGGTGGCACCGTGCCCCGGTCGGACTTCATGATCGCGGTGTCGCTGACCCGCGCCTTGTCACCGCTGGTCTGCAGCACCTTGAGCGTGCGAGCCACCGTGACCGGCAGCTGCACCACCGCGTTCTGGCCACCGCCGAGCATGGCGGCGACGTCCACGGTCGTCAGGTCCCCGGTGTAGGTGACGGTGTCGTTGGTGTCCGCGGGCAGCACCTGCTCACGAGGCACGACCACGAACCGCAGCACTGCTCCGGCAACCAGCATCAGTACGCCGGCCACGGCCAGCGTGATTCCCCACTTGCGCATGACTCACTCCCACTGTGTGGTCTCTCCTTCGAGTGTGGGACAGGTCACACTGGAGCAGGCAGAGGAGAAGGTCACCGACGTCCGGGAGTGTCAGCAGGTCACCAGTGCACACCCTTCAGCACCCGGGCGAGGATCTCCTGCTCGCTGAGGCGCGCGGCGGAGGAGTCGGCCTCCCCACGGGCAGCGGCGGAGTCGGGGAAGACCTGGTAGGCCAGGTGCAGCACCCGGAACGCCGTCTTCGGCGCCAGCGTGTGCGCCAGCGCACCGAGGTTGCCGGTGAGCGTGTTGATCTCGTGTGGCCGCTCGACCAGCGCGGTGACGACCTTGGCGGCTGCCTGTGCCGGGCTGATCGTGGGGAACCGGTCGTACATCTTCGTCGGCGCGATCATCGGCGTGCGCACCAACGGCATGTGGATGCTGGTGAACGAGACCCCGTCACCGAAGAGCTCGCTGGAGACCACGTTGCTCCACGCGTCCAGGGCGGCCTTCGAGGCGACGTACGCGCTGAACCGGGGCGGGTTGGTGAGCACGCCGATCGAGGAGATGTTCACGACGTGGCCCGACTTCTGCTCCCGCATCTTCGGCAGCAGACCCATCACCAAACGGATGGCGCCGAAGTAGTTCAGCTGCATGGTGCGCTCGAAGTCGTGGAACCGGTCCTCGCTCAGCTTCAGCGAGCGCCGGATCGAGCGGCCCGCGTTGTTCACGATGTAGTCGATCCGCTCGAAGTCGCCGCTGAGCTGCTCGGTGAGCGCGTCGATGGCCTGGAGGTCGGAGAGATCGCAGCCGTAGGCGTACGCCTTGCCGCCCTGGCTCTCGATCAGCGCCTTGGTGGCCTCCAGCTTGTCCTTGCCGCGGGCGATCAGGATCGGCACGGCGCCCGCCTTGGCCACCTGGACGGCCGTGACCAGCCCGATCCCGGACGAGGCGCCGGTGATCACCACGGTCTTGCCGCGGAGCGCCGCGACGGCGGCCTTGTCGTGGGTGATCGAGTCGTCGAGCATGTCCTCCCAGTACGACCAGAGCGTCGCGGCGTACGACTCTAAGTCGGGTACCGCGATGCCGGAGCCGGCCAGAGCCTTCTGGGTCGCACTGGAGGCGTAGACCGTGGGGAACGAGACGTGCTCGATCACCTCGGCCGGGATGCCGAACCGCCCCAGGGTCTGGTCGAGGGCCACCTGGGCCGGCGCTGTGCGCAGCGCCGCGCCGAGCAGGGCGCCCGGCCGCAGCTGGCGGGGGAGCAGCGCCGTGGGCAGTCGGTTGGTGATGCTGCGGTCGACCGGCACCGCGAATTGGGGAGCCTTGGCCGCGGCGGCAAACGTGTTGACCAGCTCGACGGTGCTCTGCGGCTCCGGGTTGACCAGGTGGAAGGTCTCGCCGTCGTGGTCGGGCAGATGGGCGAGGTGGTCCATCGCCTTGGCGACGTAGTCGACCGGCACGACGTTGGTGTCGCCCAGGTCGACGCCGATGAGGGGCAGCCAGGACGGCAGCGTGTCCCGCATCAGCTTGAACAGCGGGAAGAAGTAGTACGGCCCGTCGATCTTGTCCATCGCACCGGTCTCGGAGTGGCCCACGACCACGGCAGGCCGGTACACCCGCCACGGCACGGGCGACTCCTCGCGGACGATCTTCTCCGACTCGTACTTCGTGCGGTGGTACGCCGAGGGCAGTCGCTGGCCCTCGGCGAACATGGTCTCGTCGAACAGACCGGGATAGTCGCCGGAGACCGCGATCGAGGAGACCTGGTGGAAGACGCCGGCCTGCAGCTCGCCGGCCAGCGCCAGCGCAGCTCGGGTGCCGCCGACGTTCAGCGTCTCGTTGAGCTCCTCGCTCGCGGTCATGTCGTAGATCGCAGCGAGGTGGAAGAAGTGGTCGATCGTGCCGCGGTGCTCCTCGATCCAGTCAGGGTCGACCCCCAGCCTCTCTGCGCGCAGGTCGCCGACGACGGGCACCAGCCGTGAGCTGCCTCCCCACTGCTGGGTGATCAGGGCGTCCAGCCGCGCGCGTGAGCCCTCCCGGCAGAGCAGGTGGATCTCTCCCTCACGGTTGTCGAGCAGCTCCTGGACCAGGTAGCGCCCGATGAATCCGGTGGCGCCGGTGACGAAGTAGGACATCGGGTCCCTTCCCGCTGGGTGCTGAGTGGGCAACCGTGAGCGGCCTCACGATCTGCTCATTCAACTCGGAACCTCCGGCGGCGTCACGGGCTGAGGCCCCGCAAGTTGCCGGGGGTCAGTCGCCCTTGCCGCCGCCGAACATGATCTCGTCCCAGCTCGGGACCGAGGACCGGCCCTTCTTCTGCGGTCGGGAGACCCGCGGCGGGGCCTGCCGGGGCTCCTGCGCTGCCGGCGGCTCGGCACCCTCGCGGTCGCCGTCACGGTCGGTGTCGACCGGAGCGGTGTCCTCGGTGGCGGTGTCCTCGGTGGGCGCGACGTCCTCCGCCGGGGGCTCTGCATCGTGCTCCGGCTCGGCGGCCCGGCGCTCCGCGATCCAGTCGGCGTCGCCGTGGTCGGCGGCCGGGTCGAGGGCGCGATCACGCACCAGCTCGATCGCGTCGTCGCCGAGGGGGAGCTCGTCGTCGACCCGTCGGTCCCGCGGGACCGAGGCCAGTCGGCGCGTGCCCGTAGCAGTCTCCGGGGCGGCGGTCGACTCACCGGTGAGCAGTCGCGCCTCGTCGTTGTCGGCGACGACGTAGCGGCCCGGCTGGTCGTAGGTGAACTCCGCGCGCCGGGGGGCGCCGGCGACGGCGTACAGGGCGACCAGCGTCCACCGGCCGTCCTCGCGGCGCCAGGCGTCCCACTCCACGTCGTCGGCGCGGACCCCGACGGTGCTCAGGTGCGTGCGCGAGGCCTGGTCGAGCGTGCCGGCGGCGGTCGTGGCGTCGGTGGAACGCCGGCGGATCGACGACTTCCGCGCGTTGTCGGCGATGTGCGCACGCTCGGCGAGCACCGGCGCCGCGAAGCCCATGATCGCGTCGACGGTGGTCTGGGCCGCCGCGGCGACCTCCTCGGCCGACTCGCCGCCACGGATCCGAGCCTGGATGTCGCGGGGGCGGAGAGCGCTTTCCATCTTCATCTCCAACTGGCCGAGTCGGGCATGGTCGCCCCGCAGGGCCGCGCGGAGCTTCCGGTCGACGGGTACGGCGAACTCCTCACCGGCGTTGCTGATCAGGAC
>DATAKN010000114.1:0-3041 GCA_036261595.1 Marmoricola sp.
GATTCGTGACCGGTCCGCGGCTGCTGTAACCTCGGCGACGCACCACAGCCAGATCACTGGCCTCCGTAGCTCAGGGGATAGAGCACTGGTTTCCGGTACCAGGTGTCGCAGGTTCGAATCCTGCCGGAGGCGCGTTGTGATGTCTGAGGACATCGGCAAGGCCCGAACCCACGGGTTCGGGCCTTGTGCGTTTCCAGGGGTCTCGGGATCAGACGCCCACCCGTCGGGCCTGCTGCTCGGCGGCGTACTCCAGGGTGACCGGTGCCGGGGCGACCGGCTCGGGCCGGGACCCGCGGAAGCTGGCGACCGTCGACACCACGGCCGGACCGAGCGCGCGCATGCGATGCCGCGCGGGCTCCTCCACGCGGGTGAACAGGACCCACGCGAGCAGCAGGCTGAGCACGGCGACGGCGAGCTCGCCGTACATCTGGTGGCCTCGATCCAGCGGAATGGCGTGGTGGTGCAGGGCGTCGCGGAACAGCATGAGCAGCGGCACGTGCACCAGGTAGAGGGCGAACGACACGCCGCCGCCGAGCACCATCATCCGGCTGCCCAGCCAACGGTGCACGTGGCCGTCGCCGTGCGCCAGACCGAGGACGAGAACCGGGAACAGCGCGACGACCAACGGCCCCAACCAGGGCCGGTCGACGGCTTGGGCCAGGTACAGCCACGCCGCGCCCGCGACGATCGTGGCGGGCACGAGCCAACCCGCCGCACGGACCAGTCGAGGCAGGTGATGGTGGACCGCCGCGGACAGCAGCGCACCGCAGGTGAACTCGCTCACCAGCCGGGCCAGCCACATGTACGGCGCGGCCTGGGTCTCCGCGACCGTCGTCCACACCAGCGTGGGGACGAGCGCGAGCCCCGCCAGCAGCAGGAGCGTCCGCGGTCCTGCACGGCCCCGCAGTCGCCAGACGACGAGGGCGAGCGCGGGGAAGCACAGGTAGGCCAGCCACTCCGCCGAGATCGTCCAGGCAGGGCCGGTCCAGCTGCTGGTGGTCGCCTGGCCGGTGAGCCAGGACTGGACCATGACCACCTGGGTCACGAACTTCCACACGCTGAGCGGCACGCTGGGGTGCGTGCCCCAGACCTGGAACCGCAGGAAGAGCAGGAGACCACCGCCGACCGTCGCGAGGATGTACAGCGGCCAGACCCCCGCGAGGCGCAGCCAGAGGAAGCTGACGGTGCCGTTCAGCGACGCGGCTGGGCCGAGGCGCTCGAGGTAGTTGTGTGCCAGCACGAACCCGGACAGCAGGAAGAAGAGGTCGACGCCGAGGTCTCCCTGGCTCACGATCGGCCCGACGACGGCGTCGACGGCCGGGTGCGCAGCCGCGAGGTCGTGGCCGTTGTAGAGGTAGATGTGGAAGAACACCACCCAGACCGCTGCCACGAGTCGGACCCCGGTCAGCGGTGTGATGACGGCGGACTTCGCCACGAACCCTCCTGATCGTCGGCTCAAGCCCTGTGCAGTGGACACAGGGCTCCCCCTCCCTCTCTCCTTTTCCCCACCGGCCCGGAGACATTCGCGAACGTGGTCGACGCCACACCGGCGGTGGTCGACGCCACACCGACGCGCCGTACGACGACCCGGCACACTCCTGGCATGACCGCCACCGTCGTCGCGAGCGCGAACATCCTCTACAAGCTGCCGGCCCGCGACGCCCGGACCGCGCTCACGCAGGTGCTGGCGCACGAGCCGGACCTCGTGGGTCTGCAGGAGTGGTACGTGTCGCGGCTCCGGCTGCTGCGCCGCTTCGGTGACGTCCGGGTGGTGCCCGCGCTCGGCGCGGGCCTGCTGCGGCGGCCCGTGGACCCGGCGTACCACTGGGTCTCGGCGGTGGGCGGCGGCAACGTGGTCGGCGCCCCGGCGGACCGCTTCGACCTGGTCTCCTCGCGCGCGCTGTTCCTGAGCCGGATCGGCCGCTCGGACCGGCCCGACCGGTTCCTGCGCACCGAGCCGCCGCGCGAGGTGACGATCGGCGTGTTCCGCGACCGGGAGGCCGACCGGACCGTGGCGATGATGAGCTACCACCTCGCGCCCGGGGTCGAGCACGACGCGCGGTACATCCCGGAGCGTCCGCTCCTCCGGGCCCGCCACGAGTCGGAGGTGCGCCGGCTGGAGCGGCTGATCGCCGAGCACCAGCGCGCCGGGCACGTCGTGTACGCCGTGGGCGACTCCAACTTCGACAGCCTGCGCCTGGCCGGCCTCACCTCGGCGTGGGAGGGCCGTGAGAACCACCCGGGCACGATCGGCTCTCGCACCCGCAAGCTCGACGACGTGCACGGTCCCGGACCGGCGACCGCGGTGACGCTGGTGACCACGCCCTCGGACCACAAGGCGGTCGTGGCGACACGGGTGGACTGATCGGACCGGCGGGGATGTCGAGATTCCTCGGCTGCGTTCGTCGTACAGGTGACACGGTCACTCGACGAAAGGCACTCCGATGGCAGCCCAGACCACGACCCGGCCGCGGATCTCCGGCCCCGCGTCCTACTTCCCGGCGATCGAGCGCACGTACGGCGAGTCGATCGAGCACTGGATCGAGCTGATCCATGCGCACGCTCCCGCCCGGCACATGGAGCTGGTGGACTGGCTCAAGGCCGACTACGGCCTGGGACACGGGCACGCGAACGCGCTGGTCGCGCACGCACTCGGCGCGCGGGCGCCGTACTGAGCCGACGTGCGCAATGTCTCATGGACCAGCATGCGTCGTGTGACCCCGCGGACTAGCCTTGGCTGGGTCAATCCCGGCCCAGTCAGCGGAAGAGGCGAATCACGGCCGTGCCAGAGCCCACAGAAGGCAACCCCCTCGCGGCGTTCGGAGCCAACGAATGGCTTGTCGACGAGATGTACGAGCAGTACCAGAAGGATCCCCGGAGCGTGGATCCGGCCTGGTGGGACTTCTTCAAGAACTACCGCAACGGCTCCTCCGCGAAGGAGCCGGCCGCCGTCAGCCCGTCCGCACGCACGACGCAGGCCCCCCAGCAGGCCGCTCAGCAGCAGACCCAGCAGACCACCACCAGCGCGTCCGTGAGCAGTG
>DATAKN010000119.1:0-5659 GCA_036261595.1 Marmoricola sp.
GTCGAGGATCTGCTGGACCCGGTCGTGCATCCGCGGCCAGTCCTCGACGGCCTCGCGGACGTCGCTGAGCACCTTCTCCAGGTGCCGGTGCACCACGGTGATCTCGTCGGCCGGGATCCGGTCGATCTCCAGGTGCATCCAGGACTCCCGCGCGACGTCGTGCGGGCTCAGGTCGGCGTGGTCGTCGAGCACCTCCTGGAGGTGTCCGGCCACGTCGCGGCGTACGACGAGCTGCGGGTGCAGCACCAGGTGCACGTCGTGGCCGAGCTGGTCGAGCGCCATCGTCATCGAGTCGACCAGGAACGGCATGTCGTCGGTGATCACCTCGACGACCGTGTGGCCGTCCGCGGACCAACCCTCGGAGTCCACGGTCGGGGTGAAGATGCGGACCGTCGCGGTGCCCTGCGGTCGCTCGATGCCGGACCGCAGGTGGTGCATGACCGCGCCGTACAGGTCGGCGTCATTGCGGTCGAGCAGGTCCTCAGGAGCCGCGTGCCGGTAGTACTCACGCAGCAGCGTGGGAATCGAAGGGCCGTCGCCGAAGCCACCTGGGTGCTTCTCCGCACTGCGCTTCGCGTGGTCGCACAACCTGTCCAGAAGCTCGGACTTGCTGTCCTCCAGCGTGGTCTGCACTCAGTCCCTACCTTCATTCCCGTCGGAGGCACGCCGTTGTGCACCCGGTCCTGAGACTAGGACGGCGGACAGGGGCTCACAACACGCCACGCGCCGGGATCGATCTCGGATGCGAGACCTCCGTCTCGGCCATCCTCGGGCCATCCCCGGCGCACTCAGAGCGCCGAGCGCAGCGCCCACAACAGCGGGTAGTACTTCAGGTCCAGCCGGGTGCGCAGGTACGCCGCCCCCGTCGATCCCCCGGTGCCGGTCTTGGCGCCGATCATCCGCTCGACCATCACGACGTGGCGGGCCCGCCAGGCTGAGGCGAGCTCGTCGTGCTGGAGCAGCCCTTCGGCAAGACCCCAGATGTCGGCGTACGCCGATCGGTCGTGTGCCACGGCCCTGAGCGAGCCGGTGATCGCCTCGTCGGACGAGGTGTCCAGCCCGGCCTCGGCCAGCACGTGCACGAATCCGTCCCACAGCGTGGGCTCGGCCAGCCGGCGCGCGAGCCGCTCCTGCTCGGGTTGGGTGAGCCCCTTGAAGCGCGAGACGAAACCGGGATCCTTCGCTCCGGACAGGAACTCCAGCTCGCGGAACTGCACGGACTGGAACCCGCTGGCCGGAGCCAGCCGCTGCCGGAACTGCAGGAAGTCCTGCGGCGTCATGGTCTCGAGGACGTCGATCTGCTGCACCAGCACGCGCTCGATGACCTGCATCCGGGTCAGCAGGTGCCGCGCGAACCACAGGTCGCGCCCACCGCTGGCCGCGTCCGTGGCGATCAGCGCGTCCCGCACGGCCTCCGCCTCGTGGAGCAGCTGCTGGAACCACAGCTCGTAGACCTGGTGGATCGTGATGAACAGCAGCTCGTCGTGCGCTGGCGGATCGGACTCCAGGTGCTGGGCATTCAGCAGCTGCTCGAGGCGCAGGTAGCTGCCGTAGGTCAGCAACGCTCCCTGCTCACCGAACCGGACGTCGCTGGACGGATCGGACGGACCATTCATGGATCCGAAGGTAGCGGGCATGATGTGCGCCATGAGACTGCGCCACGAACTCGCGTACGACGCTCCTCCGGACGCCGTGCTGGCGATGATGAGCGACCCCATCTTCTGGGACCGGGTGGGTGAGGCCAACGACGTCGTGTCGTGGACTCCCACCGTCGGCACCGAAGGTGACACGACGCGCGTCGTCATCGACGAGGAGCAGCGGACGGCCGGGGTGCCGTCATTCGCGAAGAAGATCGTCGGCGAGACGACGCGCGTGGTCATCACCCAGGTGTGGCGCGGCCTCGAGGCCAGCTACGAGATCGAGACGCCCGGCAAGCCGACGCACGTGCGCGGCACGGCCACCATCTCCCCGAACGGCACCGGCAGCGTCCTGGTCTACGACCTCGAGGTGAAGGCGAGCGTGCCGCTGATCGGTGGGAAGCTGGAGAAGCTCGTCGTGGAGCTCACCAAGGAGGGCTTCGAGAACGAGCAGGGCGTCGGCGCCGCCTGGCTGGCGGGTGAAGGCCGGTGAAGCGCGTCCAGCACGACCTCCGGTACGACGGCGCGACCGTCGAGCAGGTCTTCGACATGCTGGCCACGCAGAAGTTCCGCGAGGCGGTGTGCGACTACCAGCGGGTGCTGCACCGCACGGTCACGGTCGAGCG
Source organism: Marmoricola sp. (assembly GCA_036261595.1). GTDB lineage: Bacteria > Actinomycetota > Actinomycetes > Propionibacteriales > Nocardioidaceae > Marmoricola. The sequence continues at coordinate 2,264 of DATAKN010000119.1, forward strand.
GAACGGCGAATCCGCGTCGGTCACCATCGACCAGGGGCACGCCACCGACCGGCTGCCCGGCTTCGCCCGCAAGATCGTGGGCGAGCACATCACCATGGTCCAGGAGGAGTCCTGGTCCGACGGCTCGCACGGCCGGATCACCGTCACGGTGCCCGACCGGCCCGGGAAGATGACCGGCACCGCGACGCTCGTGGGTGACGCCGACGGCGTCACCGAGAAGGTCGACATGACCGTCACGGTTCATCTGCCGCTGGTCGGCGGCAAGGTCGAGGGTCTCATTGCGGACATGCTAGGCAAGGCGCTGCGCGCCGAGCACACCGTCGGCAAGGACTGGCTGGCGAAGAACAGCTGACCCGGCGGCTCAGTCGCCGGCCAGCTCCTCGGTCGCTCGCCGGCCGGCGTCCGTGCAGCGCTGGAGGAAGTCCGTGATCACCTCGAGGTCGGCGTCGGAGTAGCTGCCGAGGATGCGGTCCAGCGCGGAGTCCATGCCGCCGTAGTGGCCGAAGATCTCCCGCACCCGTTCGGGCACGGGCGCGAGCCGGACGGCTCGGCGGTCGTGCTCGGCGCGCTCGCGCACGATCCAGCCGTCACGTTCGAGCCGGTTCAAGATGCCGGTCATCGTCGCCGCGTGGATGCCGGTACGCCGCGCCAGCTCGCCCGGCGTCATCGAGCCGTGGCGGACCAGAACGTCCAGACAGTCCAGGTCGGCGTCCTTCAACGCGGCCCGGTCGCCCACACGGTGGTTGAGCATGGCCAGCTCGATGCGCAGGTTGCGCAGGTTGCTCTTCGCTTCCACGACGGCCCGGCGGCGTCGGCGTACGTCGGCGCGCTCCTCGGTCAACGAATCTCCTTGGTGCTATGAGAATCATACTATATGGTTCTCGTACTATTCTGTCTTGTCAGGAGGAGCACATCATGAGAACCGCGATCTTCGGCGCCAACGGGCCGACCGGCCGGCTGCTGACCCAGCAGGCCCTGGACGCCGGCCACCACGTCGTCGCCGCCACCCGGCAACCCGAGGCGATGCCGATCGCGCACCCGCGCCTCGAGGTCGAGCGCGCCGACGTCCACGACCCGGCCGCCGTCTCCGCGGTCGTCGACGGCTGCGACGCCGTCCTCTCCACCCTCGGAGTCCCGTACACGCGCGAGCCGATCACCGTGTACTCGGCCGGAGCCCGCCACCTGGTCGAGGCGATGCACGAGCACCGCGTGAAGCGCCTGGTCGTGGTGAGCTCGAGCGCGACCTACCCGCACCGTCATGCCGAGGGCGGCTTCCTCCTCAACCGCGTGCTCCAGCCGATCATCACGCGCACGATCGGCCGCACCACCTACGCCGACATGCGTCGCATGGAGGAGCTCGTGCGCGCCAGCGACCTGGCGTGGACGATCGTGCGCCCCTCCGGCCTCTTCGACCGCGACACGGTCAGCGCCTACCAGGTCCACGAGGACGAGTCCCCCGGTATCTTCACGGCGCGCATCGATCTCGCCGCGGCCATGCTGGCCGAGCTCGAGGCCGATGCGCACGTCGGCCAGGCGATCGCCGTCACGACGCACGAGGGCACGCCGACACTGTGGCAGATGCTGCGCGCCGAGGCCGGGTCGAAGGAGTGACCCTCACTGCTCCTCGTGGTCCGCGCGACGCCGCGCGATCCGGATCGTGACCGCGAGCAGCAGCAGTGGACCGAAGGCGAGCACCAGCACGATGAGCTGCTCGTAGGGGTGCAGCTGACCCATGTGCCCAGGAATGAACTCGGGTGTCACGGGTCCATTGTCGCAAGCCCGCCGACTCAACCCATGTGCGGGTACCGATGGTCGGTCGGCGGCACGAACGTCTCCTTGATCGAGCGCGGCGACGTCCAGCGCATCAGGTTCGCCGCGGCGCCGGCCTTGTCGTTCGTCCCCGACGCCCGGGCGCCACCGAACGGCTGCTGCCCGACGACTGCACCCGTCGGCTTGTCGTTGACGTAGAAGTTGCCGGCTGCGAACCGGAGCCGCTCCGATGCCCAGTCGATGGCCTGGCGGTCCTGAGCGATCACCGCACCGGTCAGCGCGTACGGCGCGAAAGACTCCATCTGGTCGACGACCCGCTCGAACCGCGCGTCGTCGTACACGTGCACCGACAGGATCGGGCCGAAGTACTCGTCCTTGAACATCGGGTCGGTCGGATCGGTCGAGCGCACGATCGTGGGCCGCACGAAGTAGCCGACCGAGTCGTCGACCTGCCCGCCGGCGATGATCGTCGCCTTCGGCGAGCGCTTGGCTCGCGCGATGGCGGCCTTGTGCTTGTCGAACGCCCGCCGGTCGATCACCGCACCCATGAAGTTGGAGAGGTCCGTGACGTCGCCCATGGCGAGGCCCTCGGTCTCCGCGACGAGCCGGTCCTCGAGCTTGGCCCAGACCGACTTCGGCACGTACGCCCGCGAGGCGGCGGAGCACTTCTGGCCCTGGTACTCGAAGGCGCCGCGGATCATCGCCACCCGCAGCACGTCCACATCCGCCGACGGGTGCGCCACGATGAAGTCCTTGCCGCCGGTCTCCCCCACGATCCGCGGGTAGGAGCGGTACGAGGTGAGGTTGCCGCCGACCTGCTGCCACAGGTGCTGGAAGGTCGCCGTGGAGCCGGTGAAGTGGATACCGGCGAGGTCGGGGTGGTTCAGCAGCACCTCGCTGACCTCGAGGCCGTCACCGGGCAGCATGTTGATCACGCCGGGCGGCATGCCGGCCTCCTCCAGCAGCTGCATGGTCAGGTGCGCGGCGAGCTGCTGAGTGGGAGACGGCTTCCAGATCACCGTGTTGCCCATCAGCGCAGGCGCGGTCGGCAGGTTGCCGGCGATCGCGGTGAAGTTGAACGGCGTGATCGCGTACACGAAGCCCTCGAGCGGCCGGTGGTCGGTGCGGTTCCACACGCCCGGGCTGTTCGCGATCGGCTGCTCGGCCAGGATCTGCCGCGCGTAGTGGACGTTGAAGCGCCAGAAGTCGATCAGCTCGCAGGCGGCGTCGATCTCGGCCTGCCACACGGTCTTGGACTGCCCGAGCATGGTCGCGGCGTTGAGCCGGGCCCGCCACGGTCCGGAGAGCAGGTCCGCCGCCTTGAGCAGGATCGCCGCGCGCTCGTCAAACGGGAGCGCTCGCCAACCCGGGGCGGCCTTCGCCGCAGCGCGTACGGCGGCTTCAGCGTCGGCCTTCGTGGCGTGCTTCGACACACCGAGCACCGACGCGTGGTCGTGCGGCTGCACGACCTGGAACTCCGCGCCGCCGCCCATCCGCCTGCGTCCGCCGATCGTGGCGGGCAGGTTGATGGTGCGGGACTGGAGACGCTTCAGCTCGGCCTCGACGGCGTCCCGTTCCGGGCTGCCGGGGGCGTAGTGCAGGTTCGGCTCGTTGGTGGGAGCCGGA
>DATAKN010000125.1:0-2424 GCA_036261595.1 Marmoricola sp.
ACGTGGTCGACCCCCGCCTGGCTGTCGTCCTCGGCGACGAAGATCGCCGAGTCCTTCCAGTACTTGCTGTGGGAGATCTCGTCGACGATCTTGCCGACGGCGAGGTCGTTGTCGGCCACCCCGGCTCGAGGCGTCGACGGCCCGCCCGTGTGGTCGTTGGAGAGCCACACCATCTGGAAGTCCTTCGGACCGTTCTGCTCGAAGTCCTGCTTCCAGATCTGGTAGCGGTAGATGTCCGGGATCGACAGGTCGAACGGCGGGGACAGCGGGTCCGTGATGGCGTTCAGCGAGGGGATCACCGAGCCGTAGTTGCCCTTCAGGTCGGGGCTGGTGAGCTGGGCCGGGTCGCCACCGGACTCGACGCTCTTGACCGCGCAGTAGTACTGCTGCCAGGTGCCCGCCGGCTTGCCCTCGGGGTAGAGGAACTCGCCGAAGTTGCGGGCGCTGTGGTGGGCGGACTGGATCGCGGTCCAGAGGAAGCCGGAACGCTGGTGGCCCAGCACGTCCTCCTCGGTGTCGTAGGACCGGGTGTACTCGCCGACGCTGGACTCGGTGTACTCCGGGTCGTCGCCCTGCATCAGCCAGTTGTGGCCCTCGGCCGAGTTCGTGCCGACGTCGTAGGTGTTGTCGTAGAGACCGAACTGCCGCGCCAGCGCGTGCTGGTTGGGCGTGACCTGCTGGCCGAACTGGGCGAGCGACGCGTCGCCGTTGCCCTCGGGCATGTCGCCGTACACCTGGTCGTAGGTGCGGTTCTCCTTGACCAGGAGGAACACGTGCTTGATCGTGGACGGGTCGCCGATCCGCCGCGGGACCGGCACGGGCCGCACCCGGTGGCCACCGGTCGCGTGCTTGACGTCGGTGTCGGCCGCACCCCAGCCGTTCTGCTGGAAGACCTGGGGCGTGTAGGTCTCCCGGATGTCCCGGTCGCTGGGCAGCGTGAACCGGGTCAGCGACGCGGTCGTGCCGTGGGTGCCCCATGCGGTCGCCGGTGTGGTGCCGTAGCCCTGGTTGGAGGTGATCTTCTGACCGCGGGCGTCGATGCCGCGGCGGTTCGCCACGACCGTCTTGCCGCCGACGCTGAACACGTCCTCCGGGTAGTAGTCCGTCGGCACCAGTCCGACGTAGCTGACCGGGTCGAGGGCGTTCTGGCCCAGCTTGTAGACCGCGATCGCGTTGGCCCGACCCAGGCTGACCAGGAGGCGGCCACCCTGGACGGTGATGCCGTCGGGCGTGTAGCCGGTCCTCGATCCGTGCCAGGGCTGGGTGGTGATCGTCTGCACCACGTGGTCCTTGGTGGTGTCGACCACGGAGACGGTGTCGTCGTTGGTGTTGGCCACGTACAGCACCGTGCCGTCGGCGTACATGGCGGTCGGGTGCAGTCCGACCTTCACCGTGCCGGTGTCGGTGCCCTGGGCGGCGGGGTCGATCACGCTGAGCGTGCCGCTGGTCGAGGTACCCAGGTAGGGATCGGCCGGCACCTGGGTGCCGTACGAGCCCATGGTCGTGCCGCCGGAGGCCTGCTGGCCACCCTCGTTGCTCACGTAGAGCTTGTTCCCCACGAGCTTGACCTGGCGAGGCGCGATGCCGACGTTCCAGGTCCGGGTGACGAGGCCGGTGGAGGGGTCGATCGCGACCACGGTGTTCTGGCCGTTGACGGCGGCGTACAGGGTCTTGCCGTCGGCGGAGAACGCCATCCCGGCGGTCAGCGCCTTCTTGCCGTCGAGGCTGGTCGGGATCGTGATCTTGGTCGGGGTGCCGAGCGTGCCGTCGGCGTTCACGGGGAACCGCGAGATGCCGGTGGCGTTCGGCATGAACAGCGCCGTGCCGTCGGGCGAGTACACCGGGCCCTCTTGCCCGACGCTGTTGTCGGAGAGCTTCTGGTTGACGCCCGCGGCCGAGCCGGCGCGCCAGACCAGCTGGTAGGTGGAGAGGTCGAAGATCTGCAGCGACACCCCACGGTCGCTGGCGGTCGCGGCCAAGAATCGGCCGTCGGGGCTCACGGTGGACCCCATGAACTTGCCGTACGGCGTCGAGAGCCGGTCGCCGAGCGGCTTGATGATCTGGTCGGAGGAGACCTGCAGGCCGTTCGGGTACTCGGTGCCGACCTGGTTCTGGCCGAAGATCGTCGTGGTGCCGTAGGCGGCCCCGGTGCCGACGAGGGCCAGCGCGGCGGTGCCGACGAGCGCCAGTCTCAGCCGACGCTGTCCGAGGAGCCCGGACCGGACGCCCGCGACGCGCTTGCGCTGCTGCACAACGTGCATGGTGGGTGGTTCCCTTCTCAGAAAAGCAGGAATGGTTCAGAGCAGGTCGACGTAGCCGTCGAACTGCCACAGCGGGTTCGGTGCGTCACCGGACGGCGTGTGCACCCAGAAGCTCCCGTTCACCTCCTTCGGTCCGTCCCCGTCCGCGACGTACCGCCCTTCC
>DATAKN010000089.1:0-5828 GCA_036261595.1 Marmoricola sp.
CGACGGGTCCGGCAGGACCGTGGTGCGACTCGGGCAACCGAAGAAGGATAGACGACGGGCGCCCCTGCACGCGAATCGACGGGGGAGTGACTACCGTGTGACCCGCATCATCGGCCGGGAGTGGGGACATGGGCGCGGACACCGAGAGCGGGATCGCGAAGCCTGGCGAGGCGATCGCCACCTTCGACCTGACCGCCGTACGCCGGTTCGCCGAGCTCGCGGTCGAGGGCCTGTCCGAGGCGCGTGAGGAGATCGACGCGCTCAACGTCTACCCGGTGCCCGACGGTGACACCGGCACGAACATGTACCTGACCATGGACGCCGCCCGCGACGCGTTGGAGGACTACCTCACCCGGGTCGGCCCCGAGGGCGCCGACCTCCGCGCCGCAATGCACGCCTACGCCCGTGGAGCGCTGCTCGGCGCCCGAGGGAACTCCGGGGTGATCCTGAGCCAGCTGGTCGGTGCCCTGCTGCGGCGGATCGGCCAGGGCACTGCGGAGGACCGCTCGGCCACGGTCTTCGCCGACGGGATGGTGCTGGCGACCGAGGCGGCCTACGCGGCCGTCGGTGAGCCGGTCGAGGGCACGATCCTCACCGTGGCCCGAGCCTCGACGCTCGCCGCGGTCGAGCGCGCCCGCGATCCCGGGTCCCGACTCGGCGACGTGCTCGCGGCCGCCGCGACCGAGGCCCGCGAGGCGCTGGCCCGCACCCCGGACCAGATGAAGCTGCTCCGCGACGCGGGAGTGGTCGACGCCGGAGGTCGGGGACTGTGCGTGATCCTCGACGCCGCCGAGACCGCTGTGACCGGTCACCGCGTGGTGGACCTGCCGGTGCCGATGGGCCGGCACGCCATCCCGCAGCCGCTGCCGACCGGCGATCTCACCGCCGACGGCCCGGCGTACGAGGTGATGTACCTCCTCGATGCCGACGAGGACGCCATTCCCGCCCTGCGGACTCGCCTGCAGGCGCTCGGCGACTCGCTGGTGGTGGTCGGTGGCGAGGGCCTGTGGAACGTCCACGTGCACGTCGACGACGTCGGCTCGGCGGTCGAGGCCGGGATCGAGGCCGGCCGACCGCGCCGGATCCGGGTGACCCACTTCGCCGAGCAGATCAGCCGCGCGCGCGAGAAGCGGGCTGAGCGCCGCGGGCGCGCCGTGGTCGTGGTCGCCGCCGGCGACGGTCTCGCCACGCTGTTCCGCGAGGCGGGGGCCGAGGTGATCGAGAAGGTCCCCGGACGGCGGCCCAGCACCCAGGAGATGCTCGACGCGATCGAGCGGACGCACGCCCAGGAGGTCGTGGTCCTCCCCAACGATCCCGACTCGGCGGGCGTGGCGGGGGCCGCCGCGGCCGCCGCCGAGGAGCAGGGCAACGTCCGGGTCGTGGTCGTGCCCACCCGGGCGCAGGTCCAGGGCATCGCCGCGATGGCGGTCCACGAGCCGGGCCGGAACTTCGACTCCGACGTGGTGGAGATGACCTCGGCCGCGCGCAGCACCCGGCACGGCGCGGTCACGGTCGCATCCAAGCGAGCGATGACGACCGTGGGCCCGTGCGAGCCCGGTGACGTCCTGGGAGTGCTGCAGGGCGACTTCGCCATCGTCGGCCAGGACCTGTTCGACGTCGGTGTCCAGGTCCTCGAGCGGCTCCTCGGCGGCGGTGGCGAGCTGGTCACGCTGGTCACCGGCCAGGACGGGGACGACCTCGCCGTTCGCTGCCAGGTCTGGGTGGAGGCCCACCATCCGGGTGTCGACGTCGTGGTGTACGACGGTGGCCAGGCGGGATATCCGCTGCTGGTGGCGGTCGAGTGACCGGTCGAACGACGGACGGCGAGGTGGGCTGAGCGTGCGCGTGGGCTGGGACTCACCGCTGACCGCGGTGACCGGCAAGGCCGCCACGAAGGTGGTCAAGGAGACCGGATTCGCCACGATCGGCGAGCTGCTCGGTCACTACCCGCGGCACTACGTCGAGCGCGGCCGGCTCAGCGACCTGGGCGAGCTCACCGAGGGCGACTACCTGTCGCTGGTCGGCAGGATCGTGCACTGCGAGCAGAAGAGCTACCAGGACCGGCGTACGAAGAAGCAGGCCTACCGGCTCGAGGTCCGGGTCAAGGCCGAGGACGGCGTCCTGGCGCTGACCTACTTCGACCGCACCAAGGGCGCGTCGGACTGGCACGCGAAGGAGTACGCCGTCGGCCGGGTCGGCATGTTCTCCGGCAAGCTGAAGTGGTTCAACAACCACTGGGAGCTGACCAACCCCGACTCGCGCATGTACGTCGAGGACGGTGACGCGCTGGACCGGATGCCCGCCCTGATCCCGATCTACCGAGCCGCCGGCAAGCTGAACAGCTGGCAGATCGAGGAGACCGTCGGGTTCGCGATCGAGCTCCTCGAGCCCCTGGAGGAGAACGTCCCGGAGACGCTGCCCGAGCGGGTGCGCGCCGCCGAGGACCTGATCGGCCTCGGCCAGGCGTTGCGCTGGATCCACCGCCCCGACGACTACCGCCAGCTCGGCGCGGCTCGCAAGCGACTCAAGTACGACGAGGCGTTCGTGACCCAGACGGTGCTCGCCCGCCGGCGCAGCGCCCTGCGCGCCTTCCCGGCCACGCCGCGTCCCGCGCGTGCCGACGGCATCCTCACGGCGTTCGACGCCCGCCTGCCGTTCACCCTCACCGCCGGCCAGGCCCGCGTCGGTGAGGAGATCGCCGACGAGCTCGCCGGGGCGCACCCCATGCACCGGCTGCTGCAGGGGGAGGTCGGCTCCGGCAAGACCCTGGTGGCGCTCCGCGCGATGCTGCAGGTGGTCGACGCCGGCGCCCAGGCCGCGTTGCTCGCGCCGACCGAGGTGCTCGCCCAGCAACACCTGCGCTCGATCGAGGCCATGCTCGGCGACCTCGGCCGCGGCGGCCAGCTCGGCGGTGCGGAGCACGCCACGCGGGTCGCGCTGCTCACCGGGTCGATGGGCACCCCCGCCCGGCGCCAGGCGATGCTCGACGCTGCGTCCGGCGACGCCGGCATCGTGATCGGCACGCACGCGCTGCTCGAGGAGAAGGTGCAGTTCTTCGACCTCGGCCTGGTCGTCGTCGACGAGCAGCACCGCTTCGGCGTCGAGCAGCGGGCCGCGCTCACCGGCAAGGCCGGCACGCCACCACACGTGCTGGTGATGACCGCGACGCCGATCCCACGCACCGTGGCGATGACGGTCTTCGGCGACCTCGACACCTCCACGCTCGCCGAGCTCCCGGCCGGCCGCGGCGACGTGCAGACGAGCGTCGTCCCGGTGCGGGCGCAGCCGGCGTGGCTCGACCGCGCCTGGCAGCGGATCCGCGAGGAGGTGGCGCAGGGCCACCAGGCCTACGTCGTGTGCTCCCGCATCGGCGACGAGCCACCCTCGGAGGAGGGCCCGGAGCTGTACTCCGTCGAGGACCTCGCGCCCGACCTGGCTCGGGGACCGCTCGAGGGGCTGCGAGTGGAGATGCTGCACGGGCGACTGGCGCCGGAGGAGAAGGACCGCGTCATGCGGGCCTTCGCCGCCGGTGACGTCGACGTGCTCGTGTCCACGACGGTGATCGAGGTCGGCGTCGACGTGCCGAACGCCACCGTGATGGTGATCCTCGACGCCGACCGGTTCGGCGTCTCCCAGCTGCACCAGCTCCGTGGCCGGATCGGCCGCGGCGGGCACCACGGTCTGTGCCTGCTGGTCACCGGAGCCCAGCCGGGCAGCGCGAGCCTCGAGCGGTTGACCGCCGTGGCCTCCACGCGCGACGGCTTCGAGCTGTCCCGGATCGACCTGGAGCAGCGGCGGGAGGGCAACGTGCTGGGGGTCGAGCAGAGCGGGCGCCGTTCGGAGCTGCGCCTGCTCTCCGTGCTCACCGACGAGGAGGTGATCGCCTCCGCGCGCGAGGCGGCAACCGCCCATCTCGAGCAGGATCCGGAGCTCCGCGAGTCGCCCGGGCTGCGCGAGGCGGTGCTCGCGATCGAGGAGTCCGAACGCGCGGACTTCCTGGACAAAGGCTGAGGACGTGACCCCATGACGCGCATCATCGGTGGCACGGCGGGCGGCCGCCGCCTGCGGACCCCTCCGGGCGACGCGACCCGTCCCACCTCCGACCGGGTGCGAGAGGCGCTGTTCTCAGCGCTCCAGTCGGAGTTCGGCACGCTGGCCGGGCTCCGCTTCCTCGACCTGTACGCCGGCTCGGGTGCCGTCGCGCTCGAGGCAGCCTCCCGTGGGGCGGTCGGGGTCACCGCGGTCGAGTCCGACCGGCGCACGGCCCGGATCGTCATGGCCAACGCCGCGGCCCTCGGGTTCGAGGTCGACGTACGGGCCCGCCCGGTCGCCGCCGTCGTGGCGAGCTCGCCGCCGGGCCCCTTCGACGTGGTGTTCCTCGACCCGCCGTACGCGCTCGGCACCGACGAGCTGACCGCCGTCCTGGCCGCGCTGGTCTCGCACGGGTGGGTCGAGCAGGGTGGTGCTGTCGTGGTGGAACGTTCTGCGCGTAGCGTGGAGCCCGGGTGGCCCGAGGGCCTCGAGGTGCAGCGCCACAAGACCTACGGCGAGACGGCGCTCTGGTACCTTCGGTGCGTTTCGGACCGATCCGACACGTGATGGGACGCGGCGCCCCTGCTGCGACCTGACAGGAGTGGCAAAAGTGCGCAGAGCGGTCTGCCCGGGTTCCTTCGACCCGGTCACCAACGGGCACATCGACATCGTGTCCCGGGCCTCGCAGCTGTTCGACGAGGTCGTCGTCGCCATCGGGGTCAACAAGGCCAAGGCCAGCGCCCGGCTGTTCTCCCCCGAGGAGCGCCTGGAGATGCTGGAGAAGGCCTGCGCAGAGTTTCCCAACGTCACGGTCGCCGGTTTCGAGGGGCTGCTCACCACGTTCTGCGAGCAGAACGACATCCGCGCGATCGTGAAGGGACTCCGCGCGGTCAGCGACTTCGACTACGAGCTGCAGATGGCGCAGATGAACTCCTCGCTCGTCGACGTCGAGACGGTCTTCATCCCCACCAGCCCCGAGTACTCCTTCCTCGCCTCCTCGCTGGTGAAGGAGGTGGCGATGTTCGGCGGCGACGTCTCGGCCCTGGTGCCGCCGTTCGTCCTGGACCGACTCCACGTGCGTCTCGCCGAGAAGCGGGCCGAGGCCGAGGGCAGCGACCGGTGAAGGAGGACATCGACGCCCGCCTGCACGCCCTGCGCGCCGCGGTGGAGGACGCCCGCTCGGTCCCGATGTCGGCCTCGGTGATGATCAACCGCTCGGAGTTCCTCGACCTCCTCGGCGATCTCGAGGCAGCCGTCGACCAGACCCTGTCCCAGGCGACCGAGGTGGTCGGTGGTCGTGAGGCCGTGCTCGCCGAGGCCAGCGCGCAGGCCGACGAGATCGTCCGCGCTGCGGAGATGGAGCGTGAGCTCCTCGTCTCCGAGACCGACGTGTTCCGCCTCGCCGAGGCACGCGCCGCTGAGGTCACCGAGGCGGCCCAGAAGGCGGCCGCGGAGCTCCAGGCCGAGACCGAGCAGTACGTCGAGGAGCGGCTCGCCAACTTCGAGCTCACCCTCGAGCGCACCCTGGAGCTGGTGCGCCGGGGCCGGGCGAGGCTCTCCGGAGGCCTCTCGCACGCGCTCGGCGACGACACCGACGTGGACTCCATCTCCCTTCCTGACCACCTCCGTTAGCCGGCTCGCCGTCGGCGGCGCCCGCCCGGACCGTTTTGGCGGGGAGCGCGGCGTACGGATAGACTCCCGTAGGTTCTGCAGAGCCTCGGACCGAAAGTGACATCGTGCGCAGCAAGCTCGACCCGAGAGCGCCGCTCGTGCTCGACACACGCGAGCTCGGCCGC
>DATAKN010000138.1:0-6399 GCA_036261595.1 Marmoricola sp.
CGGCGGTCGCGCAGTCACACGCTGGCTGCGCGACCGCCGCTGTTCCGTCCACGGACAGACGACAGGAGCACCATGAGCGACACCTCCGACGTGGTCGAGGCGATCGCGTCCCTCGCCGGCGAACACGACTTCGGCGTCGCAACCGCCGAGTCGCTGACCTGCGGCCAGCTCGCCGCCGACCTCGGCGCTGGTCCGGACGCGTCCACGTGGTTCCGAGGCGGCGTCGTCGCCTACGCCTCGCGCGTCAAGTTCGACGTGCTCGGCGTGACCCCGGGCCCGGTGGTCACCGACCGGTGTGCTCGCGAGATGGCGGCCGGGGCCGCGGAACTGCTGCAGGCCGACGCGGTCGTGTCCACCACCGGTGTCGGCGGCCCGGACGTCGAGGAGGGCGAGCCTCCGGGGACCGTCCACGTCGCCGTGCAGGTGCGCGGCAACACGACCTCAGTGCGTCTCGAGCTCTCCGGGGACCCTGCCGAGGTGCTGGCACAGACACGTGTCCGCGCCCTGGACCTGCTCCACGACGCGATGCGTGCCGACGTGCAGACGGTCAGCGCACCACCGCGACCGGACACTGCGCGTGATGGAGGACCTGCTGACTCACCGAGCCGAGCAGCATCCCGCTGAACGCCCCACGACCACGCGACCCGACCACCACCAGTGTCGCTGCGGCCGAGGCATCGGCCAGCGCGCGCCAGGCGACGACCGGGATCGCCTCCGGCTCCAGGTGTACGTCGGGGTGGTCGGCCTGGACCCCCGCCACCGACTCGGCAAGCTGGCGCTCCTCCTCGGCGATGCGCCCCATGAACTCGTCGGGGACCTCGCGTCGAGTCGTGCCGGTCGCGCGGCCGTCGCGCCATCCGTGCAGGACGACCACGTCCTCGCCGGTGAGCTCGGCACGGCGACAGGCGAACTCCAGAGCTGCGTCGCTGCCTCCCGAGCCGTCGACGCCGACCACGATCCGTGAGGCAGCGGGGTGCGCGACCGGCCGCGCCACGACGACCGGGCACGACGCGTGCCGGGCGAGGTGCTGGCTGACCGAGCCGGCGACCAGCCCCGCGACCTGTCCGTGTCCACGACTGCCGGCCACGAGCAGGGCCGCACCCTGGGCGGCCTCCAGCAGCACCGACACGGCAGGACCGGGACGCAGCTCCACCGACGTGTCGGGCAGGAGCACCTCGGCGAGCATCCGATCCGCGGACTGCCGCACCTCCTGGAGATGGTCGCCCCAGAGCAGGGATCGCTCGGGCATCTGGTCGTCGGCTGCGGTCGCGATCACGACACTCAACGGCTGCTCGGTCAGCAGCGCGGTCCGGATGGCCCAGGTGAGCGCGGTCTGCGAGTCCGGTGAGCCGTCGTACGCGACGACGATCCGGCCCTGGTTGTTGGCTGTCATGGACACAGCATCCTCCCCCGCCGGGTCCGGCGCTCAGGTTCGTTCGGAACGGGCCGATGGGACCTTCGGCACCATGAATGAGGTCCCCCGCCGGTGGGCTCGCGGACTCCCGCGCGTCACCGTGGAGCCATGGAGAAGATCGAGGTCCCCCGGGGCGCCGTCGTGGTCGGCGTCGACGGGTCACCGGCCAGTGACCGGGCCGTGACGTGGGGTGCTCGCCAGGCCGCGCTCGAGAACCACCCGATCGGGTTGGTGCACGCTGCCAGCCCGACGGTCGCGACGACGTGGATGGGGGCACCGGCGTTCAACCCGGCCACGGTGCTGCAGGCGCTCGAGGACTCCGGCCGAGCCCAGCTCGAGGCCGCTGCCGCGGCCGTGCACGAGCAGGAGCCCAGCGTCGAGGTCTACCGGGTCTTCGACCACCGCGACCCACGTGACGCCCTCCTGGCGCTCGCGCGGACGGCGTCGATGCTCGTCGTCGGATCCCGCGGTCGCGGTCCGATGGCCAGCCTCCTGCTCGGCTCGGTGAGCCTGGCGGTGTCGCAGCACGCCCCATGCCCGGTGGTCGTGGTCCGGCACGACGGCGAGGAGGCGCACGGCGGGATCGTCGTCGGCGCTGACGGCACGGTGCGCTCCGATGCTGCCGTCGGTTTCGCCTTCCGGCAGGCCTCGCTGCGGTCGGCGCCGCTGACCGTCGTCCACGGCTACTGGAGCGAGCAGGACGAGGGCTACCCCTCCTTGTCCCGCAGCTACGAGCAGGCCGACCTCGAGGACATGAGGTTGCTGCTGGCAGAGTCGATCGCGGGTCCCAAGGCCGACTACCCCGAGGTCAAGGTGACGCTGCACGTCGAGCGCGGAATCCCCGACAGCGTGCTCCTGCACGCCTGCGCGACCGCGGATCTCGTCGTCGTCGGAACGCACCCGACCAACGCCTTGTACGACCTCCTCGCCGGCGAGGTCAGCCGCTCGGTCCTGGGCCACGCCCGGTGCCCGGTCGCGGTTGTCCCTGACCCGGTCTGAACGATCGGCGATCCCGTGCCCGAGCCACAACCTCAACGACCCGTACCCACGCCGCGGCGGCAGCCGTCGCCTGCAGGTGTGCCGACGCCCGACCGGATCGTCGTCGCCGTCGACGGCTCGGCAGCCAGCGTCCGCGCCCTCGTCTGGGCGCTGAACCACGCGGCTGCGACCGGCGCCTCCGTCGAGGCGCTCACGGTCTGGCCGCTCCACGGTGCGGTCTTCGTCCGGGAAGTCGCCGGGCACTTCTGCGAGCCACGGTGGCGGGCGCGGGAGGTGCAGGCGGATGCCGTCGCCCGCGCACTCGCCGAGGTCGACGAGACGCCGCCCTACGACTTGCGGGTGGTCAACGCCGACCTCGTCGACGCCCTGGTGCGGGCCAGCGCTCGCGCCACGCTCGTCGTCGTCGGCTCGGACCGGTCCCGAACCGGCCGTGCCGCGGGCCGTGGCCTCTCCGAGCGGCTCCGGAAGGCCATTCCGGACCAGCTCGTCGTGGTCGGGAACGACGGCCCGGAGGAGCACCGGCTGACCACGACGTCCGGTCCGGCCGGGGTCCGGCAGCCGCCGGCGCGATGAACGCCGGCGTGGCCCGTCCGGTCTGGATGACGGGCTACCGCCGAAGCTGGCTGCGCGGCGACGTCGTCGCCGGGGTCACGGTGACGGCGTACCTGGTCCCCCAGGTGATGGCGTACGCCGAGCTCGCCGGCGTGCCAGCCGTCACCGGGCTCTGGGCCGCGGTCGGTGCTCTGGTCGCCTATGCCCTGCTGGGCACGTCACCCAGTCTCAGCGCCGGCCCCGAGTCCACCACGGCGCTGATGACGGCGGCCGCGCTCGGTTCACTCGGGGTCTCGTCGGGCCGGGTCCAGGACTTCGCCGTGGCACTCGCGCTCGCGGTGGCCGGCCTCTGCGTGGTGGGCTGGTTCGGCCACGTCAGCGCTCTCGCACAGATGCTCTCCCGTCCCGTCCTCGTCGGGTACATGGCGGGGATCGCGGGAAGCATGGTCATGTCCCAGCTCGGCAAGCTGGTGGGAATCACGACCACGGCGAACACCTTCCTCGGGCAAGCCCGGCAGTTCGCCGCGCGGGTCGGCGACACGCAGCTGCCCACGCTCGTGGTCGGCCTCACCACGCTGCTGGTGATGCTCGTCGGTGCGGCCCTCCGACCCCGCGCGCCGATGGCCCTGATCGGGATGCTGGGCGCCACGGCTGCGGTGTCGTTGCTTCATCTCGACGAGCACGGCGTACGGGTGATCGGTGACATCCCGCGGCACCTCCCGGCTCTCGGGTTGCCGGACGTCTCCGGCCACGACGTGATCGGCCTCCTCGGGCCCGCACTGGGCATCGCCTTCGTCGGCTACACCGACAACATCCTCACGGCCCGGTCCTTCGCCACGCGCAAGGGCGATCACATCGATCCGCGTCGGGAGCTGCTCGCCGTCGGTGCGGCGAACCTGGGGTCGGCGCTGATGCACGGCTTCCCGGTCAGTAGCAGCGGGAGTCGTACGGCGATCGCGGACGCGGCTGGTGCTCGCAGCCAGGTCGCCGGTCTGGTCACGGTCGTGGTGACGCTGCTGTCGGTCTGGACGCTCCAGCCGGTGCTGTCCGCCTTCCCCGCCGCTGCCCTGGCCGCGGTCGTCGTCTACGCGGCGGTCCGGCTCGTCGACCTCGCCGAGTTCCGCCGGTACGCCGCATTCCGCCGCAGCGAGCTGCTCCTCGCGCTCGGGACCACCGTGGCCGTGCTCGCGGTCGGCGTGCTGATCGGCGTCCTCGTGGCGGTGGGACTCTCCGGGCTCGACGTGCTCCGCCGGGTCGCCCGTCCGCACGACGCGATCGAGGGGTTCGTGCCGGGGCTTGCAGGCATGCACGACGTCGACGACTTCCCCGACGCCGTTCCCGAGCCCGGCCTGGTCATCTACCGCTACGACTCCCCCTTGTTCTTCGCCAACGCCGAGGACTTCCTCACTCGCGCCCGTGCGGCCGCTGCCGGTCCGGAGGTGCGCTGGTTCGTGCTCAACACCGAGGCGATCGTGGAGGTCGACATCACCGCCGTCGACGCCCTGGAGTCACTGCGGGAGGAGCTCGCTGCCCGCGGCATCGTCATGGGTCTGGCCCGGATCAAGCAGGACCTGCGCGCCGACCTGGTCCCGTCCGGACTGCTCGACCGGATCGGGGCGGACCACCTGTTCCCGACGCTCCCCACCGCCGTGGCGGCGTACCGAGCCTGGCGCAGGACGCAGGCGGATCCGGGCTGATCAGCTGACCCGGACGCGCTCCTCGAACCGCGGTACGACGGCGGTCCAGCCGAGCTCCGTGCGCAGCCGCGAGGCCAGGGTTGCAGCCGAGGCGGGCTCGCCGTGCACGACGAATGCGGTCCTGGGCTCCGGCAGGTTCCGGAGCCAGTCGACGAGCTCGTCGGCATCTGCGTGGGCGGAGAAGCCCCGGATGTTCGCCACCTCGGCGCGCACAGGGATGTAGCTTCCGTGGATCTTGATCTCGCGGGCGCCGTCGGCCAACGCCCGACCCCGGGTGCCCGGCACCTGGTAGCCGGTGAGCACGACGCAGTTGCGGCGGTGCGGGAGCTGGTGCGCGAGGTGGTGCAGGACCCGCCCGCCGGTGGCCATGCCCGACGCCGAGATCAGGATGCACGGGTGAGCCGGGTCGTTGAGCTGCTCGGACTCCACCGGCCCCGGCACCAGAGTCAGGCGGCCGGTGTCGAAGGGGTTGCCACCGGTGAGCAGATCAGGCCGGAACTCCTGCTCGTCGCCGTCAGCCAGCGCGTCCCGGTAGACGGCGAGCGCCGCCTGGGCCATCGGGCTGTCGACGTACACCGGCACGTCCGGGACCCGGCCGTCGGCGACGAGGTCGTGCACGACCCGGAGCAGCAACGGCGTGCGGTCGATCGCGAAGGCGGGCAGCAGGGCGACGCCGCCTCGCGTCAGCGTCCTGGTGAGGGCGGCCGCGAGCTCCTCGACCGCCTGTCCCTCGTGCAAACGGTCACCGTACGTCGACTCGACCACGACGTGGTCGACCGGCTCGGGCTGCTCCGGCGGAAGCAGCAACGGATGGTCGGGCCGGCCGAGATCACCGCTGAACAGCACCCGCGAGCCCTGGCAGCCGACGACGGCGAACCTCGAGCCGAGGATGTGACCGCCACGATGCAGCTCCACGCTGAAACCACGTCCGAGGTCTCGGCGCTCTCCTCCGGGGAGCACGTCGAGGAGCTTCAATGCAGCCTCCGCGTCGGGCGTCGTGTACAGAGCCCGCGGCTCGGCGTGCTTGGAGAGGCCGGACTCGCGCGCCCAGCGGGCCTCCTCCTCCTGGATGTGGGCGGCATCCCGCAGCACGATCTCCATCAGCCGCGCCGTGTGCCGGCTGCAGATCACGGGACCCGAGAAACCTTCCCGAGCGAGGACAGGGAGGTAGCCGGAGTGGTCCAGGTGCGCATGCGTCACCACCACCGCGTCGATCGAGGCCGGCGCGACTGCGAGTGGTCGCCAGTTGCTACGGCGCCACTCGCGCTCACCCTGGAACAGGCCAGCGTCGACGAGGACCCGCCGTCCCTGGGCTTCGAGCAGGAACTTGCTGCCGGTCACCGTGCCCGCAGCACCCAGGAACGTCAGGGTCGTCGTCAACGTCGGCTCACTTCAGCTCAGTTGCTCAGCTCGACAGGCTTGTGCAGCACGCCGGAGATGTCGTCGGCGGCCGCCTCGAGGAGCGCGTGCGCCAGCTGCGAGAGCGCCCGGGCTGCGGCGAGCTCGTCGCCGATCTCGGGCACGTCGGGGTCGGCCGGGTTGAGCCGGGCGGTCCCCGTGCCGGTCAGCGACGTGCGGTCCCCGGTGCGCAGGTGCGCGGTGGCCCGCGTCATGCCCTCGTGCTCACCGATGTCGATCTGCACGTTCCACGACTTGCTCACGGACAGTTCAGAACTCATGACTCCTTGCTTCCCGCTCGCTGCACGGCCACCTTGATCGGCGCGGCAGGAGCTTCCT
>DATAKN010000139.1:0-4090 GCA_036261595.1 Marmoricola sp.
ATTGAGCCTGTGACGAGGCCCGCCGGGCCACCGACAGCCGAACCTGGGAGTTCCACATGACCGAGCAGGTCGAGACCACGACCACCCGCACCGACGGCATCAACGTCAGCGACGCGGCGGCCGCCAAGGTCAAGAGCCTCCTGGAGCAGGAGGGTCGCGACGACCTCCAGCTCCGCATCGCCGTGCAGCCCGGTGGCTGCTCCGGCCTCCGCTACCAGCTGTTCTTCGACGAGCGCAACCTCGACGGTGACGTGGTCACCGACTTCGACGGCGTCTCGGTCGTGGTCGACCGGATGAGCGTGCCCTACCTCAACGGCGCCACCATCGACTTCGTGGACAGCATCGAGAAGCAGGGCTTCACGATCGACAACCCGAACGCGACCGGCTCCTGCGCCTGCGGCGACAGCTTCCACTGAGTCGCCGCTCCACCTGTACACACGCCAAAGGGCGGTTCCCCGGTTTCCGGGGAACCGCCCTTTCGGTCGTCCGGGACCGCGCCGTGGCGATCAGTCCAGGTGGAGGTGCAACCGCGCGGCCAGGTGCGCGGTGGCCTCGTCGACCGTGATCTCCGGCTTGCGGATCTCGCGCGGGAAGTCGTCGTACTCGATGGACGGGACGCGCTCGACGTCGTCGGGCAGGATCCGCTGCGTCGGGAGCGCGATCTGGGTGGCACAGGCGGTGCAGTCGACGTACATCTGCAGCGCGGTGTCGGGGTCGTCGTACGCGAGGCGCTCGTAGGTCATGCCTCGACGGTATTGGCTACTACCGGGTACTCCTAGACATACCGGACGGTAGGCTCCGCGGGTCGGGGCATGCTGTCCCGAGCCCCTCCCCCCAGCACCCTCGAGGACTCATGTCGCTGCTGATTGCCGGCTCCATCGCCACCGACCACCTGATGACCTTCCAGGGCAAGTTCGAGGACTCCCTGGTCGTCGAGCAGCTCGACAAGCTCTCGGTGAGCTTCCTCGTCGAGGACCTCGAGATCCGGCGCGGCGGAGTGGCCCCGAACATCTGCTTCGGTCTGGGCCAGCTCGGCCTGCGCCCGACGCTCGTGGGTGCCGCGGGGGAGGATTTCGCGGACTACCGGTCGTGGCTGGAGCGGCACGGCGTGGACTGCGACTCGGTGCACATCTCCGACAGCAAGCACACCGCGCGCTTCGTGTGCACCACCGACACGACGATGGCCCAGTTCGCGTCGTTCTACCCCGGCGCGATGAGCGAGGCACGCCTGATCGAGCTCGGGCCGATCGTCGCGCGCGTCGGGGCTCCCGACTACGTGCTGGTCGGCGCGGACGACCCGGAGGGCATGCTCCGGCACACCGACGAGTGCCGGCAGCGGGGCTACCCGTTCATCGCCGACCCCAGCCAGCAGCTCGCGTTCGGCGAGGGCGACCTGATCCGGCAGCTGATCGAGGGCGCGACGTACCTGTTCAGCAACGAGTACGAGTCGCACCTGATCCAGTCCAAGACCGGATGGAGCGCTGAGGACATCCTCGACCGGGTCGGCACCCAGGTGATCACGCTGGGCAAGGACGGCGTCCGGATCGTCGGCCACGAGCAGGAGACCGTCGAGGTCCACGCGGTGCGAGGCGTGCAAGCCGTCGAGCCGACCGGCGTCGGCGACGCCTTCCGCGCCGGCTTCCTGGCCGGGGTCGACTGGGGGCTGTCGCACGAGCGCGCCGCGCAGGTCGGCTGCACCCTCGCGGCGTACGTCGTCGAGACCGTCGGCACCCAGGAGTACTCCTTCAGCCCCGAGCAGTTCCTGGCCCGGGTCCACGACTCCTACGGCTCCGAGGCCGCGCTGGAGATCGGCAAGTACCTCGGCTGAGGCCGTCAGGCCCTACGTCGTACGCCGCACCAGGTAACGGGCCACCCCGTCCGTGGCGCGGTCGGACCCGACGTAGTCCTGATCCCGCATCCGGCACCAGGCCGGGATGTCATGGGCCGCGGCGGCGTCGTCCGCGACCACCGCGATGACGGCGCCGACGGGTACGTCGGCCACGTGCCGGGCCAGCTCGATCACCGGCCGGGGGCAGATCAGGCCGCGGCAGTCCAGCTCGAGGTCCGGCTCCACGGGCGACCGGTCGTCACTCACAGGCCGGCGTCCTCGCGGATCCGGCGGACCACGTCAGGGAGAGCGGCCAGGAGCCGGTCGACGTCGTCCTCGCTGGTGTCACGTGCCAGGGAGACGCGCACGTTGCCGTGGGTCAGCGCGCCCATGGCGGCGAGCACGTGGCTGGGCTCGAGCGTGCTCGCGGTACAGGCGGATCCGCTGGCGACAGAGAAGCCGCGACGGTCCAGCTCGGTGACGATGGCTTCTCCGTCGACGTACAGGAACGAGAACGTGACCAGGTGGGGGAGCCGGTCGGTGGGGTCCCCGACCACCTCGGTGTCCGGGATGCTCGCGACGCCGGCGCGGAGTCGGTCGACCAGCGCTCTGTGCCGGGCATTGACCTCGTCGCGCTCGGACACGACTGCCTGGAGGGCGGCCGCGGCCGCAAGCACGGCCGGCACGTTCTCCATCCCGGTCGTGCGCTCGTCGACCCGGTCGTCGCCGGGGAAGGGGTTGCGCCACCGCGTGCCCTTGCGGACCAGGAGCAGTCCCACGCCCGCCGGGCCGCCCCACTTGTGCGCGGACGCTGCGGCTGCGGCCCAGCCCTCCGGGAGTGGCAGTCGACCCGCGGAGGCGCACGCGTCGGTGAACACCGGAGCGCCGGTCGACGCCGCCACCTCAGCCACCGGCTGCAGCGTGCCGACCTCGTGGTTCGCCGACTGCAGGCAGAGGACCGTCGCGTCGAGGTCGTCGGCTTGCAGCCGACCCGTGGCGTCGACGGGTCGGGTCTCGAACGTGCCTCCGTGGGCAGCGTGCCACCGGCCGGCGTGCATGACGGCCGAGTGCTCCACTGCACTGGCCACCAGACGGTCACCGTGGCGGGCCTGGCCGGCCAGCAGGCCGAGGACGCCGAGGTGCACCGCGTGCGTGCCGCTCGGCGTGAAGCTGACCTCGTCCGGTCGTACGCCGAGCGCCTCGGCCGTCGCCTCGCGGGCGTTGTCGAGGAGCAACCGGGCGTTGCGCGCCGGTCCGTGCAGACGCCGCGGATCGGCGTACCCGTGGGCGTACGCCTGCTCGAGGACTGCGCGCGCCGCCGGGTGCAGCGGCTCGCTCGAGGCGGTGTCCAGGTAGGCGGCCGGCGGAGTGCTCACGGGTGAGAACCTAGCCCGGTCCGGACCCTCTTGCCGGATGGCCGAACTGCGACGTTTCATGGGGGGTGCCCTGAGCACCGGCGACCTACACGCAGTAGTAGGGTGCGCGGTGTCTGTTCACAGCACCTGTCCGGTCAAGAGAGAGGGCTCGTTCGTGGGTCTGCAGCTCCCCAAGCGTGCTCGGAACGTCGCCCTCGGCGTCGTTGCCGGCTCCGCGACCCTGATGCTCAGCGGTTGCTCCGTGGGCACCAGGGATGAATGGAAGCGGGTCGCCATGCCGGACCCGGCGAGTGCCGAGGCGCCCGACATGCTGCACCTGTGGCAGGGCGCATGGATCGCTGCCTTCGCGGTGGGCATCGTCGTCTGGGGCCTGATCCTGTACGCGGTGTTCCGCTTCCGCCGGCGCAGCGAGGACGAGATCCCGGTCCAGACCCGCTACAACCTTCCGATCGAGATCTTCTACACGATCGCGCCGATCATGATGGTGATCGTGTTCTTCTTCTTCACCGTCCAGACCCAGGACAAGGTGCTGAAGACCAACGACCACCCCGACCACACCATCACCGCTGTCGGACAGCAGTGGTCGTGGACGTTCAACTACAACTACGACGCCGGGTACGACCACTTCAAGGGGCGTGCCGTCGGCGGGCCGGTCCTGCACGAGTCGGGCACGACCGCGCAGCCGCCCACGCTGTGGCTGCCGAAGGACGAGAGCGTCCAGGTGCACCTGTACTCGCCGGACGTGATCCACTCGTTCTGGGTGCCGGCCTTCCTGTTCAAGATGGACGTCTTCCCCGGCCGCGACAACCACTACACGTTCACGCCGACCCGGCTGGGCACCTACGAGGGACGCTGCGCCGAGCTGTGCGGCGTGTACCACTCGCGG
>DATAKN010000144.1:0-2464 GCA_036261595.1 Marmoricola sp.
GCCGCCGCGGTCACCACGACCACCTTGTCGCGCAGGAGCCCGTGGCCGGGGACGTAGTCGGGGGTGGGCTGTTCGGGGCGTACGGCGGTCATCAGGCTCCCTTGGGCTCGCGCGGAAGGCCGAGCACGCGCTCGGCGAGGATGTTGCGGTTGATCTCATCCGAGCCGCCGTAGATGGTGTCGGCCCGGCTGAACAGGAACAGCCGCTGCCACTCGTCGAGGTCGTAGCCCGGGCCGGCGGTCAACGCACTGGTGCCGCGGACGAGCATCGCCAGCTCGCCGAGCGTGCGGTGCCAGGAGCCCCAGAGCAGCTTGGCGACACTCGCCTGCTGCGGGGCTTGATCCTCGCTCAGTGTGCGCAGGGCGTTCAGGCGGATCACCTCGAGCTCGACGTCTGCCCGGGCGAGCCGGTCGCGCACGACGGGGTCGTCGTAGCTGCCGTTGGCGCGGGCCAGGTCCAGCAGCGCGTCCAGCTCGCGCCGGAAGCCGACCTGCTGACCGAGCGTCGAGACACCGCGCTCGAAGCCGAGCAGCCCCATCGCGACCGCCCAGCCCTGGCCGGGCTCGCCGACGACGAGGTCGGCGTCGGTGCGGGCACCGGTGAAGAACACCTCGTTGAACTCCGCGCCCCCGGTCAGCTGCTCGATGCCCCGGATCTCCACACCCTCCTGCCGGGCCGGCACGAGCAGGAAGCTGAGCCCGTGGTGCCGCTTCGACCCTGGCTCGGTGCGGGCGAGCACGAAGATCCACTCGGAGAACTGCGCGAGCGACGTCCACACCTTCTGGCCGTCGATCACCCACGAACTGGACCCGTCGGGATTGGCCTCGAGGTGCGCCTTCGTCTGCACGTTGGCCAGGTCGGAGCCGGCGCCGGGCTCGGAGTAGCCCTGGCACCACAGCTCCTCGACGGCCCGGATCTTCGGGAGGAAGCGGGCCTGCTGTTCCGGCGTACCGAAGGCGATCAGCGTCGGGCCGAGCAGCTCCTCCCCGAGGTGGTTCACCCGTGCGGGGGCGTTGGCGCGTGCGTACTCCTCGTGGAAGATCACCTGCTGGGTGAGGCTCAGGCCCCGGCCGCCGTGCTCGACCGGCCAGCCGATGCAGGTCCATCCGTGGGCAGCGAGGTGCCGGTCCCACTCGAGGCGCTCGTCGTGGGCCTCGAGGTCCTTGCCCGATCCGCCGAGACCTTTGAGCGCCGCGAAGTCACCGACGAGGTGGTCCCGCAGCCAGTCGCGCACCTCGGCGCGGAAGGCCCGGTCCTCGGGCAGGTCGGTCAGCTCCATGTCTGTTACCCTACCAAGCACTTGCTTGGGCCGCGACCAGGCCGACGTGAAGGAGGTCCCGTGCCGACGTCTGGAGACCAGCCGCGCACCCTCCCCGCCGTGCTGCGGGCCGCTGCGGAGCGCTTCGGCGACCACCCGGCGTACGTCGAGAGTGGGCGCGTGGTGTCGTTCCGTGGTCTGCTCGACAAGGTCCGCGCGGTTGCGCGCGGGTACGTCGAGCTCGGCCTGCAGCCCCGCCACCGCGTCGTGGTGTGGGCGCCGAACAGCCTGGACTGGGTCGTCGCCGCCCTCGCCGTCTCGTACGCCGGTGGCGTCCTCGTGCCCGCGAACTCCCGTTACACCGGTCATGAGGTCGGCGACCTCGTCGACCGCACCGAGGCCGAGCTCGTCGTGGTCGCGGACGGTTTCCTGGGGCGCAGCCAGATCTCCGAGCTCCGTGCTGCCAGCACGCTTGCATCCGTGCGCCAGGTCATTGACCTGGCCGACCTCGACTCGGTGAGGCGGGCCGGCGAGGACGTGGCCCTCGAGGACGTCGAGGCGCGCGCGGACGCGATCGAGCCGGACGACGTCGCCGACATCCTGTTCACCTCGGGCACCACGGGGCGGCCGAAGGGCGCGATGTCCGCTCACCGGCAGACGGTCGGCGTGGCCCGTGCCTGGGGCGAGCTCGGTGGCGTGACCTCGGACGACCGCTACCTGGTGATCAACCCGTTCTTCCACTCGTTCGGCTACAAGGCCGGCATCGTGGTGGGGCTCACGACGGGGGCGACGCTCTACCCCGTGAGCACGTTCGACCTCGACCAGACGATGCGGCTGATCCAGGACGAGCGGATCACCGTCCTGCCGGGCGCTCCGACGATCTACCAGTCGCTGCTGAGCGCACCCCAACGTGGCGACTTCGACCTCTCCTCGCTGCGGCTGGCGGTCACCGGGGCGGCCGTCGTCCCGGTGGTGCTGATCGAGCGGATGCGCGCACCCGAGCCGGAGGGCCTCGGGATCGACCAGGTCGTGACCGCCTTCGGGATGACCGAGGCGGTGGTCGCGACCATGTGCCGCGAGGGGGACTCCGCCGAGACCGTCGCCACCACCTGCGGGCGGGCGATCCCCGGCATGGAGGCGCGCATCGGTGACCACGGCGAGCTGCTCCTGCGTGGCGAGTTCGTGATGCTCGGCTACCTCGACGAC
>DATAKN010000145.1:0-4190 GCA_036261595.1 Marmoricola sp.
TCCGGCATAACCCAACCCGGACATAGTCGTTGTTTTCATACCAGGTCGGGGTGGGCCGTGGTTTGCAGCAAACGAGAACGTGTTCTAGGTTTGTCGCTCGCGTGTTCGCGCGCTCGCGACCCTGCACAAGGTGACTCGGCGGATCTAGGGAGGTGGGACGTGGCTGTTTCCGTTGCGTCCGTCGTCCGTGGACCCGGCGAGATCGCCGCGATGATCATCGACGTCACCAAGGGCGTCTTCACCAGCCGGTTCCAGACCCGCGAGTTCATCGAGCAGGCCTGGTTCATCACCAGCGTGACGCTGATGCCGACGATCCTGGTCTCGATCCCGTTCGGTGCGGTGATCGCCCTGCAGGTGGGCAACCTCACCGGCCAGCTGGGTGCTCAGTCGTTCGCGGGCGCGAGCGCCGTGCTCGCCGTGGTGCGGGAGGCGGCGCCGATCGCGGCTGCGCTGATCATCGCCGGCGCAGCCGGCTCGGCGATCTGCTCCGACATGGGCGCCCGCAAGATCCGCGAGGAGATCGACGCCATGGAGGTGCTCGGCGTCGACCCCGTGCAGCGCCTCGTCGTACCTCGCGTCCTCGCGACGGTGTTCGTCTCGGCGATGATCAACGGGATCGTGATCGCCACGGGCATCGGCGGTGGCTACTTCTTCACCGTGATCGTCCAGGGCGGATCTGCCGGAGCGTTCCTCTCGTCGTTCACCGCGCTCGCGTCGCTGCCCGACCTGTACATCAGCATGGTCAAGGCCGTGCTGTTCGGCTACCTCGCCTCGATCGTCGGTGCCTACAAGGGCCTGAACGCCGGCGGCGGCCCGAGCGGCGTCGGACGGGCGGTCAACGAGTCCGTGATCATCGCGTTCATGGTGCTGTTCGCGCTGAACTCCATCATCACGGCGATCTACTTCCAGGTCGTCCCGCAGAACGGGATGTGATCGGGGTGGCCCAGTTCGCCGAGATCGGCACGGAGTTCCTGCGCGAGCGTCGCGCCCGCGTGGAGGAGCGTGGCGACCAGCTGCTGTTCT
Source organism: Marmoricola sp. (assembly GCA_036261595.1). GTDB lineage: Bacteria > Actinomycetota > Actinomycetes > Propionibacteriales > Nocardioidaceae > Marmoricola. The sequence goes on from DATAKN010000145.1 coordinate 1,024, forward strand.
ACGTCAAGGCCCTGGCGTGGGCGCCACGCGCGGTCAGCCGCTACCAACGCGAAATCCTCAACACGCTGGCCGAGGTCGCCTTCGGCGTCGGTGGCCTCTCGGTGATCGCCGGCACCGTCGGCGTGATCGCGTTCATGGCGTTCTTCGCCGGCACCGAGGTCGGCATCCAGGGATACGCGTCCCTGAGCCAGATCGGTGTGGCGAAGTTCACCGCGTTCATCTCGGCGTACTTCAACACCCGCGAGGTGGCACCGCTGGTGTCCTCGATCGCGCTGGCTGCGACGGTGGGGTGCGGCTACACCGCCCGGCTCGGCGCGATGCGGATCTCCGAGGAGATCGACGCCCTGGAGGTCATGGGTGTCCCGTCGCTGCCGTTCCTGGTGACCACCCGGATGATCGCCGGCTTCCTGGCCGTGATCCCGCTCTACATCGTCGCGCTGTGTGCGTCCTACCTCTCGCCACGACTGATCACCACGCTGATCTACCACCAGTCGCCGGGCACCTACGACCACTACTTCATCCAGTTCCTGCCGCCGGTCGACATGCTGTGGTCGTTCTTCAAGCTGATCGTGCTGGCGGTGGCGATCATCCTGATCCACTGCTACTACGGCTACACCGCGTCCGGCGGTCCGGCCGGTGTGGGCCTGGCCGTGGGCAAGGCGATCCGCAGCTCGATCGTCACGGTGGTCGTGGCCGACTTCTTCCTCAGCTTCGCCATCTGGGGCTCCACCACGACCGTGCGGATCACGGGGTAGACCGCCGATGTTGGTCAACATCCACCACGACACGGCGGCCGAGCACCGCCGGCTCGTCGTCGCCGGCATCGCGTTCATGGCTGCGGTGGCGCTGCTGATCGCCGGGTCCATCGCGATCTACCAGAAGGTCTTCACCCCGGTCACGATGGTGACCGTCAAGGCCGACCGGGCCGGCCTGCAGCTGCCCAAGTACGGCGACGTCCGCATCCACGGTGTCCTCATCGGCCAGGTGCGATCGGTGACCCAGGACGGCCACGAGGCGGTGATCAAGCTCGGCCTCGATCCGCACCAGGCGCGCGACATCCCCGACAACGTCTCGGTCGAGATCCGGCCGACCACCCTGTTCGGGCAGAAGTACGTCTCCCTGGTCGATCCCGCGCAGCCCTCGTCCACGCCGCTGCGCGACGGCAGCGTGATCCCGGCGTCCCGCGTGACCACGAACACCGAGCTCCAGCAGGTGCTGGCCACGTTGTTCCCGTTGCTTCGATCGATCCGTCCCGGCGACCTCAACTCCACCCTCTACGCGCTGGCCACCGCGCTCCAGGGGAGGGGAGAGCAGCTGGGCCGGACCGTCGACGACCTCGACTCCTACCTCGCCGCCATGAACCAGCACCTCCCGACCCTGCGCCAGGACCTGCAGTCGCTCGCCGACGTGAGCCAGACGTACTCACTCGCGGCGCCGGACCTGGTCAACGTGCTCAAGAACGCGACGACGACGGCCCGAACGGTCGTCGACGAGCAGCAGCAGATCAAGGGCTTCTTCAGCTCGATGACGAACCTGTCGACCGTCTCGACCCGGGTGCTGAACACCAATGGCGACGGCATCATCGCCGAGGGCAAGGTCGCCGAGCCGCTGATGCAGCTGCTCGACACCTACTCCCCGGAGTACACCTGCCTGCTGCAGGGTGCCGACCGCTACACCGCCCGCCTCGCGCAGATCTTCAAGGGCAACCGGGTGCGCCAGACCATGTCGTTCGACGCGGTCCAGCGGCGCGCCTACACGGCGGCCGACCGTCCGGAGTACGGCGAGATCGGCCACGGTCCCTGGTGCGACGGCCTTCCGAACCCGCCGGTCCCGATCGGGTTCCAGCCCCTGCGCAACGGCACCCCGCTCGACGAACCGGGGAGGCACTGACATGGCTTCCCGCAACACCGTCACGACGATGGCCGGGATCAAGCTCGGCATCTTCACCGCGGTCTCGGTCGTGGTGACCACCGTGCTGGCGATGATCATGGGCAACTTCGGCTTCGGCTCGACGACGCAGTACCAAGCGCTGTTCAGCAGCGCCAGCCTGCTGACCAAGGGCGACGACGTGCGCGTCGCGGGCCTGGTCGTGGGCTCGGTGAAGAACGTCGAGATCCACGACCGCAACCACGCGCTGGTGACGTTCGCGGTCAAGAGCGACGTCCCGCTGACCACGGCGAGTCACGCCGACATCCGCTTCCTCAACCTCGTCGGGGACCGGTACCTCTCGCTCTCGCAGGGGGACCCCGGCGCCGCTCGCCTGCCGGCGCACGCCACCATCCCGATGTCCCAGACGACGCCGGCGCTCGATCTCACTGCGCTCTTCAACGGTTTCCAGCCGCTGTTCACGGCGCTGGACCCGAAGGAGATCAACGACCTCTCCCTCAACCTCGTCAAGGTTCTCCAGGGCGAGGGCGGCACCATCCAGGGACTGCTCGCGCGGACGGCCTCGCTCACGAACACCCTCGCCGACCGTGACCAGTTGATCGGTCAGGTGATCAACAACCTCTCGGGGATGCTGCAGACCGTCGACGCCCACCACCAGCAGCTCGACACCCTGGTGGTGCAGCTCAAGGACTGGCTCGGCAACGTCGCCCGCGACCGCAACGTGATCGGGCAGTCGGTGGAGAACGTCTCCACGCTGGCCGACGAGCTGGCGAAGCTGCTGGTGCAGAGCCGCCCGGCGATCAAGGGTGACGTGCAGCAGATCCGGCGGATCGCGGCGATCCTGAAGAAGCCGGAGTCGAAGGCGATCATCAACGAGGCCCTGGACCGTCTGCCCACGATGTTCCGACGTCAGGTCCGGATCGGCAGCTACGGCTCCTGGTACAACTACTACCTCTGTGACTTCGACGGCCAGATCGTCCTCCCCAAGCTCAGCACGCTGGCCGGTGTCCTCGGCGTCGGCTCCGTCGGTCAGGCCCTCGACGACCTCGGGATCACCCGGGCCGTCTACGACCAGATCCAGAGCAAGCTCAACAGCCTCAGCTTCCACAGCACCGCAGCGAGGTGCAGCTGATGTCGCGCCGCCCCGACCCCACGATCCTCCGGCTCGGAGCGATCTCGCTGGCCGTGCTGCTGCTCGTGATGGCGGCCGCCTTCAACCTGCAGAAGTTCCCCGGCTTCCGGGGCACCGGCTACCACGCCGACTTCAAGGACGCGAGCGG
>DATAKN010000146.1:0-5200 GCA_036261595.1 Marmoricola sp.
ACCGTGTACGGCGCCGACGGTGAGGCGGCCGGCCACCGGGTCCGCGACTTCCACAAGCCGATCAAGGGCAAGCTGCCCGACGGCTCGCCGTACAGCGCGCTCAACCCGGACACCTACTACTGGGCGCACGCGTGCTTCGTCGAGCACGTGCTCACCGCGACCGAGACGTTCATCCGGCCGCTCAGCAACGTCGAGAAGGAGCAGCTGATCGGGGAGTCGGTGACCTGGTTCGAGCGGTACGGCGTCAGTGCGCGCCGCATCCCACGCACGTACGCCGAGTTCGAGGCCTACTTCGACCGAATGCTCGAGGAGCAGCTGGTGGCCCATCGCACGGCGACGTACGGGGTCGGCTACTCGACGAAGGGGTGGCCGCGACCGAAGCAGGTGCACCCCACGGTGTGGTGGCTGGTCCGCCGGCCGATCAACACGGTGAGCTCGTTCCTCACCATCGGCGGACTCCCCCCAAAGGCGCGCGAGATCCTGAACCTGCCCTGGGACGACGCGCGGGAGCGGCGCTACCAGCGGTTCGCCCGGGTCTGCCGGTCCCTCGATCCGCTGTACTCCCGCCTCCCCGGAAAGTTTCGGATGCACCCGATCCCGCTGCGCGCGTTCCGGCGCGAGGGGCGGGCGGCATGACCGCCTCGCCACTGGTCGAGCGGGCCGCAAGCCGGCCGTCAGTGCCGCCGCGCGTCGACGCGGGCTACGTGGACGCGCTCCTGCGGTGGGCCGTCGCCTCCTCGGGCGAGACCTCGAGTGCGCTCGCGCCGTTCACCGGCGAGCCCCTGCCCGCGGTCCCGCAGTCCTCGGTCGCCGACGTCCGTGCCGCCGCGGCCCGCGCCCGGGCGGCCCAGGTCGCGTGGGCGGCGCGACCGCTCGCCGACCGGATCCGCCCGCTGGTCAGGTTCGCCGAGCTGGTGCTCAAGGAGAAGGAGCGGCTGCTGGACCTGGTGCAGTGGGAGACCGGGAAGTCCCGCATCCACGCCTCGATCGAGCTCCTCGGGCTGCCCGCGGTGACCGCCCACTACGCGCACAACGCGGCCGACTACCTGGCCGAGCGGTCGGTGCACTCCGGCACGCCGGGCCTGGTCCGCACCCGCGTGGCGCACCACCCCAAGGGCCTGGTCGGCGTGATCGCCCCGTGGAACTACCCGCTGTTCCTGGCTGTCGGCGACGTGATCCCGGCGCTCGTGGCCGGCAACGCGGTGCTCAGCAAGGCCGACTCCCAGGCCCCGTTGTCGCTGCTCGCCGCGCGCGAGCTGGCCGCCCGTGCGGGCCTGCCCGACGACGTCTGGCAGGTCGTGGCCGGGCGCGGCTCGGTGATCGGTCCGGCGCTGATCGAGGAGGTCGACCACCTCGCCTTCACCGGCTCGACGGCCACGGGACGCGAGCTCGCGGCAGCCTGCGGTCGTCGGCTGATCGGGGCGTCGATGGAGCTCGGCGGCAAGAACCCGATGATCGTGCGCGCCGACGCCGACCTGGACGCGGCGGTCACCGGCGCGGTCCAGGCGTGCTTCTCCAACGCCGGCCAGATCTGCATCGGGATCGAGCGGATCTACGTGCACGAGTCCCGGTACGACGAGTTCGTCCGCTCGTTCGCCGAGGCCACGCGGGCGATCGCGGTCGGGGCGGCGTACGACTTCTCCTTCGAGATGGGCTCGCTGACCTCGGCCGAGCAGCTCGAGGTGACGCGCCGTCACCTCGACGACGCGGTCGCGAAGGGTGCGAGGGTCGTCGCCGGAGGACGTGCCCGGCCCGACCTCGGCCCGTGGTTCCACGAACCCACGGTGCTCGTCGACGTCACCCCGACGATGACCCTGTACGCCGAGGAGACGTTCGGCCCCGTGGTCTCGGTCCACCCGGTCGTCGACGACGAGGACGCGATCACCCGGGCCAACGACACCGAGTACGGCCTCTCGGCGAGCATCTGGTCGGCCGACCTCGATGTCGCCCGCGAGATGGCCGGCCGCATCCGCGCCGGTTCGGTGAACATCAACGACGGGTACCTCGCGGCGATCGGCTCGGTGGCCGCGCCGATGGGCGGCATGGGTGCCAGCGGGGTCGGCCGCCGGCACGGGGCCGACGGTCTGCTGCGCTACACCGAGTCCCAGACCGTCGCCGCCCAGAAGCGGGCGATGTCCTACCCGGCGAAGCCGAAGGCGTTCCTCGTCGCGGGTGCCGCGTCGTTGCGCGCCCAGCTGGCCGTCGCCCGACTTCGTCACCGGAGGAGCAGCCGATGAGATCCCTGCAGGGCAAGGTCGTCGCCGTCACGGGTGGTGCCCGTGGCATCGGCGCCGCCACCGCCGGCGCCCTCGCGGCGGCGGGCGCGCGCGTCGCGATCGGCGACCTCGACGCCGACCTCGCCGCCCGCTCCGCCCTGGCGTACGGCGGCCTCGCGCTGCCGCTCGACGTGACCTCGCGCGAGTCGTTCGCCGGGTTCCTCGACAAGGTGGAGGCGGAGTTCGGCCGGGTCGACGGTCTGGTCAACAACGCCGGGATCATGGTGATCGGCCGCCACCTCGAGACCTCGCTCGACGCGCAGCTGCGCCAGCTCGACATCAACCTGCGCGGGGTGATCATCGGCTGTCACGAGGTCGCCCAGCGCATGGTCCGCTCCGGCGGCGGCCAGATCGTCAACATCGCCTCGCTGGCCGGGCGGATCCCGTCGCCCGGGTCCGCGGTCTACAGCGGCACCAAGGCCGGCGTGATCGCGCTGTCCGAGGCGCTCGACGCCGAACTGTCCGGCCACGGTGTCCGAGTCGCGACGGTGCTGCCCTCCTTCACCAGCACCGGTCTGATCGACGGCACCACCGCCCCGAAGCTGAGCCCGCCGATCTCCCCGGAACAGGTCGCGGCCGCGGTGGTCGGCGTCCTCGGCAAGCACCGCGCCGTCGCTGCGGTCCCGCGGTCACTGGCCTTCGGCAGCAGCCAGTGGGCCGCGATGCCGGCCTGGATGAAGCGGCGGCTCAGCCGGTGGAGCGGCATGGACACGATGTTCACCGACTACGACCACGCCGCGCGGGCGTCGTACGAGGAACGGACGAGCGGCGGGTCCTGACCGGCGTACGTGAGGGCCGTTCGGCAGCCTGACCACGGGACCTTCGGCGCTGCCACGGACGCCGATCCTGTGATCACCATGCAGGTGGGCGCCTCCCGGGCCCCTCGTGGTCACGAGGCACCCGCACTGCGGCGAGACACCGGGAGGGAACCATGGCCGCCAGCACGACACAGCATGCCCATTTCCACCGTCCGACCCTCACCCGGGAGAAGCTGGCTTTCGGCTGGCCGCACCAGGTGGCCGCCGGACTCCTCGTCGTGATCGGGGCGGCGTTCGTCGCGGTCACCTTGGCCGCGAACCTGTTCAACGTGGGGCCGGCGTTCGACCGCCTGACCAACGACTTCCGTCCGATCATGACGCAGAAGGCCATCCAGACCGATCGCCAGGACATCGCCTCACTGCAGGCCGCGAGCACCGAGATCCAGAACAAGATGATGCCCGCGCTCGCACAGCAGCTCGGCATGACGCCGGCTCAGTTCTCGACCATGATGACCTCGCAGTACCCGGACGTGAGCAAGGGCCTCGCGGCGGTCCCGCAGATCACTCCCAGCTTCTCCTCGCTGGTGACCACGCTGGACGAGCAGCGTCCGTACTTCAAGGCCGCCGACGCGATCCCGACCAGCTCGGTGCCGGCGACGTCCGTGCCGTGGTCGCTGTTCGCGGTGGGGCTGCTGACCGCCGGGCTCGGGGTGTGGGTCTGGTTCCGGCCGCGCGGTAGCGCGATCGTCGCCACCGTCGTCGGTGCCGCGCTGATCGCGGTCCCGCTGGCGCTGAACATGCCGCACAAGGCGTCGTACGCCGACACGATGAACGACAACCTGAAGCCGGTCTACACCCCGCAGCTGATCACCCAGGCCAACTCGTCCCTGGCGACGCTGTCGGCGATGGGCACCGAGATGCAGCAGAAGATGCTGCCCGGCCTGGCCACCCAGCTGAAGATGAGCCCGGAGCAGCTGAACACGTTCATGACCCAGAACTTCCCCGACACCACCGCCGCGCTCGCCACGCTGCCCGCCTCGCTCGGTCGGTTCCAGCACCTGGTGCAGACCTTCGACGGACGCCTGAGCGACTACAACGACACGCTCGAGCCGGTGTCCTTCGTGCCGATCGTGCAGTTCATGATCGGCGGCGGGGTGGCACTGTTCCTGCTCGGCGGAGCCGGTGTGCTGATCACCCGGCGGGGAGCCGCGCAGCGCGCGCTCCACGCCTGAACGACCTGCCCCCGGCGCCTGACCGGTGGCCCGTACCAGGGCCGCCGGTCAGCGCTGCGTCTGCTGGGCGACCTTCGCGGCTGCCTTCTTCGCGGTCTTCCGCACCGTCTTCGCGGCGGTCTTCTGGGCCGTCTTCTGGCCGGTCTTCTTCGCGTCCTTGCCCGTGGGTGCGTCCTCGGTCGGGCGTCGTCCCTTCAGCCGCACCGACAGCTGGCCGCGACCACCCGAGCCGACCTCGGTCCTGGTCTCGACGAACGGCTGGGCCTTCACCAGGTCGCTGAGCTTGCCGAACCCGTAGTTGCGCGGGTCGAACGACGGATCCGTGCGGTTGAGGTGGTTGCCCAGGGCGTTCAGGGTTGCCCAGTCGTCGTCGTCGGTGTCGACCTTGTTCAGCGCCTTGGTGAGCACGCTCTGGATCGGCCGCGGCTGGTCCTCCTTGGCCTCCTCCGGGGCGCCCTTGTCGTCAGCGGCGAGCACTTCGAGGTAGAGGAACCGCTCGCAGGCCTCCACGAACGCCTTCGGCGTCTTGCGCTGGCCGACGCCGATCACGCGCTTGCCCGACTCGCGGAGCCGGGTGGCCAGCGGAGTGAAATCGCTGTCGCTGGACACGATCGCGAAGCCGTCGACGTTGCCGGAGTACAGCAGGTCCATCGCGTCGATGATCAGCGCCGAGTCGGTGGCGTTCTTGCCGTAGGTGTAGGCGAACTGCTGCTGCGGCGAGATCGCGTTGCCGAGCAGCACGTCCTTCCAGCCACCCAGGTGCGGGTTGGTCCAGTCGCCGTACGCCCGCTTCACGGTGATGGTCCCGTAGCTGGCCAGCTCCTCGAACATCTCCTTGATCAGCTTGGCCGACGTGTTGTCGGCGTCGATCAGGACGGCCAGGCGGGTGCTGTCATCAGGCATGCGCAGGAGTCTCCTCGGTGGGGTGTCGTGC
>DATAKN010000151.1:0-5617 GCA_036261595.1 Marmoricola sp.
CTACCTCGACCACGTCGCCCGCAAGCTCAACACCCGACCCCGCCAAACCCTCGGCTGGAAGACCCCCGCCGAAGCACTCGACGAGCTACTGTCCAACCCGATCAATCCACCCGGTGTTGCATCGACGGCTTGAAACCGCCAACGTTCAGTAGGCAGTTCGTCGACGTCGAGTCGGCGGTCGTGCCGTTGATGTGCACAGGCCGCTGCCGGCACGCGTCCCTCCACGGGCCCTCGTACGACGCTCGCAGGGCCTGCGCCCAGCGGCTCATCGTTCGGCGTATGAGCTCACCTGGGTACCCCGACGGACCCTTCACCCTCGCCGACGCTGCCCAGGTCGGCTTCAAGCGGCATCAGGTCCATCTGGCCGTGCGCGACGGGGCACTTCGGCGAGTTCTCAGGGGCGTCTTCGTCAGGTTCGAGACTCCGGATTCAGTCGAGCTGCGGGCGGCCGCCGCCGCGCTCGTCGTCGGGCCAACCGCCGTGATCACCGACCGAACCGCCGCCTGGATCCACGGGATCGACGTGTTGACCTACGGTGAACACGACGTCCTCCCGCCGATCGAGTCCTGCGTCCTGCGCCGGAGGTCTCGCAGTCGGCGCGAGGGCGTCGACGGTCGCACCCGCGACCTGGCCGACGCAGACGTCATGGTCATCGGCGGGGTTCGCGTGACAACGCCGCTGCGCACGGCTCTCGATCTCGGTTGCCACCTCCGCCGCAAGGACGCCTTGGCCGCGCTCGACCAGTTCGTTCGAGTCCACGGTCTGACTCGCGAGGAGCTCACCAGGGAAGCCGGCCGGTACTTCCGACGACGTGGTGTGGTGCAGTTGCGCCAGTTGATCCCGCTGGTCGACGGACGCGCCGAGTCGCCGCGCGAGAGCTGGACTCGTCTGCTGATCATCGATGCGGGTCTGCCCTGCCCGGAGCCGCAGTACTGGATCGAGATCGACGGTGTGCCGACGTACCGGCTCGATCTGGCCTATCCCCGCCTGCGAGTCGTCATCGAGTACGACGGCGAGGAGTTCCACGACCGGACCGACGCACAACGACGGCACGATGCCGAGCGGCGTGAGTGGCTCGACGAGCACGGGTGGACGATCGTCCTGGTCAAGAAGGGAGACTTCACCGGCGCCAACCTCGACCGCTGGCTCAACGAGCTGCGTGGCGCGTTGCGGCCGTCGTACTCGAACCGACGCTGGTGACGAAGTGACTGTTCGATGTCACCAACAGGCTATTGAACGGTGACGAACTGGCGACTCAACGAGCGCGGCGCTTCATCCGTTCGACGTCCATGATCACGACGGAGCGGGGCTCGAGGCGGAGCCAGCCGCGGGAGGCGAAGTCGGCGAGGGCCTTGTTCACCGTCTCGCGGGAGGCGCCGACCAGCTGGGCGAGCTCCTCCTGCGTGAGGTCGTGGTGCACGTGCACGCCGTCGTCGGCGGTGCGGCCGAAGCGGTCGGCCAGGTCGAGCAGCGCCTTGGCGACCCGGCCCGGGACGTCGGAGAAGACCAGGTCGGCGTTGACGTCGTTGGCCTTGCGCAGCCGGGCGGCGATCTGCGAGAGCAGGCCGAGCGCGACTGCGGGACGGCCCTCGAGCCAGCGCATGAGGTCGTCGTGGGCCAGGGACAGCACGGTGGTCTCGGTCACGGCGGTCACCGTCGCCGAGCGCGGGCCCGGGTCGAACAGCGACAGCTCGCCGAACATCTGGCCGGGGCCGAGGATCGCGAGCAGGTTCTCGCGGCCGTCGGAGGAGGTGCGACCGAGCTTCACCTTGCCGTCGGTCACCAGGTACAGCTTGTCGCCGGAATCACCTTCGTGGAAGAGCACCTCACCGCGGCGCAGCCGCGCCTCGGTCATCGACGACCGCAGCGCCACGGCCGCCTCGTCGTCGAGCGCGCCGAACAGCGGTGCCTGGCGCAATACGTCGTTGTCCACGGCCAACCCTTCCAATGATCAGGCCTTCCACAATCGGGAGCGGCCAGAACCGGCCAACCCCCAGTGTCTCATCTCACAGTCTGTCGTATCGTCCCATTCCACGCCACGGAACCCCGCCGAAGGCCCTCTGGATGGGGACGTTCTGCGCGCCCGCGTACTCTTCTCCTCGTGCCCAAGACCGCCGTGACCACGCCGGCAGCCGCTCCCGACACCGCACTGGTGCGTCGGGCGCGCAAGGTCGACCGGGTCCTGGCGGAAACCTACCCCGACGCCACCATCGAGCTGGACTTCGACGACCCGTTCCAGCTGCTCGTGGTCACGGTGCTGAGCGCCCAGACGACCGACCGCCGGGTCAACGCCGTCCGCCCGATCCTGTTCGCCGCCTACCCCGACCCGAAGACGATGGCGGCCGCGCCGCGGGAGGACCTGGAACAGATCATCGGCCCGCTGGGCTTCTTCCGGGCCAAGACCGACGCGGTTCTCAAGCTCTCCGCCGCCCTCGTCGAGCGGTACGACGGCCAGGTGCCGCCGCGCCTGGAGGACCTCGTCACGCTGCCCGGCGTGGGCCGCAAGACCGCGAACGTCGTGCTCGGCAACGGATTCGGCATCCCGGGAATCACGGTCGACACCCACTTCGGTCGCCTCGTGCGACGCCTGGGCTGGACGACCGAGACCGACCCGGTCAAGGTCGAGCACGCGGTCGGAGCGCTGTTCCCCAAGCGTGACTGGACCATGCTCAGCCACCACCTCATCTGGCACGGGCGCCGGATCTGCCACGCCAAGAAGCCGGCCTGCGGTGCCTGCCCGGTGGCCCGCTGGTGCCCGTCGTACGGCGAGGGTCCGACCGACCCCGAGGTGGCGGCGAAGCTGGTGAAGACGCAGGGGCCCGCGTGAGCAGAGTTCTCGCGCTGCTGGTCGCCGCGCTCCTGGTGCTGACCGGCTGCTCGTCCCGGACGAGCCCCGCACGGTCAGACCGGCTCCCCGACGTGACCCTCGCCAGCCTCACCGGCGGCAAGCCGGTCGACCTCGGCACGCTGCGTGGCCCGGTGATCGTGAATCTCTGGGCCCAGTGGTGTGAGCCCTGCAAGCGTGAGCTGCCGATCTACGAGTCGTTCTTCCGCAAGCACGGCACGAAGGTCCCGGTGCTGGGCGTGGACTGGCAGGACGTGCAGGCCGACCGCGCGCGCGCCCTGGCCACCCGGTCGGGCATCACCTACCCGCTGGTGGCCGACACCAAGCCGATGATCCACAACAAGCTGCTGCCCAAGCTGGTTCTGATCGACGCGAACGGCAAGATCGCCTTCCAGGAGTACGTCGAGATCACCTCGCTCCAGCAGCTCGAGGGTCTGGTCGAGAAGCACCTCGGGGTGACCCTGTGACCGAGCACGAGCTGCCGGGGTGGCTGGCCGAGATCCGCGACGCCGCGCGCACGATCACGGGCGCCGACCTGACCCGTTTCCTGCCGCCGGAGGACTCCGACGCTCGTCCCGGTGCGGTGCTGATGCTCTTCGGTGAGGGCGAGCAGGGCCCCGACCTGCTGCTCACCGAGCGGGCGCACGACATGCGCTCGCACCCGGGGCAGGTGTCGTTCCCCGGTGGCTCGGTCGACGAGACCGACGAGTCCCCGACCGCTGCCGCGCTGCGGGAGGCGCAGGAGGAGGTCGGGCTGGATCCGGCGGGTGTCGACGTCCTGGCCACGCTGCCCGAGCTCTGGCTGCCGCCCAGCAACTTCGCCGTGACCCCGGTCCTCGCGTGGTGGCGGGAGGAGTCGCCGATCGGCGTGGTCGACCCGCGGGAGGTGCACGCGATCTACCGCGCCCCGATCGAGGAACTGCTCGACCCGGCCCACCGGATCACGGTCACCCACCCGTCCGGGTACTCCAGCCCGGGTTTCCTGATCGGGGACGACAAGGACCTCATCCTGTGGGGATTCACGGCCGGACTCATCACCAGGCTCTTCGACTACGTCGGTCTGACGCGGGAATGGGATCCGTCTGTCACTCGACCACTACCCGCACACATGCTCGGCATACGTCAGGATTGACCCGCCCTGACCTCCCCGACCGTCCGCTGATCCGAAGGTGACGATGAACCTCCTCGACTGGTGCCTGGTGCTCATCGTGGTCGCCTACGCCCTCTCCGGTTACTGGCAGGGCTTCATCACCGGCGCGTTCGCCACCGTCGGCCTCCTGCTCGGCGGTCTCTTCGGGATCTGGCTGGCGCCGCACCTGCTCGGCCAGGCACACCCCTCGCTGTGGGTCTCCTTGGCCGCGCTGTTCGTCGTACTCGTCTGCGCCTCGTTCGGCCAGGCCGTGCTGCAGTACGCCGGCACGAGGATGCGCGACCGGATCACCTGGCAGCCGGTGCGCGCTCTCGATGCGGTGGGCGGAGCCGTGCTGAGCGTCGTCGCGGTGCTGATCGTGACCTGGATGCTCGGTGTCGCGGTCAGTGGATCGCGGATCCCCGCCATCGGCCCGCTCGTGCGCGACTCGCGCATCCTCACCCAGGTCAACGACGTGATGCCGGCCGAGGCTCAAGGACTCCTCCGAGGGTTCGACCGGGTCGTGGGCTCGAGCTTCTTCCCCCGCTACCTGGAGCCGTTCGCCCCGGAGCGGATCGTGGAGGTCAGCCCGGCACCCCGCACCGTGGTCCGCGACCCGCAGGTCCAACAGGCCGAGCTCAGCGTGTTCAAGATCCGCGGCAACAACCGCTGCGGCGACGGGATCGAGGGCAGCGGGTTCCTCTACTCCCCGCACCGGATCATGACCAACGCCCACGTCGTGGCCGGCGTGACCGACCCGAAGGTGCGGGTGGGCACGCGCGACCTCGACGCGACCGTCGTCTACTACAACTCCGACATCGACGTCGCGGTGCTCGACGTCGACCTGAACGGCCCGGTGGTCCACTTCAACACCAACCCCGGTGGCCAGGCCAAGGACCCCGGGGTGATCCTGGGTTACCCCAACGACGGGCCGTTCGACGCCCAGCCGGCACGCATCCGGGCCGAGCAGCGGCTGCGGTCACCGGACATCTACGGACGGGGCACGGTCACCCGGGAGGTGTTCTCCCTGCGAGGGCTGGTCCGGCCGGGCAACTCCGGCGGTCCGCTGGTCGACATGGACGGCAAGGTGCTCGGCGTGATCTTCGCGGCGTCGGTCAGCGACAAGCAGACCGGATACGCCCTCACCGCCGACCAGGTCGCCCAGGCGGCTGCCCAGGGGCTGCAAGCGTCCGGGCGGGTGTCCAGCGGCAACTGTGCGTGAGGCTCACGCACCCGGCTTGAGCGCCCGCATCTCCTGCATCTCGGCGATCGTCCGCTCCGGTGCGCGCACCTTGCGGATCTTGCGGTAGCCGATGAGGCCGAGCAGTGCCGCAAGCAGCACGTAGGCGCCGAAGACGATCAGGAAGCACCAGGCGAGGTCGAGGCCGGCCATGTGGATGAAGAACGCGATCGCGATCGACACCATGATGATCGACAGCAGGCCGAGGAAGCCGGCGAGCAGGAACAGTGCGATCGCCATCCCTCCGGCGCGCACGCTCACCCGCAGCTCGGACTTGGCCAGCTCGATCATGTGCCGGACCAGCGTGCCCAGGTCGTCGAAGGCGTCGACGACGAGCTTGCCGATCGTCGGCTCCTGCTCCTGGAGCGGCTCGCGGTGCGCCATGCGCGGGTTCCCTTCGTGT
>DATAKN010000161.1:0-5393 GCA_036261595.1 Marmoricola sp.
CACGATCCGGCGCAACGCGGCCATCCTGCCGGCGTACTCCTTCGTGCTCGGGCTCCTCGCCCTCCTCGGCTGGGTGGCGATCGCGGCCGGCACGAAGCCGATCGGGCTCGACGGCAAGCCGAACCCGCAGCTGGTCATCCCACAGCTGTTCGAGGACTCGTTCCCGAGCTGGTTCGCCGGGGTGGCCTTCGCGGCCGTGGCGATCGGGGCGCTCGTGCCGGCGGCGATCATGTCGATCGCGGCGGCCAACACCTTCACCAGGAACATCTACAAGGAGTGGATGAAGCCGGACGCCACGCCGAAGCAGGAGGCCCAGGTCTCCAAGCTGATGTCGCTGGTGGTGAAGGCGTTCGCGCTCGTGTTCGTGCTGACGATGGACAAGCAGAACGCGATCAACTTCCAGCTGCTCGGCGGCATCTGGATCCTGCAGACGTTCCCCGCCATCGTGTTCAGCCTCTACACCCGATGGTTCCACAAGTGGGCGCTGCTGGTCGGGTGGGCGGTCGGCATGGTCTACGGCACCGTGAAGGCCTACCAGGTGATCAATCCGGCGACCGGCAAGCACTTCGGCGGCTCGCTGGCGGAGATCCCGGGCCTGGGCGACTTGGGCTACATCGCGCTGACCGCGTTCGTACTCAACGTCGTGGTCACGGTCGTGCTCACGGTCGCGCTCAACCTGGCGAAGGTGGGCAACGGCACGGACGTGACCGTGTCCAGCGACTACTTCGCCGACCACGGCGACCCGCGGGTCGACCAGGACCTGCACGAGCACTCCGGGTTGGAGACCGGCTCCTTCGGGCCGCCGGGGGCGTAGGCGGGTCGCTGACCAGCTCGAGGGCCCGCCGGCCAGGCGCGGGCGGGCCCTCAGCCTCGGCCCTCGCGGCCCAATCGCCACGTCGTCAGGAGCAGGCTCGCCACCAGGACGCCGGCCATCACCGCGATCGCGCCGAGGTCCCAGCCGCGACCGAGCCACTGGTCGCGGATCAGCCGGCCGGCGTACGTGACCGGTACGGCGTCCGAGACGTGTGCGAGCGTGCCGGGGAGCACCTCCCGTGGCGGGCCGGCGCCGCCGAGCATCATGAAGACGAAGAAGAGCATCACGCCGAGGCCCTGGGCGGCGCGCGCCGTCGGCACCAACACGCCCAGGAGGGTGCCGAGGCCCGCGAACGCCACGACGACGAGCGCGTACGCCCCGAGCACACCCGGCCAGCTCGCCGGTGAGGTGAGGTTCTCGCTGACCAGGGACACCGCCACCACGAGCACCGCTCCGAGCGTGGCCCCGACGATGGCCACGACCATGTGCGCGGCGAGGAGCACGCCCGGCCGCACCGCCGAGGCGCGGAACCGACGCAAGACCCCCTGCTGGCGGTACTCCGCCAGGTGCACCGGCAGCGACAGCACGCCCGCGGTCGCGGCGACCAGGGCGACGTACGCCGAGGTGTAGAAGTCCACGGCCCCGATGCCCTGGTAGACCGCCGGGTCCGGTGGTGCCTCCCCGAAGACGCCGTTGAGCACGTACAGCAGGACGAGCGGCAGCACCAGCACGAACACCACCGTCAGCGGTTCGCGGGCGAACAGCTTCAGCTCGATCCAGGTCAGCGCCAGGAAGCCCCTCACGACTCCTCCTCCGGCGTGCCGGCCGCGCCGGTGATCGCCAGATATGCGTCCTCCAGCGAGGGGACCTCGGCGCGCAGGTCGGCCGGCTCGAGGCCGTGCTCCACCAGGGCGTGGCCGAGGCGAGCCAGCAGTGGCCCGGACCCGGTCACCTCGACCGCGCCGGTGCGGCCCGCCGCCACGGTGTGCACACCGGGCACGTCGCGCACGAAGCCGACCTCCACGCCGGCAGGCGCGGTGAACCGTACGACGGTGTCGGGTCGGTGGGCTCCGATCAGCTCGGTGGCGGTGCCGGTGGTGACCACCCTTCCGTCGACGAGCACCGCCAGCCGGTCGCACAGCCGCTGCGCCTCGTCCATGAAGTGGGTCACGAGCAGGACCGTGGTGCCGCGCTCGCGTACGTCGGCTACCAGGCTCCAGGCCACGCGGCGGGCCGCTGGGTCCAGGCCGGTGGTCATCTCGTCCAGGACGACCAGCTTGGGGTCCGCGACCAGAGCAAGAGCCACGAACAGCCGCTGCCGCTGTCCGCCGGACAGGTCGCCGAACGCGGTGTTGCGCCGGTCCGCGAGCCCCCACTCGTCGAGCAGCTGCGGCCATGGGCGGCCACCCGGGCTGATCGTCGCGAACAGCTTCAGTGCTTCCCAGACGCGCATCCGGTCGGGGAGCGCGGAGTCCTGGAGCTGACTTCCGATGATGCGGCGGACGCCTCCCGGGTCGGAGGTGACGTCGACGCCGAAGACCCGGATCCGTCCCGAGTCCGCGTGCCGCAGGCCCTGCACGCACTCGACGGTCGTGGTCTTCCCCGAGCCGTTGGGCCCCAGCAGCCCGAAGATCTCGCCCTCCTCGACCTCGAAGGACACGTCGGCGACAGCGAGCTTGCGCCGGTACTGCTTGGCCAGTCCGGTCACCTCGACGGCGCGGCCCATAGGACCACCTCAACCGGCGCTCCCGCGCGGAGCCAGTGCCGAAAGTCCCCGGCCGGGCGTGCCGAAGGCTGCTACGGCACCAGCATCGAGTACGCCGCCTGCTCGACGTGCCAGGTACGCCGCCCCTCGGGACCGCTGATCTCTCCGTCCGCGCTGAGCCAGAAGCTCTCGCCGGAGACCGACACCTCGGTGCCGCGCAGGCAGACCGTGTCGGCGCGCTCGGGGTGGCGGCCGCGCGCCAGGTCGGCGACGTACCCGAGTCGCGCGCTCGGACCGGTCGCGAAGGACACCAGGACGTCGACCTCGCCGTCGCTGGGGTCGGCGTCCGGGGTGATCTCGGTGCCGCCGCCGACGCTCGCGCCGTTGCCGACCGCGACCATGAGCACGGGATGGGCGACGTCGGCGACGACCTCGCCGTCGACCTCGACGTGCAGCCGCACCGACGGTGGTCGCAGGGCCGTCGACAGTGCGCCGAGCGGATAGCCGAGGATGCCGAGGCCGAACGGACCGAGGCGCTCCTTCCAGCTGGCGCCGTGCCGGCTGGCCAAGGCGCTGGCGCCGACGTGCACGCTGTTCACCACCACCTCGCCGAGCTCGTCGACGATCAGGTCCATCGGCCGGGCGCGGCCCGAGACCAGGATCTCGGCCGCCTCGACGGGGTCGAGGGGGATCCCGACCGTGCGGGCGAAGTCGTTGCCGGTCCCGAGCGGAAGCAGGCCGAGGACCTTGCCGGACAGGTCGTTGCGGCGGTGCAGCGTGGCCACCACGGCGTGGAGGCTCCCGTCGCCGCCGGCGACCACGATCGGGCGGCTCCCGGCGCGGTGCAGCACTCCGTCCA
Source organism: Marmoricola sp. (assembly GCA_036261595.1). Lineage (GTDB taxonomy): Bacteria > Actinomycetota > Actinomycetes > Propionibacteriales > Nocardioidaceae > Marmoricola. The sequence goes on from DATAKN010000161.1 coordinate 3,379, forward strand.
GCTCGCCCGGGTTGCTCGTCTCCGCCACCTCGACCGATGCGTGGCCGTGGAGCACGTCCAGCGCGGCGCCGAGCGACTCGGAGCCGCCGGCCTCGGCGTTGGTGATCAGCAGGAGAGGTTCCACGCCCCGCACACTACGTGTCGGTCCGGGTTCGACCGCCCGAGCGGTCCCGGAGGCCAGGTTTTGGTAGCGTGTGGTCGCAAGAGCCCCGTGCACTTGCACGCCGGGCTCTCGTTCTTTGACCGGAGCAGCTGTCCAGCCCGGCGCCAACCGCCGCCCGAACACTCGGCACGACACCAGCGGCACGGAGAGGGGTGCACATGCCCGCGATCGTGGTCCTCGGAGCCCAGTGGGGCGACGAAGGCAAGGGCAAGGCGACCGACCTGCTCGCCACCAGCCAGCCGATCGACTTCGTGGTCCGCACCAGCGGCGGCCACAACGCCGGCCACACCATCGTGGTCAATGGCGAGAAGTACGCCACCCACCTGCTCCCGTCAGGCATCCTCACGCCGGGCGCGACCTCGGTGATCGCCAACGGTGTCGTGGTCTCGCCGGAGGCGCTGTTCGCCGAGCTCGACGGCCTCATCGAGCGCGGCGTCGAGGTGGCGCCGCTCGTGGTCAGCGCGAACGCCCACGTGATCGCGTCGTACCACGTGGCGATCGACAAGGTCAGCGAGCGGTTCCTCGGCAAGAACCAGATCGGGACGACCGGGCGCGGCATCGGGCCGGCGTACGGCGACAAGGTGAACCGCGTCGGCGTACGGGTGGCCGACCTGTTCGACGAGCACATCCTGCGCCAGAAGATCGAGGCGGCCCTCGACGTGCGCAACCAGGTGCTGACCAAGATCTACAACCGCCGCGCCGTCGAGGCCGACGCCGTGGTCGAGGAGCTCCTGTCCTACGCCGACCGGCTCCGACCGATGGTGGCCGACACCAGCCTGTTGCTCAACCGCGCGCTCGACGAGGGCAAGACCGTGCTGTTCGAGGGCGCGCAGGCCACGATGCTCGACGTCGACCACGGCACCTATCCGTTCGTGACCAGCAGCAACCCGGTCGCGGGTGGCGTGTGCACCGGGGCCGGCGTCGGCCCGACCCGGATCGACCGGGTGATCGGCGTGATCAAGGCCTACACCACGCGCGTCGGCTCCGGGCCGTTCCCGACCGAGCTGTTCGACGCCGACGGCGAGAAGCTGCAGCGCATCGGCGGTGAGATCGGTGTCTCCACCGGGCGCACGCGTCGCTGCGGCTGGTTCGACGCGGTCGTCGCCCGGTACGCCGCGCGCGTCAACGGGCTCACCGAGTTCTTCCTCACCAAGCTCGACGTGCTCGACTCGTGGGAGCGGATCCCGGTGTGCGTGGGCTACGAGGTCGACGGGGTCCGCCACGACGAGATGCCGATGACCCAGACGGAGTTCCACCACGCGAAGCCGGTCTACGAGTTCTTCGACGGCTGGGGCCAGGACATCTCCGGCTGCCGCTCGTTCGACGACCTGCCGAAGAACGCCCAGGCCTACGTCCAAGCGCTCGAGGAGCTCTCCGGCGCGCCGTTCTGGGCCGTCGGCGTCGGCCCGGGCCGCGAGGAGACCGTGGTCGTCCGCGAGCGCTGACTTCCTGCGTTTCGCCTGCGGCGGGCTTGGTGTCACCGGGTCTGGGGTCCGGTGTGGTGCTGGGTGCGGGTGGCCGGTGCCGGGTGCGCCCACGAGCCAACCACCCGCTCCGCTCGTTCCTCGCTCCGCGGGGGCCAGTCCCATCCACGGCTCGCGGACGCACCCGTCCCCGTCCACCCGGGAGGACAGCACCACCCCGGCCGCCGGAAAGCCCCCGCGACCCCGGGGTGGATGGGAGCGCTGGGCCCACCAGCGGGCCATCGACGCGGTCGTGATGGACCCATCCCGGTTTCTCCACCACCCAGGGACCGTGACCTCCCAGGCGGGGTGGGGCCCGGTGGCCGCCGAAGGCGAGCGTCAAGGGGTCGCGCGGCGCGCCAAGACCAAGCCGGCGGCAGCGGCAGGGA
>DATAKN010000168.1:0-5010 GCA_036261595.1 Marmoricola sp.
TCGTGACGCCGCGCCTTGAGCTCTTCGAGGCTGTCCTCGTTCTGCTCTTCCTCTGTCTTGCGTGGTGCGTCGTAGTCGGTCGCCATCCGTCCCTCTCCTACCCTCCGGCTCATTGCCTTGTCAGCACCGCCGGAGCGGTTCCGTCCATGCCGTGCGCATTCCGACGGCGCACGGATTGTGCACCACAACGGGAGGAAGTGCACATCCATTCCGCGGTCTGTCCGCGGACTGGCACAACGAAGGCGCAGGCGTCGTTGTTCCCCGTTGCTCAGATGCCATTCGCGGTGAAGCCGCACGACTTCACCACATCCAGGAACTCGCCGTACGACGGGCGTGGAGCCGCCACGACGAGGGCCCGCCCGGAGGCGCCGGTGTGGATCTCCACCACGGCTCCGGCCTCCTCGGCGACCAGGCCTCCGGCGGCGTAGTCCCAGGGATTGCAGCCCTCCTCGACGTAGCCGTCGAGCTGGCCGGCGGCCAGGGCGCACAGGTCCAGCGCGCAGGAGCCGAACCGCCGGATGTCGGCGACCCGGACCACGAGCGCGGCCACCGACTCGGCCTGGCGGGTCCGGATCGGCAGCTCGTAGTTGTAGCCGGTGGCCACCACGGCATGGTCGAGGTCGACCGGCGCGGCCGCCTCGATCCGGTGCCCGTCGTGCCAGGCGCCACGGCCCCGGATCGCCGTGAACTCGTCTCCGGTGGCCGCGTTCACCACGACCCCGACCTGGACGACGCCGTCGACCTCGACGCCGATCGACACGGCGTACTGAGGCAGGCCGTGCAGGTAGTTCACGGTGCCGTCGATCGGGTCGACGACCCAGCGCACCCCCGTGGTGCCGGTGGAGTCGCTGCCCTCCTCGCCGAGCAGTCCGTCTCCGGGACGGGCGGCCAGCACGCGCTCGCGGATCAGCGCCTCGCTGGCCCGGTCGGCCTCGGTCACGACGTCGGTGATGCTGCTCTTGGTGGCGGCGACGCGCACACCGCCCTCGCGCCGCGCGCGCACGAGCGCCGCCGCCTCGCGCGCGATGTCGAGCGCCAGCTCGAGCAGCTCGTCCTGCAACGACTCGGTGGCCGCGACTGCCGGTCCGTCGGCGGGCATCAGTCGGAGCCGCAGAGGGCCGGGCGGGGGCCGCGCGGGTTGGCGCAGCAGCCGGCGGCGCAGACGTCCCACGCCGGCGGGATCGCCCCGACGACGGCACGCGGCGGGTCCTCCCCGCGCTCGGCCGCAGCCCGCTCGAGGAACAGGTCGCGCACCATGGCGACGAAGCGCGGGTCGACGCCCGCGGTCGCGGCCCGCTCGCAGGCCATGCCGAGCTCGCGGGCCGTGGCGATCGCCTCGGTGTCGAGGTCGTAGACGACCTCCATGTGGTCGGAGACGAAGCCGATCGGGATCAGCACCGCCGCCGGGACCTCCCGGTCGTGGAGGGCCTGCAGGTGGTCGTTGACGTCCGGCTCGAGCCAGGGCACCGAGGGCGGACCGGAGCGGGAGCAGTACACGAGCTCGGAGGGATACCGGTGGCCGGTCTCCTCGCGGACCCGGTCGCTGATCTCGTCCATCACGCTGCGGTGCTGGTGGACGTAGGCGTCCCCGATCGGCCCGCTCGCGGCGTTCATGGTCACGGGGATCGAGTGGGTGACGAAGACCAGGTGCGCCTCGCGGCGTACGGAGTCGGGCAGGGCGGCCAGCGCGGTCAGCGTGGCGTCGACGTTCGGCTCCACGAAACCGGGGTGGTTGAAGTAGGCGCGGAGCCGGTCAAGCCGCGGGGCGCCCGGCACCTTCGCGACCGCATCCGCGAGGTTCTCGCGGTACTGCCGGCACCCCGAGTACGACGAGTACGCCGAGGTCAGCAGGCAGGCGGCCCGGGTCACGCCATCGGCCGCCATCTTGGCCAGCGTGTCGGCCAGGTACGGGTCCCAGTTGCGGTTGCCCCAGTACACCGGCACCTCGATGCCCGAGCTCTGGAAGTCCTCCTGGATGGCCGAGAGCAGCGCGCGGTTCTGGTCGTTGATCGGGCTGCGGCCGCCGAAGAGGTCGTAGTGCGCGCCGACCTCGGCCAGCCGCTCGTCGGGGATGTTCTTGCCCGCGGTGACGTTGCGCAGGAACGGCACGACGTCCTCGGGTCGCTCGGGACCACCGAAGGAGACCAGCAGCAGCGCGTCGTACGGGTCGACACCAGAGGACATGCCAGCATCCTAGGTGCCTGCGGAAACCCGTGGTGGGCACCGGCGGGGGCGTCTAGGCTCGCCGCGCCATGCTCGACTCCTACCGTGCCGTCTTCGCCCATCCGGGCGCGCGGGCGTTCTCGGCGGCCGGCATGCTGGCCCGGCTCCCGATCTCGATGATGACGCTGGGCATCGTGCTCCTCGTGAGCTCCGTGACCGGCTCCTACGCGCTCGCCGGGCAGGTGTCCGCGGCGTACGTCGTGGGCAACGCGGTGGTGGCGATCCCGCACGGGCGCCTCGCCGACCGGTTCGGGCAGACGGTCGTGCTGTACGCCGACGCGGTGCTGTTCGCCCTCACCACCGGGATGCTCGTGCAGGCCGCCACCCATCAGTGGGCCGCTCCGTGGCCGCACGTGTGGGCGGCGCTCTCCGGCGCCACGCTGCCCCAGGTCGGATCGATGGTCCGGGCACGGTGGGCCCATCTGGTGACCTCCGAGCGCGAGCGGCACACCGCGTTCGCCGTCGAGGCGGTCGGTGACGAGGTGGTCTTCGTCACGGGCCCCGCCCTGGTGACGTTCCTCTCCACCCTCCACGCCCCGCAGACCGGCCTGATCGCGGCGCTCGTCGTGGGCACGGTCGGCCCGCTGCTGCTGGCACTGCAGCGCCGCACGGCACCGCCCGTGCATCGTTCGGAGAGCGGCAGCACGGTCCCGATGCCGTGGCTTCGACTGCTGCCGCTCGCCGCAGCCGCGGTCGCGATGGGGTCCCTGTTCGGTGCGCTCGAGGTGGCCACGGTCGCGACCGCGCAGCACGCCGGTCACAAGGCCGCGTCCGGCGCCCTGCTGGCGATCTTCTCGCTGGGCAGCATGGTCGCCGGACTCGTCGCCGGCGCCGTCCACTGGCGGACCTCGGACCAACGGCGGTTCCAGCTCGGCATCGGGCTGCTCGCCGCGGCGATGCTGGTGCTTCCGTTCCTCGGTGACCTCGTGGTGCTGGGCGCGCTGCTCTTCCTGATCGGGCTCACCCTGGCGCCGAGCCTGATCGCGGTGGTCTCGCTGCTCGAGGCCTCGACCCCTCGGCCGCGGCTGACCGAGGCGATGGCGGTGTTCCAGACGGGCATCTCCGCCGGGATCGCGCCGGGCGCCTACTTCGCCGGGGTGATCGCCGACGACGCCGGCGGCTCGGCGTCGTACTGGGTGTGCGTGGTGTCGGGTGCGCTGACGCTCGCTGCCGCACTGCTGTGCCGCCCGGCGCCGGTCCCGGATGCGTCGCAAACTACCCTCCCGGCATGACGTCCTGGCACAACTGGGCGGGCCTGAGCTCCGTCACGCCGACCGAGGTCCGCACCCCTCGAGACACCGACGAGGTCGTGGCCGCGGTGCACCGGGCCCGGGAGCGTCGTACGACGGTGAAGATGCCCGGCACGGGACACTCCTTCACCGGCATCGCGGCGCCGGAGGGCATCATGCTCAGCCCACGGCAGCTGTCCGGGATCGTCTCGGTCGACCGCGACGCGATGACCGCCACGGCGTACGCCGGCACGCCCCTGCACCTGCTCAACGCGAACCTCGAAGCGCTCGGCCTCTCGCTGCACAACATGGGCGACATCGCCGAGCAGACCCTGGCCGGTGCGACCTCGACGGGCACGCACGGCACCGGTGGTCTGGTCGGGTCGCTCAGCGCGCAGATCGCCGGCTTCGAGCTGGTGACCGGCACGGGCGAGGTCCTGCGCGCCTCGGAGACCGAGCACCCGGAGGTGTTCGCGGCGGCGCGGGTCGGCCTCGGCGCGCTCGGCATCCTCACCACGCTGACCTTCCGGATCGAGCCGACGTTCACCCTCGAAGCGCACGAGTTCCCGATGCGCTGGGACGAGGCGATCAGCCGGTTCGACGAGCTGACCGAGGGCAACCATCACTTCGAGATGTTCTGGTTCCCGCACACCGAGGCGGTGCAGGCGAAGGCCAACAACCGCACGATCGACGACCCGGAGCCGCTCAGCGCGTTCCGGCACTGGCTGGACGACGAGTTCCTCTCCAACACCGTCTTCGGACTGGCGAACCGGGTCGGCAACCGGTGGAACGCCGCGGTTCCGCGGGTCAACCGATTCTCCGGCCACGTGCTGTCGGAGCGGACCTACTCCGACGTCCCGCACAAGGTCTTCACCTCGCCGCGACGGGTGGTCTTCCGCGAGATGGAGTACGCCGTCCCCCGCGAGGCCGGCCTGGACGCACTGCGGACCGTGCGCCGCTGGATCGACGCCTCGGGCCTCAACATCAGCTTTCCCGTCGAGGTGCGCACCACACCGGCCGACGACATCGCCCTGTCCACGTCCTCGGGCCGGGCGTCGCTGTACCTGGCGTTCCACGTCAACGCCCAGACCGACCACACGGCGTACTTCCGCGGTGTCGAGGACATCCTGCGCGGGTACGACGGCCGACCGCACTGGGGCAAGCTGCACACCCGCACCGCCGCCGACCTCGCACCCGCCTACCCCCGCTGGGCGGAATTCCAGGCCGTCCGCGACCGCCTCGACCCCGACCGCCTGTTCAGCAACGACTACCTGCGCCGCGTCCTCGGCGACTGACCAGCCGCCAAGCTCGTCGAGTAGCCAGTTGTGCACCGTCGAGTAGCCAGTTGTGCACCGTCGAGTAGCCAGGTACGTCGTGCACCTCCGGCCGAACTGACGACTCGACGGTCACCAACTGACGGCGGATTCCAGCGGTCTAAGCAACGCTCGCTGAAATGGAGAGTGTTGTGGCGTATTCGTTTGAGGTGCGTGAGGAGTTCTTGTCGCTGATCTGCTCGGGGGCGTCGTTTCAGTCGGCGATGGGGGCAGTCGGCGTGGCG
>DATAKN010000171.1:0-10633 GCA_036261595.1 Marmoricola sp.
GTCCGACGACGAGGTCGACCGGCTTGGTGCCGTGCAGCGACCCGTCCTTCTTGCCCTTGCCCCGCGGGGTGCGGATGGCGTCGTACACCAGCGCTTCAGGTTGTGCCATGAGGAGTCCCAACTCTTTTCGGTGGCCTGGAGATCAAGCGTGGAAGGTGGAGCAACCAAGCGCCGCGAGGCAGGCCGGAGGTCCGCGGCAGCGCCACCGCCATTGTGACAGTAGGACTGTCAACGTCAATGGTGCCCAGCATGTGGGCTACCTCACCAGGCCTGGGGACACGAGACGGGGCGCCTCACCAGGCCGGGGGCCACCTCACCCGAACCAAAGGACCAAGGACTCGGTTGGCCCGGGCCGGCGTCGCCTACCCTGCTGGTACGACGGCCAGGAGGTCCAGATGGGCGACGAAGAGCAGATCGGCGTGATGACGACCGAGGAGTGCTGGGACATGCTGCGCGCCAACGAGTTCGGGCGGCTGGCCTTCCACCTGGCCGGGGAGGTGCACCTGGCGCCGGTGAACTACGCCGTCGACCGGGACACGCTGCTGTTCCGCACCGCGGAGGGCAGCAAGCTGCTCGGGGTGGAGATGAACCCCGACGTCGCCTTCGAGATCGACGAGTTCGACGAGCACCAGGCGCGCAGTGTGATCCTCCGGGGCGTGGCCCGTCATCTCGGCGAGGACGAGGAGCACCGCGCCGAGAACGTGCCGCTGCGGCCCTGGGTCGCGACGTTGAAGTACGACGTGGTGGAGATCCGGCCGACCGAGATCAGCGGTCGCTGGTTCGAGCTCAGCCGCCCCTGGCTGCACATGATGCCGGAGCACTGAGCACCGGCCCTGCTCAGGCGGCCCCGGCTCAGGCGGCCCTGCTCAGGCGGCCTGCATCCGGCGCTCGTTGGCGGCGCGCCGGTCCATCGCCACGATCGCCCGGCGCACCTTGGGGCCGCCCGTGGTCATCTTGTAGAGCTTGACCAGCTGCTGGGGCAGGTTCGAGCGGTTCGTGTCGGCCAGCCAGCCGTTGGGCAGCGAGAGCCGCACCACCTTGTGCCAGGCCGAGTAGAGCTGCTTCGGGAACGGCGCCGTGTGGTAGTTGAGCCCGTACTCGTCGAAGAGCGCCCGGATCTTCGGGGCGATCTCGGCGTACCGGTTGCTCGGCAGGTCCGGGAACAGGTGGTGCTCGATCTGGTGGCTGAGGTTGCCGCTCATCAGGTGCATGGCCTTGCCGCCGGAGATGTTCGCGGCGCCCAGCATCTGGCGCACGTACCACTCACCCTTGGTCTCGCCGTCGATCGAGCGCTTCTCGAAGGTCTCGACGCCCTCCGGGAAGTGGCCGCAGAGGATGATCGAGTTGCTCCACAGGTTGCGCACGATGTTCGCGGTGAAGTTCGCGGCCAGGGTCGGCAGGAACGACCCGGTCGGCAGTGAGAGCGCCGGGTGCACGACGTAGTCCTTGGTGACCTGGTTGCGGATCTTGCGCAGCACACCCTTCACGCGGCGCTGGAAGTCGGGGTCCTTGAGCTTCTTCTTCTTGATGGTCGCGCCGAGCTCGAGGTCGTAGGCCGCGATGCCGTACTCGAAGAAGCAGGCGTTGATGAAGTTCCACAGCGGCTGGCCGAGGTACATCGGGTGCCAGGGCTGCTCCTCGTCGACCCGCATGATGCCGTAGCCGAGGTCGTTGTCCTTGCCGAGCACGTTGGTGTACGTGTGGTGCAGCTCGTTGTGGGAGTGCTGCCAGTCCTTGGCCGGCGTGGCCATGTCCCACTCCCAGGTCGTCGAGTGGATCTTCGGGTCGCGCATCCAGTCCCACTGGCCGTGCAGCACGTTGTGCCCGATCTCCATGTTCTCCAGGATCTTGGCGACGCTCAGGCCGGCGGTGCCGAGCAGCCAGGCCGGCGGGAACACCGAGGCGAGAAGCACGACCCGGCTCCCGAGCTCCAGCGAGCGCTGGGTCTTGATCAGCCTCCGGATGTACGCCGCGTCGCTGGCACCGCGCGCCTCGATCACCTCGGCGCGGATGGCGTCGAGCTCGCGTCCGATCTGCTCGATGTCCGCCGGCGTCAGGTGCGCGATCGGGTTGTCGGCCTTCTTCTGGATCGTGGTCACGCGGGTTCCTCCCAGGGTCGGGTCAGCGGTCGAAGGTGCACGGGCCGGCGGCCGCGTTGATGCAGGTCTGGACGAGGACGGCGCCGGGCTCGGTCTCGCCCGGGACGGCCGTGGTCAGGTCACCGCTCCGCAGGTCGCGGACGGCGCCGCTGAGCAGGGGCGTGACGCAGGTGAAGCAGACGCCCATCCGGCAGCCGGACGGCATGAGGACGCCGGCGTTCTCACCGACCTCGAGGATCGGCGTGGTGCCGTCGGCCTCCACGACCGTGCCGGAGCGACCGAAGGTCACCTCGCCGCCCTCGCCGGCGACCAGGGCCGTGGCCCGGAACTGCTCGGTCTGCAGCGGCAGGTCGGCGGCCTCGTGGTGCTGCGCGATCGCGTCGAGCAGGCCGCCCGGGCCGCATGCGTACGTCGTCCGCTCGCCGAGGTCGGGCACGATCGTCGCGAGGTCGGCGACGTCGAGCACACCGTGCACGTCGTCGTACCGGGGGACGAGGCGGATCCCGCCGGCGGCGTCGAGCGCCTGCAGGTCGCGCAGGAAGATGGAATCGGGCTCGCTGGGCGCGACGTGGACCACGACGACGTCCAGCCCGGCGCTGCGGGGCGGCACCACGACGCCTTCGTCGGTCGAGGGGAAGAGGTTGCGCAGCATCCCGATCACGGGGGTCACGCCGGAGCCGGCGGTGACGAAGAGGTACTGGGTGGCGAGCAGCTCGGCGGGCGAGGAGGGCAGCACGAAGTCACCGGTCGCCTGCTCGAGGTGGAGCAGCGTGCCGGGGCGGGTGCGGTGGACCAGGTGCGGGCTGACCGTGCCGCCGTCGACCGCCTTGACCGTGACCGAGATGTGCCCGTCGCGACGGGGACCGTGGGTCAGGGAGTAGGCGCGCCACTGGCGGACGCCGTCGACGTCGACACCGATGCGGACGTACTGCCCGGGAACGTGGCCGGCCCAGTCGGCGCCCGGCCGGATCACGAGCGTGGCGGCATCACGGGTCTCCGGCACGACCTCGACGACGCGGCCGCGGAGCGCGGCACCGCGCCGCAGCGGGCTGAACAGGTCGAGGTAGTCCTCGGGAAGCAGCGGCGTGGTGAGCGCCCCGGCCAGCCGACCGAGACCCGTGCGCAGCGAGGTCCGCCGGCGGGGGCTCGCGGGCGCGCTCGGCCGCGCGATCGTGTCGGTCATGCGCCCCAGTCTGGGCACCGATTGGGTCAAAGACATGACCTGCGGACGTGAATCGGTCGGGTACTTTTGTTCGTGACGAACAAAGGAGGGTGTGATGGCCGACCAGCAGCCGCCGCCGAAGATGGCGTCACAGAAGATGGCCCCGCAGAAGATGGCACTGCGCCTGCCCGCTGACGTGGTCGCCGTGATGCGTCGCGACATCACGGGGGTGGCCGAGCAGGTCATCGCGGCCGTGGTGCAGGAGGTGCCCAGCTACAGCGACCCCTTCCGGGGGCAGATGGGGCGCAACATCGAGATCGCGGTGAAGACCGCCTTGGAGGGATTCCTGGACCTGGCGTCGCGGCGGGAGGGCATCGACGCCGGCGACCAGATCGAGGCGGTCCTCGACGCGGCGTACGAGCTGGGGCGGGGGGAGGCCCGCAGCGGCCGCACCATGGACGCGCTCGCGCGCGCCTACCGGGTCGGCGCCCGGGTCGCGTGGCGGGAGATGAGCGACCTCGCCGTGTCAGCCGGGTTGTCCGCGACGGTGACCGCGCACTTCGCCGAGCTCGTCTTCGCCTACATCGACGAGCTCTCCGACGCCAGCGTCACCGGGCACGCCGACGAGCTCGCCACCTCGGGACGCCTGCGACAGCGCCGGCTCGAGCGGCTCGCGGTGCGACTCCTGGAAGGCGCGCCCGAGGCCGAGCTGATCGGTGCGGCGGAGCGCGCGGACTGGGCTCCGCCGCCGCTGCTCGTCGCGGTGGTGCTGCCGGAGGACAAGGCGCGCCCGGTGCTCGGGCGACTGGACTCCCAGACCCTCCAGCTGTCCGAGGACGTGCCGAGCCTCGACATCGACAGTGGTCTCACGGTGCTGCTCGTTCCGGTCACCTCGGCGCGGGCCCGGACCGGTCTGCTCCGGGTGCTCCGCGACGCCGACGCGGTGGTCGGACCGGCGCGCCCGTGGACCGGGGTGCGGGCGTCGTACCGGCGGGCGCTGCGGGCGCAGCGGCTCTCGCTCCTCGCGGACACCGAGGCCCACCTCGCCGATCTGGTCCGCAGCGCCGACCCCGACGCGCTCGCGGACCTGCGGGCCCGGGTGCTCGCGCCGTTGCGCGACGTTCGCCCGGCGTCGGCCGAGAAGCTTGCGGACACGCTGGCCGCCTGGCTGCGCCACCACGGCCGACGCGACGACATCGCCGCCGCGCTGTACGTGCACCCGCAGACCGTCCGCTACCGGATGGGCCAGCTTCGCGACCTGTACGGCGATCGCCTCACCGACCCGACCTTCGTCCGGGACGCGACGATCGCGCTGGCGTGAGGGTCGTGCCTGCCACGAGACTGCTCCGATGACGACTGGGCGCGCGGAGACCGAAGAGCTGTTGGACCGGATCCGCGAGGTCGACGCGCTGGTGCGCTCGGTCTCGGACGTCAACCCGGCGGCCCTTGCCGACGCCGAGCGGCTCGCGCAGGAGGCCGAGAGCGGGCGAGTCCGCGGTCCGCTGCACGGCCGACCGGTCCTGGTGAAGGACAACATCGACACCGCGGGGCTCGGCTCCACCGCGGGGTCGCTGGCCCTGGCCGACGTGCCCCCCGCCACGGACGCGACCCTCGTACGACGGCTCCGGGACGCGGGCATGGTGCTGCTCGGCAAGACGAACCTCACCGAGTGGGCGAACATCCGTGACACCGCCTCCACTTCCGGCTGGAGCGGGTACGGCGGCCTGACCCGCAACCCCTACGCCCTGAACCGTTCCGCGGGCGGCTCGAGCTCCGGCAGCGGCGCGGCCGTCGCCGCCCGGCTCGCCCCCTTCGCCGTGGGCACCGAGACCGACGGGTCGATCTCCTGCCCGGCCGCGTTCAACGGCTGCGTGGGGCTCAAGCCCACGGTCGGGCTCGTGCCCACCGACGGCGTCATCCCGATCTCGGCGTCCATGGACGCCCCCGGCCCGATGGCGCTCTCGGTCCGCGACGCGGCTGCACTGCTGACCGTCATGACCGGCGGCGCCACGGACTACGCCTCCCGTGCGCGGGACGGTCTGCTCGCGGGCAAGCGGATCGGGGTGCCGCGGAACCCGAGCCTCTGGGGCTACAGCCCACCGGCCGACGTCGCGGCGGAAGCCGCGCTCGTCGTGCTGTCGCGAGCCGGCGCGGAGATCGTCGACGACACCGACCTGCCGGGGCTCGACGACTTCGACGACGAGCACGAGCTCATGGTGATGCTCGGCGAGCTGCGTCCGGGGCTCGCGGCGTATCTGGCGACTCGGCCGGATGCACCGCAGAGCCTGGCGGAAGTCGTGGCGTTCAACCGGGCTCACGCCGAGGAGGAGCTGCGCTGGTACGGCCAGGACCTGTTCGAGCGAGCGCTGGAGAGCCCCGGACCCGACTCCCCCGAGTACGCCGCCGCGCGCGCCGCGTGCCTGAACGCCGGCCGGGGCGGCATCGACACCGTCCTGCGCGAGCATCGGCTCGACGCGCTGGTCACGCCGTCGTACCAGCCGGCGATGGCGATCGACCTGCTCAACGGCGACTCGATCCGCGGCGGCTGCTCGACGCCGACAGCACTCGCCGGCTACCCGATCCTCACCGTGCCCAGCGGCCTGGTGCACGGGCTACCGGTCGCGGTCAGCTTCTGGGCCGGCGCGGGCAGCGAAGCGACCCTGATCGAGATCGGTCATGGCTACGAGCAGGCCCGCAACGCGGACACCGGCCCGCTGCCCGAGCCGACGTACCCGCCGTTCGTGTGAGCTCCGGCCCGCATAGTCCCTCACGCTTGGCACCGTCCGCAGGCCATAGGAGGTGCGCACCGTGAGGGACTGTCCGGTAGGTCAGTCAGCCTGGACGGCGGCGCCGGAGGCGATCAATGCGTCGACGTCGGTGATGCCCCACGCGGTCAGCGCCTCACGGGTGTGGGCGCCGGCCTTCGGGGCCGGACCGAGACCCAGGGTCGCCTCGGTCCGGGAGAACCGGGGCGCCGGGGCCGGCTGGACGAGGCCGTCCTTCTCGACGAACGTGCCCCGGTCCTTGATGTGCGGGTGGTCGACCGCCTCGCTCATCGGCAGGATCGGCGCGACGCAGGCGTCGGTGCCGTCGAAGATCGCCGACCACTCCGCCTGCGTCTTCTCCTTGAACCGCTTGGCGATCACGTCGCGCAGTTCCTCGGCACGGTCGAAGTCGTAGCGGTCCGGCGCGGAGTCACGGATGCCGAGCAGGTCGACGAACACCTCGTAGAACTGCGGTTCCAGCGCACCCACGGACATGTGCCGGCCGTCGGAGGTCTCGTAGATGTCGTAGTACGGCGCCCCGCCGTCGAGGAGGTTCGCAGCCCGCTCCTCCTTGAACGTGCCACTGGCCAGGAACGCCGCACCCATGGCGTTCAGGCTCGCGGTCCCGTCGACGATCGCCGCGTCCACGACCTGCCCCTGCCCGCTGACCCGCGCCTCGAGCAGTGCCGCGAGCACCCCGATCACCAGGTACGTCGAGCCGCCACCGAAGTCACCGACCAGGTTGCTCGGGAACTGCGGCTTGTCCTTGACCTGACCCAGCCCGAACAGCGTGCCGGTGATCGCGATGTAGTTCATGTCGTGCCCGGCTGCCGACGCCCACGGACCGGTCTGGCCCCAGCCGGTCATCCGGCCGTAGACCAGGCGCGTGTTGCGGGCCCGGCAGGCGTCGGGGCCGATCCCGATCCGCTCGGTCACACCGGGGCGCATGCCCTCGATCAGGACATCGGCGTCCTCGACCAGCCGCAGCACGGTCTCGACCGCCTCCGGCTGCTTCAGGTCGAGCGCGACGCTGGGGCGGCCGCGGTTGAGCAGGTCGTGGGAGCCGCCGGTGAGCAGCTGCCCGCCGGGTCGCTCGATCCGGATCACGTCGGCGCCGAGGTCCGCGAGCAACATGCACGCGTGCGGGCCGGGGCCGATGCCGGCGATCTCGACGACCTTGATGCCGGCCAGCGGGCCGGTGCCTTGACCGAGTGCGTAGCTCATGGCTCCGGATCATGACAGATCCACTGTCAACGTCGTCAGGACCGCTCGGCCGGCGGACGGGCCCCGGCGGGCCTCAGTGCATCGCGTGGACGACGGCGTGGCCGCGACCCCGGCCGATCATCGCGCGGTTCACCGGGACGGTGACGGCGAACGCGATCGCCAGTGAGACGACGAGGCTCCACCAGAACAAGAGGTCGGCGAGGCCGGCGTCCATCGCGCCGGGCACCACGACGATGAACGCGTTGTCGATCAGCTCCATCACCAGGATCGACACCGTGTCGGCCGCGATCGCGACCCTGATCGCGTCACGGAAGCCGAGCTGTCGGCGTACGGACGTGAACGTGAGCAGGTAGCCGAAGAAGAACGCCAGGACGATCGCCAGGAGGATGCTCGCCAGGTTGCCCCAGCCCCACCACGTCGCCAGCACCATGCCCAGCACCTCGCCGATCGCACAGCCGGTCAGGCAGTGCAGCGTCGCCGAGATCGCGGTGCGCCACGAGCCGTCGTGAACGGCGGTGCCGCCGTGCTGGTGGTCATGCTCGGTGTGGTCCATGCCAGGGAACGTATACCCCCTAGGGGTATATGGCAAGTGATCAGCGCCACCTATGCAACTAGTTGCACACCTACGCACCGGCGCGGCAGGGTTCTCCCGTGGCCCTCGAACACGCGCTCCTGGTCTCGCTCAGCGAGCGCCCAGCCGCCGGACTGGAGCTCGCCCGCCGCTTCGACCGGTCGATCGGTTTCTTCTGGAGCGCGACCCACCAGCAGATCTACAAGGTGCTGCGACGCATGGAGGCGGACGGCTGGGTCACCGGCCGGGTGATCGAGCAGGCGGGCCGCCCCGAGAAGCGGGAGTACTCCGTCACCGACGCCGGCCGCGACGCCCTCGCCGAGTGGATCGCGACGACCACGCCGCGCCCCGGCTTCCGCAGCGAGCTCGCGGTGAAGATGCGCGGAGCGTCGTACGGCGACCGCGCGGCGCTGCGGGCCGACGTCGCCGAGCTCGTCTCCGACCACCGCACCCGGCTCTCGCACTACGAGTCGCTGGCCGCCCGCGACTACCCCGACCCCGCCCGGCTCGAGGGCCAGGACCTCGACACCTACCTCGTGCTCCGCGGCGGCATCCTCCAGGAGACCTTCTGGATCACCTGGCTCACCGAGTACCTGGACGCGTTCGAGGAGAAGGCATGACCAGCACCCAGAAGTACGGCCACCTGCTCGCCCCGATCACGATCGGCGACCTGACCCTGCGCAATCGCGCGGTGATGGGCTCGATGCACACGGGGCTGGAGGACTTCTTCTGGGACGTGCCGAAGCTCGCGGCGTACTTCGCGGCGCGTGCACGCGGTGGCGTCGGGCTGATCATCACCGGCGGCTACGCGCCCAACAAGCGCGGTTGGCTCAAGCCCTTCGCCAGCGAGATGACCACCCGGCTGCAGGCCGAGCGGCACAAGCAGGTCACTGACGCGGTCCACGAGGAGGGCGGCGCGATCGCGCTGCAGGTGCTGCACGCCGGGCGGTACGCCTACCACCCGTTCTCGGTGTCGGCGTCGGCCACGAAGGCCCCGATCAACCCCTTCCGGGCGAGTGCGTTGTCGACCCGCGCGGTCGACCGCACCGCGTCGGACTTCGCCCGGGCGGCCGGGCTCGCCCGGCGCGCCGGGTACGACGCCGTCGAGGTGATGGGCTCCGAGGGCTACCTGATCAACCAGTTCCTCGCCGAGCGGACCAACCAGCGCAGCGACGCGTGGGGCGGGACGGCCGAGAAGCGGATGCGGTTCCCCGTCGAGGTCGTGCGCCGCACCCGCGAGACCGTCGGCGACGGCTTCCCGATCATCTACCGGATCTCGCTGCTCGACCTGGTCGAGGGCGGCCAGACGTGGGACGAGGTCGTGACCCTCGCGCACCGGCTCGAGGAGGCCGGCGCGACCGTCCTCAACACCGGCATCGGCTGGCACGAAGCCCGGGTGCCCACGATCATCACGCAGGTTCCCCGCGGCGCCTGGACGTGGGCGACCGCGCGCCTCAAGCAAGAGGTGGGCATCCCGGTGTGCGCCTCCAACCGGATCAACACCCCCGAGCTGGCCGACCGGCTCGTGGCCGACGGCACTGCCGACCTGGTGTCGATGGCACGACCGCTGCTGGCCGACCCCGACTTCGTCAACAAGGCGGCGGCCGAGCGCGAGGACGAGATCATCACCTGCATCGCCTGCAACCAGGCCTGCCTCGACCACGCCTTCGCCAACCGCAAGGCCTCCTGCCTGATGAACCCACGCGCCGGCCGGGAGACCGAGATCGTGCTCACCCCGGTGATGCGGCCGCGCCACGTCGCGGTCGTCGGCGGCGGACCCGCCGGCCTCAGCGCCGCGGTCTCGTACGCCGAGCGCGGCGACCGGGTCACGTTGTTCGAGAAGCGCGCCGAGCTCGGCGGCCAGTTCCGGCTGGCGATGCGGATCCCCGGCAAGGAGGAGTTCGCCGAGGCGCTGCGCTACTTCCGTCGGCGGCTCGAGGTGCTCGGGGTCGACGTACGACTCGGCGCCGAGGCGACCGCCGCCGACCTCGACGCGTACGACGAGGTCGTCGTCGCGACGGGCGTCGAGCCACGGATCCCACCGATCGCGGGCATGAACCACCCCAAGGTCGTCTCGTACGCCGACCTGCTCGACGGCTCGGTCTCCGTCGGCCGGCGCGTCGCGGTGATCGGGGCGGGCGGCATCGGCGTCGACGTCGCTCACTTCCTGACCCACGACCCGACCGAGACCACGGAGGACTGGCTCGCGCACTGGGGAGTCGGCGACCCCTCCGCCGCCGGGTCCGGGACGGCCCCCGGCGGCCTTGCGGATCGGACGCCGCGCGAACCGGTCCGCGAGGTCACCCTCGTGCAGCGGAAGACGTCGCTGATCGGCAAGGGTCTGGGCAAGACCTCCGGCTGGGCGCACCGTGCGGTGCTGAAGCAGTCCGGCGTGCGGCAGATCAGCGGGGCGACGTACGACCGCGTCGACGACGAGGGGCTGCACCTGGTCGTCGACGGTGAGCCGCTCGTGCTCGACGTCGACCAGGTGGTCGTGTGCGCCGGACAGGAGTCCGTGCGCGACCTGTACGACGAGCTGGTCGGCCTGGGCCGCGCCGTCTCGGTCATCGGTGGCGCGGACGTCGCGGCCGAGCTCGACGCCAAGCGCGCGATCGAGCAGGGCGTCCGTCTCGCGGCTCGTTGAGTAGCCAGTTCGTCACCGTTCAGCAGCCGGCGGATTCCAGCGGTCTAAGCAACGCTCGCTGAAATGGAGAGTGTTGTGGCGTATTCGTTTGAGGTGCGTGAGGAGTTCTTGTCGCTGATCTGCTCGGGGGCGTCGTTTCAGTCGGCGATGGGGGCAGTCGGCGTGGCG
>DATAKN010000174.1:0-10884 GCA_036261595.1 Marmoricola sp.
CAGAGGTTCTGCCCGGCGTCGCTGTAGAGGAACTCCTCCCACAGCCGTGCGGCTGCCGGGTGCGGGGCGTCCTTGTTGATCGCCTGGTAGTAGTAGCCCGCCACGGGGGCACCGTCGGACGGCACGACCACCTTCCAGGTCGGCAGCTTGGCGGTCTCGGCCGCGTTCAGGTAGTCCCAGTCGATCACGACGGGGGTCTGCCCCGACTCGATCGTCGCCGGGGTCGGGTCGACCTTGAGGAAGTTGCCGGCCTTGGCCAGCTTGGAGAAGAACTCCACGCCCGGGGCGATGTCGTCGGCCGAGCCGCCGTTGGCCAGGCTGGCCATCATCACGCCGGAGAACGCCGCTCCGGCCTGCGTGGGGTCGCCGTTCAGCGCGACCTTGCCCTTGTAGGCCGAGCCGAGCAGGTCGGAGACCTTGCTGATCGCCGGCACCTTGGCCGAGTCGTAGCCGATCGACATGTACCCGCCGTAGTCGTTGACCCAGGTGCCCTTCGGGTCCTTGTACTGGCTGGGGATCTCGGCGAAGGTCTCCACCTGGTACGGCGCGAACATGCTGGTGTTCGCCAACGCCACGGACTGGCCGAGGTCGAAGACGTCGGGTGCCGAGCTGCGGCCCTTGAGCTGGTTGGCAGCGTTGATCTCGTCCTGGCTCGCGGCGTCCGGCTGGGCGGAGGTGACCTTGATCCCGTACTTCTTCTCGAACTCCTTGATGATGTTGCCGTAGTTGGCCCAGTCCGGGGGCAGCGCGATGACGTTGAGCTTGCCCTCCTTCTTCGCGGCCTTCACCAGGGCGTCCATGCCGCCGAGATCCTTCGCCGACGTCGCGGTCGAGGCCTTGGTGGTGTTGTCCTTCGCCGGCGGTCCGCAGGCGGCCAGTGTGAACGTGCTCAGGACGGCGGCCGTCAGCGCTGCGACGACGGGCATTCTCTTCATGGTCAACATCCCTTCGATGGGCTTCGAGCAGAACGTAGCGCCAAAGCCACTGCGTGCGCTGGGCGACCCGACTGGGAGAATGCACCGGTGAGCATCTCCGAGCGTCGTGACGTCGTGATCCTGGGGTCCACGGGCTCCATCGGCACCCAGGCGCTCGACGTCGTACGCGCCAACCCAGACCGGTTTCGCGTCGTCGGACTGACCGCGGGCGGCTCGCAGCGGGACCTGTACGACGCCCAGGTGGCCGAGTTCGCCCCCGCCTTCTCCGGCCTGGGGGAGGAGGCCTCGGTGGAGGCGGCCGCGATGACGGCGGACGTGGTGCTCAACGCCATCACCGGCGCGGTCGGTCTCCGGCCGACGATCGCCGCGCTCGAGGCCGGCAACACCCTCGCCCTGGCCAACAAGGAGTCGCTGATCATGGGCGGCACCGTGGTGACCTCCCGCGCCGCCCCCGGGCAGATCGTCCCCGTGGACAGCGAGCACAGCGCGCTCGCGCAGTGCCTGCGTGGTGGCCGCGCCGAGGAGGTGCGCCGGCTGGTGCTGACCGCGAGCGGCGGGCCGTTCCGGGGACGCCGCCGCGAGGACCTCGCCGACGTGACCCCGGCCGACGCCCTCGCGCACCCGACCTGGGACATGGGCCCGGTCGTCACGATCAACTCCGCCACCCTGGTCAACAAGGGTCTGGAGGTGATCGAGGCCCACCTGCTCTTCGACATCCCGATGGACCGGATCGAGGTGGTCGTGCATCCCACCTCGGTGGTGCACTCGATGGTGGAGTTCGCCGACGGGTCCACGCTGGCGCAGGCGTCGCCGCCGACCATGCTCATCCCGATCGCGCTCGGCCTGGCGTGGCCCGACCGAGTGCCCGGCACGGCCCCGGCCGTGGACTGGACCGTTCCCCAGACGTGGGAGTTCTTCCCGCTCGACGACCAGGCGTTTCCCGCCGTACGGCTGGCACGGGAGGCGGGTGGGCGCGGCGGCACCGCCCCGGCCGTGTACAACGCCGCGAACGAGGTGTGCGTCCAGGCCTTCCGAGACGGTGCGCTGCCGTTCGTCGGCATCGTCGACACCGTGGCGGCCGTCATGGATCGCCACGACATGACCAGCGAGGACGTAGGCTCGGCAGCGACAAGCCTGTCCCTCGACGACGTGCTGGCGGCCGACGCCTGGGCGCGCGAAGAGACCCACCGCCTGCTGGAGAAGACGCACCGATGAGCGACGCCCTGATGTACCTGCTCGGGGTCCTCCTCTTCACGGTCGGCGTGGCCCTGTCCATCGGGCTCCACGAGATCGGGCACCTGGTGCCCGGCAAGCTCTACGACGTTAAGGTGACCCAATACTTCATCGGGTTCGGGCGAACGATCTGGTCTCGCCGCCGCGGCGAGACCGAGTACGGCGTCAAGGCGATCCCGCTCGGTGGCTACGTCAAGCTCGTCGGGATGCTGCCGCCGGCGCCGCACCAGGACCCCGAACGAGTGCGCTCGAGCAACACGGGGATCTTCGCCCAGCTGGTCAGTGACGCCCGCTCCGCGGAGTACGAGCACGTCTCTCCCGAGGACCACGACCGGCTGTTCTACAAGCTGCCCTGGTGGAAGCGCGTGGTGATCATGGGCTCCGGGGTCACGATCAACCTCGTGCTCGCCTTCGGCCTCTTCGCCGTCGTGTTCATGGGCTACGGCGTCAACCAGCCGACCACCACGGTCAGCTCGGTGTCGCAGTGCGTGAAGGTGGTCCAGAGTGGCCAGGAGGCCGGTCCCTGCACGGCCCAGGACCCCGCGACGCCCGCCGTCAACGCCGGGCTGCGGCCCGGTGACCGGGTCCTCGAGTTCAACGGCACGAGGATCACCTCCTACGACCAGCTGCAGCGGCTGATCCGGGCCAACGAGGCAGGTGCCGCCGCGCTGGTGGTGCAGCGAGGCGGCGCGACGCTCACTCTCCGCACGAACACCACGGTCAACGGCCTGCCGTCGCTCAACGACCCGACGAAGACCGTGCACGCCGGCTTCCTCGGCATCCGGCCGGTCGTGGAGCGCCAGCGTCAGGGCCCCGGCTACGTCGTGAGCACCATGGCCGACGGCACCTGGCAGACGCTCAAGTCGATCGGCGCGATGCCGCAGAAGGTCTACCACGTGTTCCGCGCCGCCATCGGCCTGGAGAAGCGCGACGTGAACAGTCCGATGAGCGTGGTCGGCGCCGGTCGCGTCGCCGGCGAGTTCGCCTCGGACAACCAGACCTCGCTGGCGAGCCGGTTCTTCTCGCTGGTCCTGCTGCTGGCCGGCCTGAATCTCTTCCTCGGCCTGATCAACCTGGTGCCGCTACCACCGTTCGACGGCGCCGGCATCGCCACGACGCTCTACGAAGCCGGCCGCCGCGCGGTGGCCCGCCTCCTCGGCCGCCCCGACCCCGGTGCCGTCGACGCCGCCAAGCTGCTGCCGGTCACGTACGCCGTCGCCGCGCTGCTGCTCGTGATGACGGCCATCCTCGTGTACGCCGACATCGTCGCCCCGGTCTCGATCTCGTGACCCTTCTGCCGAAATCTAGGATGGACACATGACATCGGTCTCCCTCGGCATGCCAGCGGCCCCGCCGCCGGTCCTCTCGCCGCGTCGTCCCACCCGGCAGATCAAGGTCGGCAAGGTCGGCGTGGGCAGTGAGTCGCCGATCTCGGTCCAGTCGATGACCACGACGCTGACGGCCGACGTGAACAGCACGCTGCAGCAGATCGCCGAGCTCACCGCCGCCGGGTGCGACATCGTCCGGGTGGCGTGCCCCTCCCAGGACGACGCGGAGGCGCTCCCGGAGATCGCCCGGCACTCCCAGATCCCGGTGATCGCCGACATCCACTTCCAGCCGCGCTACGTGTTCGCGGCGATCGAGGCCGGGTGCGCCGCCGTACGCGTCAACCCCGGCAACATCAAGAAGTTCGACGACCAGATCAAGCAGATCGCCGCGGCCGCCAAGGACCACGGCACGTCGATCCGGATCGGCGTCAACGCCGGGTCCCTGGACCCGCGCCTGCTGGAGAAGTACGGCAAGGCGACCCCCGAGGCGCTGGTGGAGTCGGCGGTCTGGGAGGCGTCGCTGTTCGAGGAGCACGACTTCCACGACTTCAAGATCTCGGTCAAGCACAACGACCCGGTCGTGATGGTCCGCGCGTACGAGCTGCTTGCGGAGCGGGGCGACTGGCCGCTGCACCTCGGCGTCACCGAGGCAGGGCCGGCGTTCCAGGGCACGATCAAGTCGGCCACGGCGTTCGGCGCGCTGCTGTCGCAGGGCATCGGTGACACGATCCGGGTCTCCCTGTCCGCGCCGCCGGTCGAGGAGGTCAAGGTCGGCATCCAGATCCTCCAGTCGCTGAACCTGCGGCCGCGCAAGCTCGAGATCGTCTCGTGTCCGTCGTGCGGTCGCGCCCAGGTCGACGTCTACAGCCTGGCGGAGAAGGTCACTGCCGGCCTGGAGGGCATGGAGGTACCGCTCCGGGTCGCCGTCATGGGCTGTGTCGTCAACGGCCCCGGTGAGGCCCGCGAGGCCGACCTCGGCGTCGCGTCGGGCAACGGCAAGGGGCAGATCTTCGTCAAGGGCGAGGTGATCAAGACCGTGCCCGAGTCGCAGATCGTCGAGACGCTGATCGAGGAAGCGATGCGGCTCGCCGAGGAGATGGGCCCGGTCGAGGGCGCCTCCGCCGAGGTGACCGTCTCCTAGGGCGTGCTCGCCGCAGACGGCGAGGGCGAGGCCGGCTGACCCTCCTGGGCCCGGACCGCCGCGACGAGCACCTGCAGCGCCTCCTCGCAGGCCCGCCAGTGCGGGCTGTCCTGGGCGAGGAAGTCGAGGTCCTGCATCGTCGTGGTCAGCGTCGACACGTCGGTGAGGTCGACGGTGCTGATCTGCTGCCAACCCGGCTGCAGCTCGGCGTTCGCCTCCTCCGCGTTGTCCGTGAGCGTCTTCATCGCCGAGGAGACCGCGGCCTTGCTCGGCGGCTGCGTCATCCGGCCGCTGTCGTCGCGAGCCGGCGCAGGCAGCGGATCGTTGAGGTAGAGGTCGATCGCTGCCTTGATCTGCCCGAGCTGGTAGGTCATGTCGTAGGGCCGGAGCTTCTCGCTGAGCTGACGCAGCGCCGTGGCGGCCTTGACCTGCGTCTCGACTCGCGACTGGCAGTCCTTGGCGCTGTCGACGTGCTCGTAGTAGGACACGGTGGCGATCACGTTGTTCCAGCGGTCCGCCAGAGCCGACGGGTTGGGGTCCTGGTCCATCCCGATCAGGCTCTCGCCCACGTCTCTCCACTGGGCGTGGCAGCGCTCGAGGTCCCGCTCCGTCCGCGCGCCTGACCCGTCGGCACGCACCCCGCAGGACACGGCGCCCAGTCCGATCGCCATCACCAGGACCGCTGTGCGCCACCCGAGCCCCTGTTGCATGGGAGCACCGTATCCGTCGGGATCGGGGTGGGCGCGCGGTGTCCGGCGCCGTCCAGGAGCGAACGGCACGCGCGCCAGTAGGCTCACGCTGTGCTCGCATCCCACCGTCGTCACGACGAGCGTCCCCAGGACCCCTCGGCGGGCGTGCGGGTGCTCGGTCCGGCGGACCTGCCCGAGGCCCTGGAGCTGCTGGCGACCGACCCGGTGACGAACGTGTTCGTCGAGTACCGCAGTCGGCTCACGCAGCTCAACCCGCGCTGGCTCGGTGGCCAGATGTGGGGCTACGTCGTCGACGGCAACCTGCGTTCACTGTGCCACGTGGGTGCCAATCTGGTGCCGGTCGCCGGCACCCCGGAGTCCTGTGCCGCCTTCGCCGCGCGGGCGGCCGGACAGCGCAGGGTGAGCTCGACCATCGTGGGTCCGCGGGAGGCCGTCGAGCTGCTCTGGAACGACCTGGCGGACGAGTGGGGTACGCCGAGGGAGATCCGGTGGGACCAGCCGCACATGGAGACGTCCTCGCCCTCGGAGGTCACCCCCGACCCCCTCGTACGGCGGACCATGCCGGAGCAGATCGACACGCTCTATCCCGCGTGCGTGGCCATGTACGAGGAGGAGGTCGGGGTCTCGCCGGAGCTCGATGGGGGTCGCAACCTGTACCGGGCGCGAGTCGCGCAGCTGGTCAATCGCGGGTGGTCGTTCTCCCGGATCGAGGACGGCAAGGTGGTGTTCAAGGCGGAGGTCGCCTGCGCCACCCCCTCCGCCTGCCAGATCCAGGGCGTCTGGGTCGATCCCGAGCGGCGCGGTGAGGGCCTCTGCACCCGGGGCATGGCGGCCGTCGTCGACGTCGCACTGCGCGAGATCGCGCCGACCGTGGCGCTGTACGTCAACGCGCACAACGTGGCTGCGCGCACGGCGTACGAGCGTGCCGGCTTCCATCAGTCGGGCACGTTCTCCACGATCATGTTCTGAGCCGAAACCCCGTCGAAGCGCCGACGGCCGCGCAGATAGCCTTGCCCGCATGACTGAGCCCAACGTCGCTCGCTCCGGTCGCATCATGCGGATGTCGTCCCTGTTCGTGCGGACCCTGCGGGAGGACCCGGCGGACGCGGAGGTGCCGAGCCACCGGCTGCTCGTGCGCGCCGGCTACATCCGCCGTGCCGCGCCCGGCATCTACAGCTGGCTGCCGCTCGGCCTGCGGGTGCTGCGCAACGTCGAGGGCATCATCCGCGAGGAGATGGACGCCATCGGCGCGCAGGAGCTGCAGTTCCCCGCGCTGCTGCCGCGTGAGCCCTACGAGGCCACCGGCCGCTGGACCGAGTACGGCGACGGCATCTTCCGGCTCAAGGACCGCAAGGACGCCGACTACCTGCTGGGCCCGACCCACGAGGAGATGTTCACCCTCGTCGTGAAGGATCTCTTCTCCTCCTACAAGGACCTCCCGGTCTGGCTCTACCAGATCCAGGTCAAGTACCGCGACGAGGCGCGGCCGCGTGCCGGGCTGCTGCGAGGCCGGGAGTTCATCATGAAGGACTCCTACTCCTTCGACACCACCGACGCCGGCCTCGATGCGT
This sequence comes from Marmoricola sp., assembly GCA_036261595.1. Taxonomy (GTDB): domain Bacteria; phylum Actinomycetota; class Actinomycetes; order Propionibacteriales; family Nocardioidaceae; genus Marmoricola. The sequence continues at coordinate 6,919 of DATAKN010000174.1, forward strand.
CGTACGCCGCCCACCGGCAGGCCTACGTGAAGACCTTCGACCGGCTCGGGTTCGACTACGTGATCGTCAAGGCGACGAGCGGCGCAATGGGCGGGTCGAAGTCCGAGGAGTTCCTGGCTCGGGCCGACGTGGGTGAGGACACCTACGTGCGGTGCACGCACTGCGACTACGCGGCGAACGTCGAGGCCGTGCAGGTCCGGGCCCCCGAGCCGGTGCCGTTCGACGGCATCCCCGAGGCGCACGTCGAGGACACCCCGGACACGCCGACCATCGAGACCCTGGTCGCTCTGCTCAACGAGAAGTACCCCCGCGACGACCGGCCCTGGACGGCCGGCGACACGCTGAAGAACGTGCTCGTCGTCCTCAAGCACCCCGACGGCACCCGCGAGCCGCTCGCGATCGGTCTGCCCGGCGACCGGGAAGTCGATCAGAAGCGGCTCGAGGGCCAGCTCGAGCCGATCGAGGTCGAGGCCATGGACGATGCCGAGCTGCGCAAGCACCCCGCGCTGGTGAAGGGCTACATCGGGCCTGCCACGCTGGGCGAGGAATCGGAGTCCGGGATCCGCTACCTCGTCGACCCGCGCGTGTCCGGGGGCACCCGCTGGGTCACCGGCGCAAACGTCGCCGGCAGCCATGTGCTCGACCTCGTGGCCGGCCGCGACTTCACGCCTGACGGCACCATCGAGGCGGCGGAGGTCCGCGACGGGGATCCCTGCCCGAACTGCAACGAGGGGACCCTGGAGTCCGCTCGCGGCATCGAGATGGGCCACATCTTCCAGCTCGGCCGCAAGTACGCCGACGCGCTCGACCTCAAGGTCCTCGACGAGAACGGCAAGCTCGTCACGGTGACGATGGGGTCCTACGGCATCGGCGTCTCGCGGGCGGTGGCCGCGATCGCCGAGGGCAACCACGACGAGCTCGGCCTCGTCTGGCCGCGCGAGATCTCACCGGCCGACGTGCACATCGTCGCCACCGGCAAGGATCCGGCAGTGTTCGACGCCGCGGCCCGACTCACCGAGGAGCTGTCCACTCGAGGCCTGACGGTCCTCTACGACGACCGGGAGAAGGTCAGCCCCGGCGTGAAGTTCAAGGACGCCGAGCTGATCGGCGTACCGACGATCGTGACCGTGGGTCGCGGTCTGGCCGACGGAACGGTGGAGGTCAAGGACCGCCGCAGCGGCGAGCGCACCGAGGTTCCGGTCGGCGAGGCGGCCGACCGGATCGCCGCGGTGGTCGGCGCACGGGGCTGACGATGCCGCGGAGCACCGGAGAGAAGCGGGCGGTGTTCCGCGACCTGCACGCGACGGGCTGCTTCGTGCTCCCCAACGCCTGGGACACCGGGTCGGCACGCCACCTCGCCGGCCTGGGCTTCCGGGCGGTCGCCTCGACGAGCTCGGGATTCGCCTGGTCGCGCGGTCGGGCCGACGGCGCCATGGCCCTCGACGAGGTCCTCGACCACCTGCGCGAGCTCGTCGGGGCCACCGACCTCCCGGTCAACGCCGACTTCGAGGACGGCTACGCGGACACGCCCGGTCAGGTCGCCGACCACGTTCGGCTGGCCGTCGACACCGGGATCGCCGGACTCTCGATCGAGGACTCCACGGGCGACCCCGACGCACCGCTTCGCGACCTCGGCGACGCCGTGGAGCGGGTCCGCGCGGCCCGCGAGGCCATCGACGCCACCGGCGGCGACGTGCTGCTCGTCGGCCGGTCCGAGGGCTTCATCGTGGGCCGGCCGGACCTCGAGGAGACGCTCCGCCGCCTGGTTGCGTACGCCGACGCGGGCGCCGACTGCTTGTACGCCCCCGGCATCGGCACGAGCGAGCAGATCACCGCAGTGGTCGAGGCGGTCGCGCCCAAGCCCGTCAACGTGCTCGTCGGAGGTCCGTCCGACCTGACGGTGTCGGCCCTGGCCGCGCTCGGCGTACGCCGCGTCAGTGTCGGAGGTGCCTTGGCACGGGCCGCTTGGGGCGGCTTCCTGCGCGCCGCCCGAGAGCTCGCCGACCACGGCCGGTTCGACGGGTTCGAGGGCGCCGCACCAGGCTCGGAGCTGAACGACTCCTTCCGGGCCGCCTCCCGCCAGGCATAGCCCTGGACCGTCGAATCCGATCGCGGCCCCCGGTGGCCCGATGAGAGGGTCGGCCCATGGACATCGAGGCGGTCATCTTCGACTGGGGCGGCACCCTCACCGCGTGGCACGACATCGACTTCCACGCAGAGTCCTTCGCGCTCGCCCAGGCGGTCGTCACGGCGGGGGAGGAGCGCGACCACGACGTCCATGCCGCCCGGCTGCACGAGGCCGGTGCGACCGTGTGGGGCTGGAGCCGTGACGAGCAGCGCAGCGCGACCATCGAGGACCTCTTCGCCGAGGCCGGGCTCGACCACGACCCGTCGCTGCTCACCGCCTACTACGAGTTCTGGGAGCCGCACACGCTGACCGACCCGCAGGTCGGACCGATGTGGAAGGCGTTGCGGGAGCGAGGGATCAGGATCGGGGTGCTGTCCAACACGATCTGGCCGCGGGCGTGGCACGAGGGGTTCTTCCGTCGTGACGAGGTGCTGCACCTCCTCGACGCCGACGTGTACACCAGCGAGATCCCGTGGACCAAGCCTTCACCGCACGCGTTCCGGGCGGCGATGTCCGCGGTCGGGGTCGCCGACCCCGCGCGCTGCGTGTACGTCGGCGACCGGCTCTTCGACGACATCTGGGGAGCGGCCAACGCCGGAATGCGCACGATCCACGTCCCGCACAGTGCGATCCCGCCCGAGCAGGTCGGGCACTCCGAGGGCGAACCCGACGCGGTCGCGCACTGTCTCGCGGAGATCCCGGCAATTGTTGCCGGGTTGTGCAGTGCATGAACACGAAGCCGGGTGAAGGTTCCGGAACCACCCCGCGACGGGCGAGGATCTAGGCAGTACCGGGGAACATCTCGGGGGTTCCTCGGAACTCCAGTTGACGGACGGCCGAGTCGTCGAGGGCGACAAGGGCCCATCGGCGTTCAGCGCCGGCGGTGCTTTCGACGAGTTGGCCGTAGGTCCTGGCGATGCGGCGCTCCACCTGGAGCGCCGCATCGTTCAATTCGGGGGCCGTGCCCATGGCTGCCGGCAGGTCGTAGGAGACCTCCGCCGCCACCGGATCCGCCCCGGCCGCCGCGATCGTCGCCGCGAGCTGGTCGCGGCGCTTGCGGTGCACGTGGAAGGCGTCGAGCAGCCGGGCGTACAGCGCAGGCTGTCGCGACTCGGACGCCTGGGCGCCGAACACGCCGAAAAGGTAGACCGCTGCGTGCTCACCGGCCAACGTCGCCTGCTGGGCCTCCAGTGGTGTCATCGGCCCAGCTCCCGCAGCTGCTGGGAGGTGGCCGCCGCCATCGAGCCCAGCAGGCGGGCGAACGGGCCGCTCTCGGCGCGCATGGCCAGGCCGACGAGGGCGTCGTGCAGGGCCTTCTCGCTCGCCCGGAGCTGGGCGAGCGCGGCGGTCGGGGTGGTGGGCACGGCGTACGTCGTGGCCGGGGCCGACGTGTCCACGCCGTGCGGGACCGCGGCCAGTACGCGGGTGAGGTGCGTCTGGTGAGCCGCCACCAGGCCGGCCAAGCGAGCGGCCAGGCCGGCGTGCTGGGCCCCCGTGGCGGTCGCTGCGGTGAGCGCAGCACGCAACGCCGTGGCGGCCTCCACGGCCACCGCGACGTCGGGCTCGAGATCACGGACCGCACGAGCGGCCGGAGTGCTCTGCTCGTGCAGCGGGTTGTTCAGGGCACATCCGGTCACGCCGAGTGTCGTGACCGCACCCAGGCCGAGACCGAGCGCGGTCCGGCGGCTGATACCACCCTCGTCGGCGGGGCGTGTCTGGGACCTCATCAGGGCGCATCGTAACGACAGGCCTATAGGGTGGGCTCACCACAACAACACAGCAGGAGGTCGCCCATGAGTGCCCCGGGTACGCCCGACATCACCGACCGCCTGACTGGG
>DATAKN010000179.1:0-39669 GCA_036261595.1 Marmoricola sp.
CCGCTCGACCTGCCCGGCTGCGACATCAACCTGGCGCAGGTGGTGCACGGCAGCCAGGCGATCGAGGTCCACGCTCCTCTGCCGACCAGCGGCTCCGCGGTGCTCTCGACCCGGATCAGCGACGTCTGGGACAAGGGCAAGGCCGCGGTGATCTGGCAGGAGGGCGTCGCCCGCAGCGTCGACGAGTCCGGCGCCGAGGGCGAGGAGCTCTGGACCGTCCGGTCCTCGATCTTCGTCCGCGGCGAGGGCGGCTGGGGTGGCGACCGGGGTGCGTCCACGGCCGTCGAGATCCCCGATCGCAAGCCCGACACCGACACGACGTACGACGTGACGCCGCAGCAGGCGCTGCTCTACCGGCTCTGCGGCGACCGCAACCCGTTGCACGCCGACCCGGAGTTCGCCCGGGGTGCGGGATTCCCCGCGCCGATCCTGCACGGGCTGTGCTCCTACGGCATCGTGCTGCGCACGGTCACCGACGACCTGCTCGGCGGGGACGCTGCCCGGGTGGGGTCGTTCACGGCCCGGTTCGCCGGAGTGGTGTTCCCCGGCGAGACCATCCGGGTGCAGGCCTGGGAGGGTGACGAGTCGATCGTGGTCAGCGCGACCATCGACTCCCACCGGGAGGAGCGCAACGGCGCCCCCGTGCTGGCCGACTGCGTGCTGACGCCGCGGCACTGATGGCCGACCTCGGGTCCTGGACACTCGGCGAGCACACCCACGCCGGACGCACGCACCCGACGTACCGCAAGGGCACCGGTCCCGGCGTGATCGTGGTCTCCGAGATCCCGGGGATCACCCCGGAGGTGATCGCGTACGCCGACGAGGTCGTCGACGCCGGCTTCACCGTCGTGATGCCGCACCTGTTCGGCACGCCCGGCGGGACCGCCAGCGCGGGCCACGTCGCCCGGACGCTCGGGCAGATCTGCATCAGCCGTGAGCTGAGCCTGCTCGCCCTCGGGCAGACCCAGCCCGTCGCCGGGTGGCTGCGCAGCCTCGCCCGGGCGCTGCACGCCGAGCTGGGCGGACCCGGCGTGGGTGCGCTCGGGATGTGCTTCACCGGCGGGTTCGCGCTGGCGATGATGGTGGACCCCTCGGTGGCGGCACCGGTGGTCGCCCAGCCGTCGGCCCCGCTGCCGGTGACGCCGAAGCGCTCCGCCGACGTCAACCTCTCCCCCGCGGATCTGGCGGCCGTCAAGGAGCGCGCCGCGGCTGGCTGCCAGGTGCTCGGGCTGCGCTACCGCTCCGACCCCCTGGTCGGCCGACGCTTCAAGACGCTCACGCGCGAGCTCGGGGATGCCTTCCTCCGCGTCGAGTTCGAGGGTCGCGAGCACGGCACGCTGACCGAACACCGCCAGCAGGAGGCCGTCGACCGCACCCTCGCGTTCTTCCGGGAGAAGCTGCGCGACTAGGTTCCAGGTGACGGCCGTGCCTGCGCCCGGTGGTCCACGCGCCGGATGTGGTCAACCCCGCCTGAGCCGGCGCGTGCGCAGCACCGGCGCGTCCCGGAGCCGCTCGCGGCGCAGGCGCTCGACGAGCAGATCGGTCATCGGCGCGAGGTCGTGTCCCACGGCCTGCGCCAGCAGCAGGTCGGCCAGCGCGGGGTTGCGGACCAGCGCCGGGCCGTGGAGGTAGGTCCCGATCACCCGACCCTGCCGGGCGCCTTCGAGCCCGTCGTGGCCGTTGCCACGCCCCACCGTGATCCTTCCGAGTGGCCGGGCCAGTGGCCCGAGCACCGCGTCGCCCTGGTGGTTCTCGAACCCGAGCAGATCGGAACCGTCGATCTCCGAGCGAGCCACGACCTCGCCGACCGCGCGGGCGCCGGTCAGTCGGCTGCACGTCACGTCCAGCACGCCGAGGCCCGGCCGGGCGACGGCGTCCGGCCCGACGTACTCGCGGGAGAGCAGCTGGAAGCCGGCACACACGGCCAGGCACCCGGCGCCGGCCTCGATCCCGCGGATCAGGCCGGGCTGTTGCTCCAGCAGCCGTGCGGCCGCAGCCATGCTCTTGTCCTCCGCTCCGCCGATCAGGTAGATGTCGGCGTCGTCGGGGATGGTGTCGCCGGGCTCGATCTCGACGATCCTCGTCTCGATGCCGCGCGCCTCGGCGCGGTGGCGGAGCGCGATCGCATTGCCGCGGTCGCCGTAGAGGCCGAGAAGGCGCGGGTAGATCAGGACGACGTCGACGACCTCAGGCGACACGGGACAGCTCCCGACGTGCCTGCTGGAAGGCGGTGTACGTCGCCAGCAGGTCGACTCGGCCGGGCGGGAGCTGCCTCAGCGCGCTCCTCACGTCGGCGTACTGGCCGATGATCGCCACCTTCTCCAGGGCCAGGCGCACCGCGAGATCGGTGGCCCGAGCGCCGTACACGGCCACCGGGCGGCCACGAAGGGCGGTGAAGTCGACGTCGTACAGCCAGGACGGGTCACGCCCGTCCGCCCCGTCGGCGTTGAACGCCAGCAGGACCGCTGCCTCGCCCTCTCCGATCATCGCCATCGAGGCGCGCCAGCTGGCCGGGTTCTTCGCGAGCATCAACCGGACGTCGTGGTTGCCCACCCGCCTGGTGCCGTAGCGGCCGGCGACGTCGGTGACCCGGGCCATCGATCCGGCAGCCGCACCCGGCGGGATCCCGAGCTCGACCGCCGCGGCCAGCGCCATCGCGGCGTTGGCGAGGTTCGCGCCGGGAAGCGTCGCGTAGTCGACCGTGCCGCCGCTCGGCGCGACGATCGCGCCGTCGCGCAGGCTCCACTCAGGGGCAGGCCGGGTGTGGCCGCACGACGCGCACGACCACCCGTCCCCGCGGTCCAGGAAGTCGCCGCAGAACGGGCAGATCAGGGAGTCCTCGTCCCACACCTGTCCGGCACCGACCCACGTCCGCCGTTGTCCGGTCTCTGCGGCCCAGGCGACCCACGGGTCGTCAGCGTTGGCGACGACCAGGGGAACCGAGGGCATCGCGTCGCGCCAGGCCTGGGCCAGGCGGGCGACCTCGGGGTTGCGGTGCAGCTGGTCACGGGACAGGTTGAGCAGGACCACCGCCGCCGGGCCGAAGGTCCGGACCGCCCAGGGCAGCCAAGCCTCGTCGACCTCCAGGACGATGTCCGGCTCCGAGGCGTTCGCCACCGTCCAGGACAGCCCGGCCGGCGTGTTGGCGCCGTCGGCGTTCGTCGCCGGCTGGCGCTGGGCCGCCAGGGCGGCGACGAGCAGCGCGGTGGAGGTCGACTTGCCGTTGGTGCCGGAGACCAGCACCACGCGGTGTCCACGGGCGAGCCGGGCGGCTGCGTCGGAGTCGAGCGCGACCAGCACCCGGCCGCCGATCACGCCCCCGGAGCGCCCGAGCATCGTCCGGGAGACCCAGACGGCAAGGCGGCCCAGGGCGATCGCGATGACCGTGCGCAGACGGCCAGACGCGCGCGACTCACTGATCGAGGTCGTTGCCACACCCCAATTCAACGCCATCGAACCTGCACAGAACCTGACAACACCCGTCTATGCGACGTTGAACACGTCGAGTCCGAACCGGTTGAGGTCCGTCGCGGCCGCATAGCCGAGGTGATCGAGGCCGAAGACGTCCTCGATCGAGGCGAGCAGCGAGTAGTGGTTGTACGGCGTGGTGCTCCAGGTGCCCGGCTTGGTCCACGGCGAGATCACCAGCGCCCCGATCCGGCCACCGCCGAGCCCGGTGATGCCCGGCAGCAGGGAGTTCGGGGCCGGGCCCTCGCCGCAGCACGCGGAGGCATCGCTCTGCGGACCGTCGGACTCGTCCGCGGTGATCACGAGCATGCCGTCCTTCTTGAAGGCCGGCGACGCCAGGATCTTGGGCACCCAGGTCTGCAGGAACGCGTCGGCTGACGCCAGGCCACCGGGTCGGCCGTCGACGCAGGGGGCGTCGTGGCCGTCGTCACAGAGGTCCGGCGTGATGTAGGAGAGGTTCGGGGTCGTGGCGGTCGACCCGAGGTCGGTGTCGAGCTGCTTGAGGTCGACCACCCGCTGGGCGCACAACGGCGAGCTGGTCACCCAGGAGAAGTACACGAACGGGTTGTGCCGCGCGGCGTACTGGTCCCCGACCTTGGCCTGCTGGGTGGTGTCCTGGGTGTTCAGCGCCGGGTGCCGGCAGGGCGTGCCCATGTCGTCCATGTAGCCCTTCCAGGTCAGCCCGCGCTCGGTCATCTGCTGGGGCAGGCTCGGCACACTCGCCGGGAACACGCACCCGGTGCCCAGGTACTGGCCGGGGCTGACGGTGCCCGTGCCGACGAACGAGGAGTAGATCTGGCAGTCGGCCTGCATCTGCGGGTTCGGGCCCTGGCCGGACAGCTGCGCGATGTAGTTCGGCTGCGAGTTGTGCGCCGTGCCGTAGTAGGAGTTCAGCAGCACGCCCTTGGCCCGCAGCGTCTGGGAGAGGTACGGCGCCGCCGAGTCGGCTCCCCAGGTCTTGTCGTAGCCCTTGTTCTCGATGTTGATCACGAAGACGTGCCCGACCGGAGGCAGGTACGACGACGTGCCCGCCTCGGCCGGGGTGCTGGCGCTGACCAGCGCGAGGGTGGCACCGCCGGCGACCACGAGGGCGAGGACGGACGCGAGGCGACGGCGGAGGTTCGGGCGGCGGTTCATGCGGGCAGGCTCCAATTCAGCGAGAGGGCGAGCTTCTTCACGTCGGACCATTCGGAGGCCTCGGGCCCGGCCTGCTCGTCGAGCTCCTGGAGCGCGCACGGTGCGCCCGCCAGGAACGGCGGGACCGAGATCGTCGGGGCGGCCAGCTTGGCCGGCGAGTCGAAGTCGAGCACCTCCGCGAGGTTGCGTGCGTGCGCGTCCCGCGGGGTCAGCGGCGGCAGTCCCCAACGCCACTCGATGGCCCGCAGGATCGAGGTGTGGTCGTAGGTGCCGTGGGCCACCGCACCCCGACGGGCTCGCGGCGAGATCACGAGCGCGGGCACCCGGAAGCCGCGCAGCGCGGTCTGGCTGGAGACATCCGGAGCGGTGGTCGGTGCGACGTGGTCGTAGAACCCGCCCCACTCGTCGAAGTTGATGACCAGCATCGTCTTGGCCCAGTTCGGGCTGCTGGTCACGGCGGCGTACACCTGCGCGAGGAAGGCCTCACCGGCGCGGATGTCCGCGTGCGGGTGGTCGTCGCTCGATGTGCCGGATGCCTCGTCGAGGAAGCGTGGATCGATGAAGCTGACCGCCGGCAGCGTGCCCGCGGCGGCGTCGGCGAGGAAACCCGCGAACGGCACCGAGATGTCGAGGTGGCGTTCGTACCAGAGCGCGGTGAAGGGCACGTCGCTGAAGTAGTACTTGCCGCTGACCCCGGCGTCCTTCAGGCGGTCCCAGATCGTCGGCATCGTCGCCTGGGCGGTGCTGTTGTGCAGCCGGTCGGTCTGGGCCGCGTGCATGTAGAAGCGGTTCGGGTAGGTCTCGGCCATCACCGCGGAGAAGTACCGGTCGCACACCGTCCAGGCCGGCGCCGCCTGGCCGAGGAAGCCGAGGTCGGCCTGCGTGTAGTAACCGACCGCGAGCTCGTCGTTCTCGCCCGCCTTGAGCCACCCGTCGCACTCGCCTCCGTTGAGCTCGATCCGGCCGCCCTCGTAGGAGTGGTCGGGGTCGGCGTACCCGCAGCTGGAGAAGGCCGTGAGGCGATGCGTCCCGTGCGGGACGCCGTACCGGTCGACGTAGGTCAGCCCGGCCTGCTTGCCGTCGGCCCCGGGCAGCCAGCCGAGGAAGTGGTCGAAGGATCGGTTCTCCATCATCACCACGACGATGTGCTCGATCCCGGACGCGTCCGGGGCGGGCAGCGCCGTCGCGGCCGCGGCGGGGTCCAGCAGGCGGGAGGCGGTGGTGCTGCCGAGGGCCGCGCCTGCACCGAGCAGCGCCGAGGTCGTGAGGAACTGTCGTCTGTTCAGAGGCACACCCGGGAAACGAGCAGGAGCCAGCGAGGTTAGGGATCGTTCACATCGTTCGCCGGCTGTTCACCGACGCTTCGACCGACGCCCCTACGCCGAGAGGATGAGCCCGCTGGTCGGCACGCCGGTGCCCGCCGTGACCAGCACGTGCTCCACACCGTCGACCTGGTTGACCGACGTGCCACGGACCTGGCGGACCGCTTCCGCGATGCCGTTCATACCGTGGATGTAGGCCTCGCCGAGCTGACCACCGTGGGTGTTCAGCGGGAGCCGGCCACCGAGCTCGATCGCACCGTCGGCGATGAAGTCCTTGGCCTCACCCGGCTTGCAGAACCCGAGCTCCTCGAGCTGCATCAGCACGTACGGCGTGAAGTGGTCGTAGAGAACCGCCGTCGCGATGTCGTCAGGGCCGAGACCGGACTGCTGCCAGAGCTCGTTGCCGACGACCCCCATCTCCGGGATGCCGATGTCCTCGCGGTAGTACGAGGTCATCACGAACTGGTCCGGCGCGCTCCCCTGCGCGGCGGCGGTGATGACCGCCGGCTTCTGAGGGAGGTCGGCGGCCCGCTCCGGTGTCGTGACCACGATCGCCACCGCACCGTCGCTCTCCTGACAGCAGTCGAGCAGGTGCAGCGGGTCGGCGATCATCCGCGACGCCTGGTGGTCCGCCAGCGTGATCGGCTTGCCGAAGAAGAACGCCTTCGGGTTCGTCGCGGCGTGCTTGCGGTCGGCGACGGCCACCACCCCGAAGTCGGCCGAGGTGGCGCCGTACTCGTGCAGGTAGCGGCGCGCCTGCATCGCCACCGTCGCCGCCGGCGTGGACAGCCCGTAGGGGTAGGTGAACGCGTTGTCGAGGCCGTTGCTGTTGACCTGAGCCGCGGCCCACTGCGACACCTGCCCGAACCGCTGGCCCGACCGCTCGTTGAAGCCGCGGTAGCAGACCACGACCTCGGCGACCCCGGTCGCCACCGCCATGGCCGCCTGCTGCACGGTCGCGCACGCCGCCCCGCCGCCGTAGTTGATCCGGCTGAAGAACCGCAGGTCGCCCATGCCGAGCTCACGGGCCACGGCGATCTCCGCGCTGTTGTCCATCGTGAACGTGACCAGCCCGTCGACGTCCTTCGTCGTCAGACCGGCGTCGCCCAGCGCGTCGAGCACGGCCTCGCAGGAGAGCTGGAGCTCGGAGCGGCCGGACTCCTTGGAGAACTCGGTCGCGCCGATGCCGGCGATCGCGGCCTGCCCGCTGAGGGAACGACTGGTCATGACACGGTCACCTTCACGGTCGCATTGACGTGGTTGCCGAGCGACACCGCACCCAGCACGTCGATGCTGAGCACGCCGTCGGCCTCCTCGGTCACGGTGCCCGAGAAGGTCAGCGTGTCGTAGGGGTACGCCGGCGCACCGAGCCGGAGCGCGCAGCTGTGGATCCGGAAGTCCGGGCTGAGCGTCTCGCGGGCCCACTCCCCGACGTACCGCTGCACCAGCCCGGTGGTGGTGAGGATGTTGAGGAAGATGTCCTTCGACCCGTGCCCCTGGGCGAGGTCACGATCGTGGTGGACGTCCTGGAAGTCGCGCGTCGCGATCGCCGTGGACACCACCAGCGTCGGGGTGATCGGCAGCTCCCAGGCGGGCAGCTCGGTACCGACGGCGGTCACCTCGACACCTCCCACTGCGCCAGGGTCAGGTCGTCGTCGATCCTCTCGAACACCACCTGCACCGGGTCACCGATCGCGAGGCCTTCGCGCCCGGCCATGACCTCACCGACCATTCGGACCCCCTCCTCCAGCTCGATCAGCGCCAGCGTCGCCGGCAGCTCCTTGCCCGGCAGCTGCGGAGCGTGGTGGACCAGGAACGAGAACACCGTGCCCCGACCGCTGGCCACGACGTACCCGCGGTCGGCGGCATGGCACGAGGGGCACATCGGCCCGGGTGGGTGCCGCAGCGTGCCACAGGCGTTGCACTTCTGGATCCGCAGCTCGCCGGCGGCCGTGCCAGCCCAGAAGAACTCCGTGTCGCGGTTCATCTGCGGGCGGACCAGCGTGGTGCGGTCGACCTTCGGCGCCGCCGCCTTCCTCGTGCCGGGCTTGTACTTGAGCACCCGGAACAGCATCGTCGCGACAACCTCACTGGTGCCGTCCCCCTTGGCCACCCGCCACGTGTTCTCCGTGGTCACGAAGTAGCCCTCGCCGACGCCGGTCTGCTTGGGGCCGACCACCGACTGCAATCGGGCGCTGAGGGTGACCTCCTCGCCGACCCGGACCGGCCGGAGGTACTCCTGGTCGCAGTTGGTGCCGAGCACCGAGGTGTAGCCGGCGTCGTCGAAGATCTTCATGGTCCGGTGCAGCGGCGCGTTCGCCCGCTTGCTGGGGTCCAGCCCGTCCATCGTCCAGACCTGCGCCATCGCCGGCGGTGCCTCGCCGGAGGTGTAGCGCGGGTCGGTCTCGCCGATCGCCTCGAGCCAGTTGTTGATCATCGGCTGGTTGATCGGGTCGCGGCCCGGTTTGGGCTCGGACTCGCCGAGCGCCTTGATCTCCTCGACCCGGGCCATGATCCACTCGTGGTCGCGGGTCTCGACCTGCGCCGTCGTCATCGCGGAACCTTCGGCAGACCGAGGCCGAACATCGCGATCAGCTCGCGCTGCACCTCGTTGACGCCGCCGCCGAACGTGAGCACGAGGTTGCGCTTGGTCGTGGCGTCCAGGAAGTGCAGCAGCGTGGCGGTCTCCGGGTCGGCCGGGTCGCCGTACGTCGTGACGATCTCCTCCAGCGCGAGGCCGAGCCGCTGCACCTCGTCGGAGGCGAACACCTTCGACGCCGAGGCGTCGGCAACGGCAGCCTTCGGGTCGGGCGGGCCGCCCGCACTGCGCCATCGGGTGTCGGTCGGCGCGGCCACGTGCCAGTTCAGCAGCTCGTTGACCCGGAACGAGACGGTGGTCCGGGCCAGCACGTCGCGGACCCACGGGACTTCGAGGAGCGGGGTGCCGTCGGGCGTCGTACGGCTGCTGGCCCAGGCGATCACGTCGTCGCGCAGGCCCTCGAGACGGCCGGCGGGTCCGAGCATCACCCGTTCGTGGTTGAGCTGGGTGGTGATCAGCTTCCAGCCCTGGTTCTCCTCGCCGACGAGCATGTCGGCCGGCACCCGCACGTCGTTGAAGTACGTCGCGTTGACATGGTGCGAGCCGTCGCAGGTGACGATCGGCGTCCACGAGTAGCCGGGGTCCCTGGTGTCGACGATCAGCACCGAGATGCCCTTGTGCTTGGGGGCGTCCGGGTCGGTGCGCACGGCCAGCCAGATGTAGTCGGCCGCGTGGCCGCCCGTGGTCCAGAGCTTCTGCCCGTTGACGATCCAGTCGCCCGTGGCCGGATCCTTCTTCGCCGAGCAGCGCAGCGAGGCCAGATCGGTGCCCGCGTCGGCCTCGGAGTACCCGATCGCGAAGTGCACGTCACCGGCCAGGATCTTGCCGAGGAACATGTCCTTCTGCTTCTGGGTTCCGAACGCCTGCAGCGTCGGGCCCACGGTCTGCAGCGTCACCGAGGGCAGGTGCACGTCGGCACGGGCGGCCTCGTTGGCGAAGATCTGCTGCTCGATGCCGCCGAGCCCCTTGCCGCCGTACTCGACCGGCCAACCGACGCCCATCCAGCCGTCGTCGCCCATCTGCTTGATGTTGCGGTGGTACGCCGGCCCGTGCCGGTCGGTCATCATCTCCAGCTTGTCCTCGTCGCTGACCAGGGTGGAGAAGTACGCCCGGACCTCGTCCTTGAAGCCGCGCTGGGCCTCGGTGAGCTCGAGGTTCTTGCCCTCGCGCTCCTGCACCGGCACGTCGGCCAGCGTCGCCGCCGTGCCGCCGAGCATCCGGGCCACGTCCTTGACACGGGAGAAGTACCGGTGCAGCGGGTAGGTCTCGTCGACGCCCATGCCACCGTGGAGGTGGTGGCAGGTCTGGAGGGCAGCCGGCGCGCGGTCGGTGAACCACGCCGAGCCGACCGCGAGGTCGTCGTCGGCGGGCAGGCCCTCGCCGACCCGCCAGGCGGCGGAGCCCGCGGCCAGCGCAGCCATCCGCGCCACGACGAACACGTCGGCGATCTGGACCGCGACAGCCTGGAACTCCGCGAGCCGGCGGCCGAACTGCACCCGCTCGCGGATGTAGCCCGCGGTCAGGTCCAGTGCCCCGGCGAGCAGTCCGTCGCCGAGGAGGAGCAGGCCTGCGATCGCCCGGCGGCGAAGCGCAGGCCCGGCGTCGGGCAGCACGTCCAGAGCCGGCGCGTCCTCGAAGACGTAGCCGGTCGCGGCAAGGGTGGGCGGCAGGGTGCCGTCACCGCTCGGCACGCTGCGCGAGGAGAAGCTCGGCACCGCGCGGACGCCGTCGCCGTTCGGGTCGACGAGGGCGACGCCGCCGTCGGTGGAGACCAGCAGCAGCGTGCTGCCTTCGAGAACGGTCACGTCGGTCTTGTGACCGGAGACTCGCCCGTCGCGGAGCGTGGTCGCCGGCAGGAATGGCAGCGGGCGACCGGGCTCGTTCAGCGCCGGCGCAAGCAGCAGCTTGCCGGCGACGAGGTCGGGGACGTAGCGGGCCGCCTGGTCCGGCGTACCGTCGGCCTCGAGCGTCAGCAGGCCGCAGACCAGCGTCTCCCAGACCGGGAGGTCGACGGCCCGGTGACCGAGCTCGCGGAGGACCACGCCCAGGGCAGCAAGCCCGAGGCCTTCGCCGCCGTGGGACTCTGACGCAGCGAGGCCGAGGAGCCCGGCATCTGCGCAGGCCTCCCAGGACGCGCCGCCCTTGTCGAGCACGTCGACCACGACGGACCTGATCTCCGCCTGCACCTCGGCGTCCTCCACGGGCACTCCCTTCGGGTCGACGTCCACCCAGAAAATGAAACCTGTTCTACTCTAGCCTGAAGGACACCCTCCGATCGAGAGCGGTCCCGCTCAGTGGCCGCGTGCAAGGAGGCACGATGTCGATCACCTGGTCCGACCCCCGCTCGGTCCCACGCGCGCTCCTGCGTGAACTGGTCGACGTCCCCCCGTTCACTCCGCCGGAGGGCCGCTGGCTCGACCTGCCCGGCCGGGGACGGACCTGGCTCACCGACGTACCCGGGCCGACGCCCGACGTTCCGGCGATCATCTTGTTGCACGCGGTCGGGTGCACGGGCCTGCTGACCTGGTTCCCGGTCGTCGCAAGGCTCGCCGAGCGCTACCGCGTCGTGGTCTTCGACCAGCGCTGGCACGGCCGCGGGATCGTCTCGGAGCACTTCTCGATCCGCGACTGCGCCGACGACGTCGCCGCGGTCGCCGACGCGCTCGAGCTCGAGAAGCCGGTGGTCGCCGGTTACTCCATGGGCTCGATCGTCGCCCAGCGGTGCTGGCGTCAGCACCCCCAGCGGTTCGGCGGCCTGGTGCTGGCCGCCACGACCGACCACTTCCGTACGACGGGCCGCGAGCGGGCGTTCCACCAGGGCATGGAGGTCGGGATGGGCGCGCTGCGGACCCTGTCGCGGTCCCGCACGATCAGCACGACCAGCCGGATGACTGCCGAGCTGCTGCTCGACCCGACCGACACGCACGAGTGGGCACTGGCGCAGTTCCGCAGCACGAGCCCCTGGGCGGTCGCCCAGGCAGTCGCCTCGCTCGGACGGCACCACTCGACGCCCTGGCTCGCCGGCATCGACGTGCCCACCGCCGTGGTCGTGACCACGAAGGACCGCGTGCTCTCCCCCGCCCGGCAGCGCGCGATCGCCGCCCGGATCGCAGGCGCCACCGTCCACGAGGCGCCGTGCGGTCACGCCGGCTGTGTGCTGCAGACGGACTCCTTCGTGCCCGCGTTCGTCGAGGCCGTCGACACCACGATGGGTCGCCGGGCGAGCCGGCTCAACGGCGGCTGAACCGGCGTACGCGATCGGCAGGCGTCGCCGCGGAACGCTGACGGACGCCGGCGGCCCGGGTTAGCGTGCATGCCGTGAGGCGCGACCCGCACGAGAACGTCGCCACCGTCCTGGTGGACCCACGACTCCTGCCCGCGTTCGAGCTCGAGCTGATGACCCTCGACCTGCGGGTCTGGCCGATCAGCACGGCGCCGATCTGCCCCGACGGGCCGCGCGCCGCGTTTCAGACCCGCCGGAGGTTGCTCGACCAGCATCGAGGCGCCTGGGACCTGGCCGCGGACTGGACGCCGGTCTGGGTCAGCTTCGGGCCGTCCTGGCGGCACGGAGACGAGCCGCTCCCCTGGTCGGCCCACGCCGCGCTGTGGCACGTCCTGGACTGCCACGCCGATCAGGTCCGGTTCCACCGTCGCCTCGGCGGCGTCCGTCCGCTGACGCTGCCGGGCGGCTGATCGGCGGGCTCGGCCTCGTGCTCCGGCGCCGGTTCGTCCACACACGCCCTGCGCCGCCCCGGCCGTCCACAGGCTCGATCATGTGCTCGATTGTGTCGGTTGTCGGTTCTACGCTGGATCCATGACCTCGGGACTCGGTGGCGACTTCGCGAGTCTCGCCGTGCACCCGGTCGGCCGGTTCGTCGCCGGTCTCGAGGAGCTTCTCGACGAGGTCGGCCCAGCACCCGCGTGGACGATGTCGCCCAGCGAGCTCGGCGACGCGCTGCCACGGCTGACCCGACTCCAGGCCAGGCTGGCCGAGGTGGTCCTGCGTGTGCTCCGCGAGGCCGACCGTCAGCAGGTCGGCGACGACGTCGGCGCGACGAACACGTGCGCTTGGTGGGCGCACGTCACAGGGCAACGCGTCCCCGTCGCTCAGGGCCTGACCAAGCTGGCGGACGCACTCGACGACGGACACGCTCCGACCCAGGAGGCGCTCGCAGCCGGCCGGGTCCACGTCGACCAGGCGAGGGCGATCCTGGACGCCGTCGACGCGCTTCCCCTCGAGGCGGTCGGTCCTGCGCTGGCTACCGACGCCGAGCGGCACCTGATCGGACTCGCCGACCTCGACGGCGACATGCGGCTGGATCCGAAGGCGCTGCGCATCGCCGGTCGCAAGGTGCTCGAGGTGCTCGCCCCCGAGATCGCCGAAGCGCACGAAGCCGCGGTGCTCGAGGCTGAAGAACGACAGGCCGCCGCCACGGCGTCGTTCAGCATGCGACCCGACGGGCACGGCTCGATGGTCGGGCGGTTCAAGATCCCGGTCCTTCACGGGGAGATCCTCGCCAAGCACCTCGACGCCATCGCCGCACCCCGCCACCAGCGCGCCACTCGCGACACCTCCAGCGAGGAGCCCGTGTCCCGGATCTCCAGGCCGCTGCGCTGGGGGCGGGCCTTCATGGAGTACGTCGAGACGCGCGACACCGCCGGTGACGGGTCTCCCAAGGCAGGCGGCGTCGCGGCGACAGTGGTGGTCACGATGACGATGGAGAGTCTTCTCGGAGCCGAGCGCGCTGCCGCCCTGGACACCGGCGAACGCATCCCCGCCTCGGAGGCTCGCCGCCTCGCCTGCGAGGCCGGCGTCATCCCCGCCGTCCTGGGCGGGCAATCGCAGGTCCTCGACCTCGGCCGGAAGCGCCGGTTCCACACCGAGCCGCAACGGATCGCGATGATGCTCCGCGACGGCGGGTGCGCCACGGTGGGGTGCGACTGGCCGCCCGGCATGTGTCACGCCCACCACAAGACTCCGTGGTCACGCGGCGGCGGCACATCCGTCGAGGACGGCGTCATGCTGTGCCCGAGACACCACACCCTGGCCCACGACCGCCGCTACCAGCTCAAGGCAGACCGGCACGGCAAGGTCACCTTCGCGAGGCGGACGTGAGCGGACCGCGTGCGACAGCCCTGCTCGAGCTCGTGCAGCGCGACCGCGCGGCACCAGGCAAGACCGCGCCCAACGCGGCCATAGCGTGCGATGCGCGCTCAGCGGCTACGTGAGTGCGTCACACCCTCGGCGCCCTCGTCAACCTCTGTGCGGGACACCTGGCTCAAGCGTCCACGGCATCGACGATGCGGTCCTCAATGGACCTGATGATCGTCACTGTGTCCAGCGTTCGGCACCCACCGAAGCGTCATGTCGGGCAGGCTCTCCATATTGCGGGCACCATCGCTGGTGTCCAGGACGGCAAACCCATGACGCTGGTAGAACGCGCGGGCATCGGTGTTCTCCTGAAAGACACGCAGCGAAACCCCCTCGGGGCTGTGGCGCCTGACCTCTTCAAGCAGAAACGTGCCGATCCCCTGC
Source organism: Marmoricola sp. (assembly GCA_036261595.1). Classification (GTDB taxonomy): domain Bacteria; phylum Actinomycetota; class Actinomycetes; order Propionibacteriales; family Nocardioidaceae; genus Marmoricola. Next base: position 14,063 of record DATAKN010000179.1, read on the forward strand.
CGTCTGACATCCGGCCGCAGATACAGATGCTCGAGCATGTCACCATCCAGGGCCGCATAGCCCACGATCTCCGCGTCGAGCACTGCGACCCAGGTAGGGCACTGTTTGAGGACGACGTCGCTGACCCACTCGGTCACCTGCTCGTGGTTGCGCTTCTGCGGCGGTAGATACGGCATGGTCGACCGAGACATCATGTGGACGCTGGCGATCGCGGCTGCATCCTCCGTTTCCGCGAAACGGATCCGAGTCCTGCCGTCACCTCGCACGGCGGCAACCTACAGACCCGGCAAGGCTGCATCCAGCGGGTTACTCCGGTAAACGCCGTCAGGGGCGTCCGTGAGGATGACGGCCGCCAGAACCCTCGTCTCGATGTGGACTCAAGGGCGCCACCTGCGGCATCACCGTGCGGTCGGGTCATACTCGGCCCGTGCGATCGACGGTGGTTGAGGCATTGGTGTGGCTGGCGCTCATCGTCACCGCCTCGATCCTGGTTGGCGCCTATTCCACGTGGGCATTCGCTCAACCCGGCACGGTCGACACGCGCCCGCGCGCCGGGGTCGGTCTTGCCGAGATCGGCGCGGCAGCCCTTGTCGCAGGGCTTGTCGGCGGGTGCGCGGCGCGGCGCGCAGGTAGGCCTCTCGAGCGGGCCCTTCTGGTCCCCGGCATCGTTGGCCTGGCCTGCGGGTTCTTCGCGTTCTGGGTCGTCGATGTCGTCAACGTGGCCTCGCCTTGCGACCTCGGGCCGACGTGCGACGTCAGCGCAGCTCCATTCGCCGTGTTCGCCGCCGTCGGCGTGACGATCGTGGTCGGCGTGGCCACGGCTGTGAGTTACGTGCCTACCGCACGTCTACGGCGGTCACGGCGGGCGAACTGACGTGGACGCGTCAGGCACGACCGTACGGAACGCTGATGAGGGGACGCTTTGGCGCGAGGGACAATGCCGGGTCTGTACGCGGACCAAGCCAGCGCCACGCCTGACGCTCACGGAACGATGCCCGTGCCGCTTGGGGTGATCCCGCCCGGGACCCGGCATGTCGATCTCAGGGTAGCCAGTAGGGATGTGCCCTGCCGACGGACCGACGAATGCGTTCCACACCGTCAGCGGCAAGAGCGTGCGGATCGAACTGCGTCAGGTGCCCCGCTTCAGCAGAAACCGATGGAACTGCTTGGCTGGGATGCGCTGGTCCCATGCTGCAAAAGCAGTGCCGACTCTCTTGCCTCCCCGGTCGCCGTAAGCGCCCGGTATCGAGTGCCCCCTCAGCTCCTGCCACAACACTTCGTCCGTGAAGCCTTCACCAGCAGTTGCCCGCGAATAGGCAGCTGTGTACGCGCGATCGAGCGTCTCTGATGGCCGTGAGCCGCGAGTGAACGCTGAGCTCAGACTGGCGAGAAACTCCAAGAGCACACCCGGAACCGTACGGCAGAATCGGACCTCCAGCGGCTTCCCAGCGGTGCGGCCGCGCGCAATGCGGCAATAGCGTGCGGGTGCGCGCTCAGCGGCAGATGCGGATGCTTGTTAGGTCCGAGGGAAGCGCGGGAGGGCGCTCCGCTAAGGGTGCGGCGGAGCATCCGAGCCAATCCGACTAGGCACCGTCGAGGAATTCCGTGTCAGCGAGGCGCGCCCACGGCGTAGGGTCCATGACCCGAGATCAGATCGGATGTGGGATGACACGCATGTCGCCGAGGACGGCGGAGGCAGTGTGGAACTCGGCCAAGGCGCGGAACGCATCGTTGACGGCAGTGGTGGTCGGTTCGCTGAACATCGCGGCCGCCCTGGCGTTTATCGTGTCGTCCATAACTGGGCCGGTTGGTCCCAACGACGAGTGGGCGTTCGCGCCGTCGTTCGTGCTGATCTTCCCACTCTGGGGTTGGGCAGTCGTGCTGCTGATCGCGCGGCAGTCCCGCACCGCCCGGAACACCGGGGCACCAACTGCTGAGACAGGGCGCTATCAGGCGTTCCTCGGGTTCCTGCTCGTGGCGGCCCTGTGCGGCGCGGTCAGCGCGATCGCGAGCGTTCCCGCGATCGCCGGTGGCCAGCCACACTTCGATGCGACGTCCGGGCAGTACACACTCAACAACCACGGCTCGTTCACGGTGGTGTCGCATTCGACCTATGTGCGAGCGGTGGCAGGGCAGATGCGGTTGTTTCTAGGCGGCACGCTCATTTTCTGCACGGTGGCGGTCGCGATCGCGGCCGGTCATCTCCATTCGCGTCGCACCACATTCTCCTCGACGTCGCCCGCCTCTTCCTACTGACCCGCCTCCGACGATCCCCTCATGAGTACGCACTGATCTCGGCAGATCAGTGCGCATCCTCGGGGCGGCGCCAGGCCGCCCGCGTTCCCCTGCGCTCGTTGGCGTGCTCTGATGCCGGCGCCTGCGGAGTCGACCCTGTCATCTCCGACATGACTTGCTCGGGTGATCGCGCGACGGATGCCCCGAGCCGGCTCACCCCACCGTGGCGGCGTACAGCGCGTCGACCTCGGCGCCGAAGTCCTCGGCGAGGCGGTCGATGTCGGGAAGTGCCTTGCGGCAGGCGATCAGGCCGACGTTCATCCGGCCGGCGGTGCTCATCACCGTGATGTTGAGCCCGGCCCCGTGGAAGATCGGGCCCAGCGGGTAGAGCCCGTCGATGCGGGCGCCCAGGAAGTACAGCGGAACCGGAGGGCCCGGCACGTTCGAGATCACCAGGTTGTGGATCACCGGGCCTCTCTCGGCAAGCCTCAGGTCGGCCACCATGCGGACGGCGAGGCCGAAGGTACGCGGCGCGGCGAACTGGGCCCACTCCTGCAGAGCGTCGGCCGGGAGGGCATTGAAGTGCCCCTTCGCGTGCGCGTTGGCCTTCGCCAGCTTCTCGAGCCGCACCACCGGGTCGGCGATGTCGGTGCCCAGCCTGGCGAAGATGGTCGAGACCCGGTTGGTCCCGCGCGCGACCTCCGCACGGTCGTGCACCGAGACCGGCACACTCGCGAGCAGGGAGGTGCCGGGGAGGGCGTCGTGCCGCTCCAGGTAGCGCCGTAGAGCACCACCGGCGACAGCGAGGACGACGTCGTTCACGGTCGCCCCCTCGACGGCGTGCCGGATCTCCTTGACCTGGTCCAGCGACAGGTCGGCGAAGGCGACCGCGCGCTGGCCGGAGATGTTGCCGTTGAACGGCGTCCGCGGCGCGGTCAGGGGTGCGGCCATCGCCGTACCGGACCGGACGCGCTCGATCGTGCGCGTGACCAGCGAAGCCGTCGGGCGGACCAGCCCGAACGCCCGCCAGGGTCGGGCCACGGTGGACACGACACCCCGGGCGAACAGTTCGAGGTCACTGGGGTCGTGCTCGGACACCCCCGCGTTGTCCACGCCGAGGTCGAGCAGAGGTGCGCCCGGCTCCAGGCTGCACAGCACCGAGATCATGTTGGCCCCGGAGACGCCGTCGACGCTCGCGTGGTGCATCTTCGTGAACACCGCGACCTGACCGCTGGCCAGGCCCTCGATCACCGCCATCTCCCACAGCGGCCGGCTCCGGTCCAGCGGGATGCTCGCCATGTGCGCGCAGAGATCGGAGAGCTCGGCCCAGCCGCCGGGCGACGGCACGGCCATCCGGTGCACGTGCCGGTCGATGTCGAACTCGGTGTCCTCGACCCACACCGGATGGTCGATCCCGAGCGGCACCGACCTGAGCTTGCGATGGAATGCGGGGATCGTGCGGACCCGATGAGCGAGGTCGTCGCGGAGACGGTCGAAGGAGTAGCCACCGGGCACGGTCGCCGGGTCGAGCAGGATCAGCCCGCAGACGTGCATCATCTGCGCCGGGCTCTCCAGGTAGAGAAAGCTGGCGTCCAGACCACTGAGCCGCTCCATGGCGGAATCATATCCCCTAATAGAACGTGTTCTAGTTATGCTCGTCGTAGGCTCGGCCCATGGGATTCAACCGGCGTCAGCTGATCACGGCTCTGCTCACGGCCAATGCGGTTCGCCCATTGCGTGGCAACCTCTCCCCCCTCGGCTTCGCCGTGGGATGGCCCACCGGTGAGCTCGCCCCCCAGATCCTCGCGCTGACTGCTCTCGACACCGTCCAGGCGGTCGTCCGCGGCAAGGCGAGCCGGGCAGGTCTTGCGCTCGCGGCGGCAAGCGCGGCGGGGCTCACCTACCTGATCCGGGACGCCCGGAAGGCCGGTGAGATCGCGGAGAAGCAGCTCGCCGAATCACTCGGCGCCGACTACCTCGAGGCCACCATCGCCGACCCCGCGGCGGCCGACCTGGCCGAAGCACTGCCCACGCCCGTGCGCGACCTGCTGCGTCCGTTCTCGCTGATGCGACCGGATGTCGAGCGCATCGCCGACATCAACTACCGCGATGGCGGCAGCCGTGCGCGCCTGGACATCTACCGCCGCCGCGACGTCGACCTGCGCAACGCGCCGGTGCTGATCCAGGTGCACGGCGGCGGCTGGACCATCGGCGACAAGGGTCAGCAGGGCCTCATCCTGATGAACCGAATGGCAGCGCGCGGTTGGGTCTGCGTGGCGATGAACTACCGGCTCGCCCCCAAGCATCCGTTCCCGGCTCAGATCGAGGACGTCAAGCGCGCGATCGCCTGGACGCGCGAGCACATCGCGTCGTACGGCGGCGATCCGTCGTACCTCGTGATCACGGGCGGCTCCGCCGGTGGCCACCTCGCCTCGCTGGCGGCCTTGACGCCGTCGGTGAAGGAGTACCAGCCGGGGTTCGAGGACGCCGACACCACGGTTTCGGCATGCGTCCCGTTCTACGGCGTCTACGATCTCGGTGGAGTGACCGGCGACAAGGCTGCGATCGACATGCGCGACAAGTTCCTCGCACCTCGCGTCTTCCGCAAGGACCCGCAGCAGCACCTCGAGGAGTTCGAGCTCGCGTCACCGATCACCCACGTCGCACCCGACGCACCGGACTTCTTCGTGATCCACGGGTCCCACGACGGACTCGTGAGCGTCCGGCAGGCCCGCGCCTTCGTCGAGAAGCTGCGCGCGGTGTCGACCGGGGTGACCACCTATCTGGAGCTTCCCGGCACCCAGCACGCGTTCGAGGTGTTCTCCTCGATCCGCAGCCAGCAGGTGATTCGCGCGGTCGAGCGCTGGCTGGAGTGGCACCGCGTCACCCGGCGTACGGCGACCTCCGACCAGGCGCACGGCACCGCCGCCGAGTCGGCATCCGCCTCCGGCTGAGTCCGCGCGCCCGAGCGGACCGCGCAGATCAGCGGGGCAGGCCCAGGATTCGCTCGGCGGCGACGATGCGCAGGATCTCCCCGCGCCGGAGGCGCCATCAGACACAGCGTGCCGGGACCGCGCAGATCAGCGGGGCAGGCCCAGGATCCGCTCGGCGGCTACGTTGCGCAGGATCTGCGTGGTCCCGCCGGCGATCGAGAGACAGCGGTTGCGCAGGTACAGGTCGGTCGCGCGGAGCGCCCGCTCGGTGTCGGTGAAGATCTCCGGTCCGACCAGCTCCATGGCCAGCTCGGCGGAGTCCTGGCGGCTGCGGACGCCGACCAGCTTGGCCACGCTGGACTCGGCGCCGGGCCCCTGGCCCGCGATCGAGCGGAGCGTGGATCGCGTGCCGAGCAGCTTGACCACCTGAGCGAGCGCGATCGCCCGCCCGATCTTCTCCGGAGCGCTCGGGCCGAGACGCGGCTCGTCGAGCAACGACACCGCCAGCTCGACGCTGTCCCCCAGGCGCGACCCGGCCATCGCCACGCGCTCGTTGGCCAGCGTCGTCCGCGCCAGGCGCCAGCCGCCGTTGACCTCCCCGACCACGTTCTCATCAGGCACGAAGACCTCGTCGAGGAACACCTCGTTGAACAGCGCGTCGCCGGTGAGCTCCCGCAGCGGGCGGATCTCGATGCCCTCGGCCGACATGTCGACGACGAAGTAGGTGATCCCCGCGTGCGGCTTGGCCTCGGCGTCGGTGCGGGCCAGGCAGATCGCCCAGTCGGCGCGCTCGGCGACCGAGGTCCAAACCTTCTGGCCGGTCAGCCTCCAGCCGCCGTCGACGCGTTCGGCCTTGGTGCGCAGCGAGGCCAGGTCGGAGCCGGCACCGGGTTCGCTGAACAGCTGGCACCAGGTGATCTCGCCCCGCAGCGTGGGCCCGAGGAACCGTTCCCGCTGCTCGTCCGACCCGTGCTCGAGGATCGTGGGTGCCGCCCAGGCGCCGATGACGAGGTCGGGCCGCTCGACGCCGGCCGCGGCGAGTTCCTGGTCGATCACCAACTGCTGCACCGGCCCCGCTCCCAGCCCGTACGGCGCCGGCCAGTGGGGCGCGAGGAGCCCGGTCTCGGCGAGCACCGTGCGGCGCTCTTCCTCGGGCAGTCCGCCGATCCGCTGCGCCTCCCGCCTGGCGTCCTCCCGGAACTCCGTGTCCTGACCACCGAAGTCGATCCGCCCGCTGCGACGTACGCCTGACCCCGCTTGGCGAGCCAGTGCTGCCGCGTGGGCGCCGGGATCGCCGACGAGGGCGCGCAGGGCGGTCGCGCGGCGCAGGTACAGGTGGGCGTCGTGCTCGAAGGTGAACCCGATGCCGCCGAGCACCTGGATGCAGGTCTTCGCGACCTCGACAGCCCCGTCGAAGCAGACGGTGGCCGCCACACCGGTCGCGAAGGCGACCTGGTCGGCGTCGTCGTCGTACGCGACCGCAGCGTCCCAGGCCGCCGCAGTGACCGACTCGCTGGTCTCGAGCATCTCCGCACAGAGGTGCTTGACCGCCTGGAACGCCCCGATCCGCTGACCGAACTGCTCGCGCACCTTGGCGTACTCCACAGCCGTGTCGAGGCACCACCGCGCGATGCCCGCGGCCTCGGCCGCCGCGAGGGTGATGAAGAGGGCCGTCGCGTCCGAGGACGACCACGGCAGATCGGTCGAGGGCACGTCGGAGATCCGCACCTCGCCCACCGTGCGCGACAGGTCGACCGACGGGCCGGCGACGACCGCGACCCGGTCGACGGGCAGCACGACGCTCCCCTCGCCGTCGGCGGTGCTCACCGGGACGGCGACGTGGGTGCCGACCGGAGCATCGAGGACCGCCGCGACCATTCCGGAGAGGCGGCCCTCCGCCTGCCGGAGACCGCCCTGGACGCCGAGACCCACGGTGAGCTCTCCGGACGCGATGCCCGCCCGCAGGGCGGCGTCGTCGTGGAGCAGGCCCGCTACGGCCGTGGTCAGCAGCGGCCCCGGCACCAGTGCGTACGCCGCAGCCTCCAGCGCGACCGCCTGGTCGAGGATGCTTCCGCCCCCGCCCCCGACCGACTCGGGCAGCGCGATCGCCGTCAGTCCCATCTCCGCGGCCCGCGGCCCCCAGACGGCCAGCGACGCCGGATCGGTCTCCGCCGCTCGCACGGCATCGACCGATCCCTGGCTCTCGGCCCACTTGCGGACGGTCGCTGCCAGCTCGGCGTGGTCGTCGCTGATGCCGATCGGCATGCGCTGCTCCTCGGGTGGGCCGGCGGACTCGCGCGAGTCCGGAAACTAGAACGTGTTCCAATCATGCCATGGATAGGCTCCCCGCCGTGAGTGAGACCTCAGGCGCCCCCGTCGACGCCGCCGACCTCGACCCCGATCTGCTCAGGCACGCACTCGGAGCCAAGGGCTTCATGCCCGAGGACGAGGGCGCGTTCCTGTACCGCACCGCGCTGGCGCACCTCGGCGACGGCCCCGCCCTGGAGATCGGCACCTACTGCGGCAAGTCCGCGATCTACCTCGGCGCCGCAGCCCGCGAGCGCGACAGCGTGGTGTTCACCCTGGACCACCACCGGGGGTCGGAGGAGAACCAGGCGGGCTGGGAGCACCACGACCCCACCTTGGTCGACGCCGAGCTGGGTCTGATGGACACACTCCCGGTGTTCCGCCGTACGCTCGCGCTCGCCGGCCTGGAGGACCGCGTCGTGGCGGTGGTCGGGCAGTCGGTCACGGTCGCCGCCCACTGGCGTACGCCGGTCGCGCTGCTGTTCATCGACGGCGGCCACGCGGAGGTGCACGCCCAGAACGACTACACCGGTTTCGCGCACTGGGTGCAGCCGGGCGGTGTCCTGGTCATCCACGACGTCTTCGAGCGCCCCGAGGACGGCGGCCAGGCGCCGTACCACGTCTGGCAGCGGGCCGTCGGCAGCGGCGACTTCGAGCCGGTGGAGACCGTTGGTTCGATGCGGGTCCTGCGGCGCCTCGACCGGGCCGGTCAGGCCGACGCTTCCTCGCCGGGCTCCTCGAGCCGGTAGAGAGCCAGCTCCGTCGCCACCTCGGCGAGCGCAGACGCCAGGCAGGCGATCAGGTCGTCGGCGGCGTCGAGCTGCTCGTCGGCCCCGGCCTGCTCGAGCTGCCGCGCCAGCTCGGCGACCCGCAGTGCGCCGAGGTTCGCGGCGCTGCCCTTCAACCGATGGGCGTGGCTGCGCAGGGACGGCGCATCGGATCGCCCGGCGTCGGCACGCAGCTCGTCGAGGTTCGGCGCGATGCCTCCGACGAAGTTGTCGATCGCGCGCTGGATCAGCGGGAAGGCGGCGGCGCCCATCTCGGCCAGCTCGTCGAGTCTTCCGGTGTCGAGGGTCGGCGGGGTGCACGGTTCAGGATGTCCCGGCCGCCCGGCCATGGCCACGAGCGGGCGTCGGTCGGGATCCGGGCGCGGCGACACCGGCTCGGCCACGAGCCCTCCGGGCAGTTGCTCACGCAGCACCTTCGCCAGCGCCTCGAGGCCCACGGGCTTCGACAGGAACCCGGTCATGCCGGCCGCCAGGCAGCGCTCCTGCTCGCCCGAGGTCACCGAGGCGGTCAAGGCGATGATCGGGACGTGCACGCCAGGTGCTTCGGCGCGGCGGATCAGACGGGTCGCCGCATAGCCGTCGAGCCGGGGCATCTGCAGGTCCATCAGCACCGCGTCGAACCGGCCGCCGGCGGCCCGGGCCGCGGCGGCCGCCCCGTCTGCGGCCACCTCCGTGGTGAAGCCGAGCGCCTCCAGCATGCCCACCGCGACCAGCTGGTTGACCTCGTTGTCCTCGACCACGAGCACGTGTCCCCCGCCGCCGGCCTGCGCAGCGGTGGGCGCCTCGCGGACGGCCGGTCGGTCCGGTGCGACCGGCACCTGGAACCTGCCGGTGAACCAGAACGTGCTGCCCTCACCCGGCACGCTGTCGAAGCCGATCTCACCGCCCAGCGCGGTGGCGAGACGGTGGGCGATCGCCAGCCCGAGGCCCGTGCCACCGAAGTTGCGCGTGGTGGAGGCGTCGGCCTGCCGGAACGGCTGGAAGATCCGGCTCTGCTGGGCGGCGTCCATCCCGATGCCGGAGTCGCGCACCACGACCCGAAGCGTGGCATCCCGTCCGACAGTGGCGGCACTCACCCTGATGTCCACCGCGCCGTCGGTGGTGAACTTCACCGCGTTCGCCACCAGGTTGGACAGCACCTGCCCCCACCGGCTCGGGTCGCCCTCGAGCCGCTCGGGCACGCTCGGGTCGATCTCCGCCCGGAGCTTGATGCCCTTCGCGACGGCCATCGGCTCGAACAGCTCCAGCGCGCCCTGGACCACGACCGCCGGCCGGAACGGCACGTCCTCCAGCTCGAGTCCCCCTGCCTCGATCTTGGAGAAGTCGAGGATGTCGCTGATCAGCACCAGCAGGGTCCGGCCGGCACCCTGCATCGCCTCGGCGAGCTGACGCTGCTGTGGATCGAGCTCGGTGCGCAGCAGCAGCTCGTTCAGGCCGATCACGCCGTTGAGCGGCGTACGGATCTCGTGGCTCATGGTCGCGAGGAAGTCCGACTTCGCGTTGGAGGCGGCCATTGCGAGGTCACGGGCTGTCGCGAGCTGGGCCGCAGCAGCCTCCCGGCTGGCCACCTGGGCCAGCTCCCCCGCCACCTGACCGGCCAGTGAGCGCACCATCGCGTGACGCCGGAACGGCGAGACGTTGGTGACCACGACGACCAGGACCGTCCGGCCGTCGACATCGACCGGAATGCCGACGAGAGGTCGCTGCGGTACGGCGACCTCCTCGAACACCACGTCGTGCACGTCCAGGACCCGCTGGGCGACCTGGATCTCGATCGGCATGGGCGCGACGTCGTCGGCCGTGATCGGCCGGTGCTGCAGACCTGTCTCGGTCACGTCGAACGCGACGCCACGGTGCCAGTCGGGATGGTGCAGGAGTACCTCACGCATGCTGACCAGCACCTCGTCGAGCGTGCTGGTCTGGTTCGCCGCCGTGGCCAGCGACTGCATGGTGGTGTTCAGCTCGACCGCGTCGAGCAGCCGCTGCTCGGACTCCTTCATCTCCTGGATGACCTGCATGGTGCCGGTCATCCGGCGGGGCGCACCGTCCGCGTCCCGCTCGAGGACCTGACCCATCGCGCGTACCCACCGCGGCGTGCCGTCCCTCATCACCACGCGAGCGTCCACGACGTGCTCCACGTCGTCGCAGAGCGCCTGGGCGTAGACCTCGAGGACGGGCGCGCGGTCCTCCTCGATCAGACAATCGAGGAAGGCGTTGAGTCCCGGCTCCCACTCCGCCGGATCGACGTCGAGGACGCGGTAGAGCTCCGCCGAGCAGGTGGCGTGATCTGGATCGTCGACCCACATCTCCCAGCTGCCGAGACGCGCGATCGCCTGGGCGTCGGCGAGCTGTGACCGGCTTCGGGTCAGCTCGAGGACCAGTTCCTCGCGAGCAGCGACCTGGGCGAGCTGTCCGGCGACCTGGGCGACCAGCGTGTGCAGCACCGGCCGATGGCGGAGGTCGGTGAGGGCGGTGATCACCGCCACCGTGGTCCGGACGCCCTTCACCGTCACCGGGAAGCCGACCAGGAGTCGGTCCGGCTCGACCTCCTCGTCCAGGACGAAACCGGTCGGGTTGGCCAGCGCCCGAGCGGCCACCTGACGCTCGGACTCCGTGGGCGGGGGTTCCTCGGCTTCGAGGCGCCGCCACTCCGGGGCGCCGTCCACGACGTCGAACGCGACGCCGCGCAGCCAGTGCGGATCGACGAGCAGCAGATCGCGCAGCCGCACGAGGGCCTCGGTGAGGGTGCCGGTCTCGTTGGCGGCGGTGGCCATGAACTGCATCAGCGCATTGGCCTCCACGGCGTTGCGCAGGTGCAGCTCGGTCCGCTTCAGGTCGTCGATGTCCTGCATCGTGCCGCCGACACGGGCGGCCTTGCCGTCCTTGTCACGCTCGACGACGCGGGCGAGCATGCGGACCCACCGCACCGAACCGTCCGGGCGACGCACGCGTGTCTCCAGGTCGATCCGGTCGACGTCCCTCGTCAGTCGGTTCCACTCGCGCTCGACCATGTCGCGATCCGCGTCGACGATCGCGGCGAGGAAGTTGGCGGGTCCGGGCACGTACGTCTCCGCGTCGACTCCCAGCAGCGCGAACAGCTCGGGCGACCACGTCGCCTGGTGCCGGTTGACGTCGTACTCCCAGCTCCCGATCCGGGCGATCGCCTGCGCCTCGGCGAGCTGGGACTCGCTGCGCCGCAGCGACTCGACCAGCGCACGCCGACCGGCGTCGTCGGTGAGCCGGAACAGGCACCCGCTCACCGCGTGCCGGTCGTCGCGGAACACCTGCTCCTTGACCAGCAGCGGGCGCACGGTGCCGTCCGGAGCCCGGAATCGCCACGTGACGCTGCGCCGGTCGCGGCCGGGATCGATGAAGGTCGCCGGGTCGGCAAGGAAGCGGAACCGGTCCGGCTCGTCGAGGAGGTCGGCGAAGCACAGTCGCCCGAGCTCCTCCTCGGTGCGTCCGAGCAGCTCAGCAGCACGTGCGTTCGCGAAGACGGTGCATCCCTCGGCGTCCACGAACCACAGGCCGTCGGGCGAGGACTCGACGACCTGGCGATACACGCCCGGATCCACCGCCACGGCCTCCCTCCTGTGCCCCGAGTGGCAAAGATCAGGATATTTCGGACAAGCGGGCTGCGCGGGCGAATTCGGAACCTTCGGCTGTCTCGACGACTAGACCGACAGCCGCGAGCAACCGCACCCCAGCGCGATCTCCTCGAAGTGCTCGCCCAGCGTGTCGCCGCGCATGATGCCGGACGCCGGCGTGGTGCGGGACAGCTCGTCTGCGGCGAGCACCACCGCGGCCGCGGTGTACGTCGTGTGCTCGACCGGCCAGAACACGTCCTCGGGGTACACGTAGCCGGTCCAGTACCGGCCGTCCTCCTCGCGCAGGTGCTGGATCGCGGCGAACTGCTCCCGGGCGCGGCCGTGATCGCCGATCGCGTCCAGCGACATCGCGAGCTCGCAGGTCTCCGCCCCGGTCACCCAGGTGTTGTCGCTCACGCACTTGACACCGAGGCCGGGCACCACGAACGTCGCCCAGCCCTCGTCCAGCAGCTCAGCCGCCGCGTCGCCGCGGACCGCCCCGCCGAGGACCGGGTAGTACCAGTCCATCGAGAACTCCGACTTGTCGAGGAACTGGTCGCGGTGCTGCCGCAGCGCGTGGCTCAGCCGGCCGCCGGCCAGCTCCCACTCCGGCTGCGGGTCACCGACGAGCTCGGCCAGCGCGACGCCGGCCCGCAGCGACTGGTAGATGCTCGACGAACCGGCCAGCAGCGCCTCTTCGTTGACCTTCGCGGGGCCTGCCGAATCCCACTCCTGCGACCAGGCGATGCCGCCGAAGGGCAGCTGCATGCCGACGACGAAGTCCAGTCCTCGGCGTACGACGGGCCACATCCGCTCGACGAACCCGCGGTCGCGCCGCAGTAGCCAGTGGTGCCAGACGCCGACGGCGAGGTAGGCCGACATGTTGGTCTCCCCCGAGGCGTCCCTGATCTCGCCGACGACGATCTCCATCGGCCAGGAACCGTCCGCGCGCTGAGTCCGCGCGCACCAGTCGTAGGCGCGCTCGGCGGCTTCCACCTCACCGCCGAGGAGCATCGCCATCGCACCCTCGACGTGGTTCCAGACGTCGGTCTTCTCCCCCGGCGTCCACGGCACCGCCCCGGTGTCCTCCTGCATGGCGGCGATCGACGCCGCCGTGGCCGCGACCTGCACGGAGGTCAGGACACCGGGCACCGCTGGCACCTGCCAGGCGCACGTGTTCTCGTTCGCCACGGGGCCTACTCGGGCTTGCGGAAGTAGAGCACCATGCTCTTGCCGAGCACGGGGTTGAGCGCCTTCTCGGCCAGCCCGGTGAGGGTGCTCAGGCGCGGCGTCTTCATGATGTCCCACACCAGCACCTGGTGGTACGCCTTGACCAGCGGGTGACCGTCGTTGTCCACCCCGACCACGCACTTCAGCCACCAGTACGGCGTGTGCAGCCCGTGCGTGTGGTCCTTGCCCTCGAAGATCATCGCGTCGCCGGGGGTGCCGTCGTTCGGGCGGCCGCCCTTGGTGACCTTGTCGACCAGCTCGTGGTCGGTGTAGATCCGGATGTGCCCGCCGCGAGCGTTGTGATAGTCCGGCGAGAGCCGCCAGTTGACCACCTCGGGGAGCCAGCGGGGCACCGTGATCGCCATCGTGCCGCCAGGCCGCAGCACCCGGATCAGCTCCTTGATGGCGGTGACGTCGTCGTGGATGTGCTCGAGCACCTCCGAGGCCACCACGCGGTCGAACTCACCGTCGGCGAACGGCAGCGCGAGCGCGTCACCCTCCTTGATGTCGGCCTGGGCGCCCTCGGGCACCTCGCCGGCCTCCTTCATCGCACCGAACAGCTCCAGCACGTTGGCGAGCTCGTCGGCGTCCTGGTCGAAGGCCACCACGTCGGCGCCTCGCCGGTACATCTCGAAGGCGTGCCGGCCCGCACCGCACCCCATGTCGATCACCCGATCGCCGGGGCGGAGCCCGAGCCGCTCGAAGTCAACGGTCAACATCACAGACTCCCGATCGTTGCTTGCTCCGGTTCACGCCCGAGCGAGCGAGCCGGAGCCGTGCCACCCTGCTCAGCCCGGTGGTCGGCGATGACCCGCTCGTACGCCGCGGCAGTGGCCTTCGCGACGGCCCGCCAGCTGAACAGCTCCTGCGCCCGCACCCGCCCGGCCCGGCCCATCCTGAGCCGCCGCTCCGGGTCGTCGAGCAGGTCGGCGATCGTGCGGGCGAGCTCACCCACGTCGCCCGGCGTCACCAGGTCGGCACACAGGCCGTCGGGCCCGACGACCTCGGGGATCGCGCCGGTGCGGCTGACCACCAGCGGCGTCTCACAGGCCATCAGCTCCGCGGTGGGCAGCGAGAAGCCCTCGTAGAGCGACGGCACGCACGCGATCTCCGCCGAGCCCATCACCTCCACCAGTTCGGTGTCGCTGATCCCGCTGATGAACCGCACGTGCTCGCCGATGCCGAGCTCCTCGATCAGCCGCTCGGTGCGCCCACCCGGGGTCGGCCGGGTCACGAGCAGCAGTTCGACGTCGCGCTCGGTGCGCAGCTTGGCGAACGCCTCGAGCAGGGTGGCGATGCCCTTCATCGGCGCGTCGGCACTCGCCATCGCCACGAGCCGGCCCGGCACGCGCGGCGTGGTCGGCGGCACGAAGCAGTCGTCGACGCCGAGCGGGATCACCTGCATCTTCTCGAGGTCGGCGCCGAAGTCCTTGGCCGCGTCGCGCTTGGACGACTCCGAGGGCAGCAGGATCCAGCGGGCGCGGCGTACGACGGCGCCCTGCATCCGCAGGAAGCCGTACCAGCGCCGGAGGCTCAGCTTCTTGCGCAGGGTCGGCGCCGAGGCGATGTCGACGCGGCGGTCGAACGTGATCGGGTGGTGCAGCGTGGTCAGCACCGGGATGCCGAGCTCCTGCTCGATCTGCATGATCCCGTGGGCGAGCACCTGGTTGTCATGGACGATGTCGAAGTCCTGCCTGCGCTCGCGCATCACCTTCAGCAGGCGCTTGCCGAACGTGCGCGGCTCGGGGAAGCCGGCCGTGCACATGATGGCGAACTCCTGGGCGTCGATCAGGTCCCGGAACTGCCAGGGCCAGACCATCCGAAAGGGGTCCGGTTCGCGGTACAGGTCCAGGCTCGGCACCTTCGTGAGCGTGACGCCCTCGTCGAGCTCGGGGTACGGCTGCCCGGAGAACACCTCGACGGTGTGGCCGAGCGCGACGAGCTCGCGGCTGAGGTGGCGGACGTAGACGCCTTGTCCTCCGCAATGCGGCTTGCTGCGGTAGGACGCGAGTGCGATGCGCAACGGCACGCCCCTTCGTTCGATTGGCATTGCGGTCTGAGGGTAACTGAAACGTGTTTCTATTATGCCCGAGCGCGTTGCTAGCCTGTAACGGCGCCGCAGTGCGGGACACTGGACCCAAGCGGATCAGGCCCGAACATTGTGCCGGGAACGCGCAAGCCTCTCACGTGAGAAGGACAGAGATCTTGACCACCACCAATTCGCTGGCCCTCGAGGACCTCGGCTCGGCCGCCCAGCGCGACCGACGCCGGCGGATCCTCGAGGCCACGATCGAGCTCGCGTCCCGGGGCGGCTTCGACGCCGTCCAGATGCGCGCGGTGGCGGAGAAGGCCGATGTCGCCCTCGGCACGCTCTACCGCTACTTCCCGTCCAAGATCCACCTGCTCGTGTCCGCCCTGGCGCGCCAGTTCGAGGACACCCAGGCGATGGTCGTGCGCCGGACGGTGCCGGGCGACACCCCGGCCGACCGGGTGATCTACGTGCTGAAGCGAGCCACGCGCGGCATGCAGGGCGACGCGAACCTCACCGAGGCCCTCACCCGTGCCTTCATGTTCGCCGACGCCAGCGTGGCCAACGAGATCCACGTCGTCGGCATGCAGCTGACCACGATGCTCACCCGCGCGATCCGCGGCGAGGAGTACGTCGAGGGCGCGGAGCCCTCGGCCGAGGACATCCTGATCGCCCAGGTGATCAGCGATGTCTGGCTCTCGGCCCTGGTCTCCTGGGTCACCGGCCGGTCGTCGGCCGAGGAGGTCGGTGGCCACATCGAGGCCGCCGTCCGGCTCGTGCTGCGCTGACCTCCCTCTGCGGGCACCTCACCTGGTTTCGAGGCGGTTGCTGCGCAACGGCACCTCAACCACCGGTGGTTGAGGTGCGGGCGTGCCTCGAAACGCCGCTCCGTCAGCCGCCGAACGCGTGCGTGGCGGTGACGCCGCCGTCGACGGCGAGCTCGGCTCCGTTCATGTAGCCGGACTCGTCGCTGGCCAGGAACACGTAGACCGGGGCGATGTCCTCGGGGTATCCGACCCGCCGCATCGGCACCTTCGACGCTCCGAACTCCATGGCTGCATCGCCGCCGTGCACCCGGGTCATCGGCGTGTCGATCATGCCCGGGTGGACGGAGTTCACCCGGATGCCGCGGCCGCCGACCTCCATGGCCGCGCACTTGGTCATCCCGCGGATCGCCCACTTCGTCGCGGCGTACCCGGTGCAGTTCGCCATCCCGGCCAGGCCCTCGACCGAGGAGGCGTTGATGATCGAGCCGCCACCGTGCGCCTCCATCGTCGGGATGACCGCACGCATGCCGAGGAACACGCCCATCTGGTTGATCCGCCACATCAGCTCGACGTCCGCCAGGCTGCCCTGGGCGATCTCGCCGAAGCGCAGGACGCCCGCGTTGTTGGCCAGCACGCTGACGGGGCCGAAGCGCTCGTTCGCCTCGGCCACGACCGACGTCCACGACGTCTCGTCGCTGACGTCGTGGTGAGCGAAGTACGCCGCGCCCGGCGCCTTCTGCTCGAGCTCCTTGGCGAGCAGCTGCCCCGGCTCGTCAGCGACGTCGGCGATGACCACCTTGGCGCCCTCGTCCACGAAGGACCGGCAGATCGCCGCGCCCTGTCCCTGTGCGCCTCCGGTGACGATCGCCACCTTGCCGTCGAGTCTGTTCATGGTGTGCTCTGCTTCCTGATCGTGGCGTCTCGACAAGCTCGACGTCCGGGGGGTGTTCAGACGGTCAGCTGCATGACCGAGTCGGCGGCGAACCCGCGCGACGGATCTCTGTCGGAGAAGTACGCGCCGAGGGTCTTGTCGAGCTCGGCGAGGTCGAAGAGGTCTCCGGCGGTGTCGAACCGCTGCTCGACGACCGGTGCGGCGACCAGGGCCACCATGCCGCCGTACACGACGAACAGCTGGCCGTTGATCCGCTCGGCAGCAGGTGAGGCGAGGTACGCCACCAGCGGCGCCACATGCTCGGCGGAGTACGGATCGATGGCCTTGCCCGAGGTGTCCTCGCCGAACACGGCGGCGGTCATCGCGGTGCGGGCCCGCGGAGCGATCGCGTTGGCGCGGACGCCCATCTTGCCCAGACCGCGGGCCGTGGAGAGGGTGAGCGCGGTGATGCCGGCCTTCGCCGCGGCGTAATTGGCCTGGCCGGGTGATCCACCCAGCGACGCCTCGGAGGCGGTGTTCACGACCCGGCCGTAGACCTGCTCGCCGGTCTCCTTGTGCTTCGCCCGCCAGTACGCCGCGGCGTTGCGCGAGAGCAGGAAGTGGCCCCGAAGGTGGATCCGCAGGACGAGGTCGAACTCCTCGTCGCTCATGTTGAACAGCATCTTGTCGCGGGTGACGCCGGCGTTGTTCACCACGACATCGAGACCGCCCAGGCCCAGCGCAGCCTCCATCATGGCGTCGGCGGTGGCACGCTCCCCGACATCACCGGCGACGACCGAAGCCGTGCCACCGAGGCCACGGATCTCCTCTGCGGTGTCGTCGCCGGCACCCGGGAGATCGTTGACGACGACGGCGGCGCCGGCTCGGGCGAGCGCCAGAGCCTCGGCGCGGCCCAGGCCTGCGCCCGCGCCCGTGACGATGGCGACCTTGCCCTCCAGGGACAGCGGATCGGACGGCGAAGTGGGTTCAGGCATGCGGAACAGAGCTCCTGCTTCGGGATGGGTGGGGCGGCTCGGGAGCCGCTCGGTCCTGCTGGCCGGTGCGGTCGCTGCGGCTAGTCCTCGACGACGCTGATCGCAGACTTGGGGCATGCGGCGACGGCCTGCATGACGGCGTCGCGGTTCTCGTCGGTGACGTTCTCGTCGATGACCTGGAGGTAGTCCTGGTCGTCGATCTGGAAGTTCTGGGGAGCGAGGGCCTCGCACAGCGCGTTGGACTCGCAGAGGTCGAAGTCGACCTTGATCTTCATCCGTTTCCTCCTGGTGGAGCGGTCATCTTCCGGTGGTCCCAGGTCGCGATCTTCACGGGATCGACGAACACCCCGACCCGCTTCTCGGCTTGCTTGGCGACGATCTGGTCGCCGAACTCGCCCAGGTCGGCGCCGCCGGCCATGCGCCGCGCGACCCTCCCGCCGAGGTCCTTGAGCTGCTCGTAGTCCTCGAGCAGCTCGGCCTTGCCGGTGATCGCGGCGCCGCGCAGCTCGAAGTAGTCCTCGCCGTCCTCGACCAGGCAGCTGATCCGGGAGTCGCGGCGGAGGTTCTGGATCTTCTGCGAGCGGCCGTAGGTCCAGAAGAACATCCGGCCGTCGACCATCACGTAGAACAGCGTGGTCAGGTGCGGTGCGCCGTCGGGGCCGATGGTGGCCACCTGCACCTTCATGTTGGCGTCGAGGAACTGCGCGAGCTCCTCGTCGGTCAGCCTGACCGCGTCGCGACCCGATGCCATGTCAGGAGCCCTCGCTCGAGTGTCCGGGGAAGACACCCTGGTCGGGGAAGACCAGCGGGGCCGCGTTGTTGATCGCAGTCGCCACCTCGCCGAAGCCGACCGCGATCAGGCGCACCTTGCCGTCGTACTCGGTGATGTCACCGGCCGCGAAGACTCGCGGGAGGTTCGTGCGCATCGCGGTGTCGACCTTGATCTGGCGCTTGTCGAACTCCACGCCCCAGTCCTTCATCGCCGAGAGGTCCGCGACGAAGCCGAGCGCGGCGACCACGGCCTGGGCCGGGCGGACCAGCACCTCGCCGTCGTTCGTGGTGATCTCCACCTTCTCGACCTGGTGCTCCCCGTGCAGGGCGGTCACCTGAGCCTTGGTGATCACCTCGGTGCGGCCGGCGAGCACGGCGTCGACGGTGGCCTGGTGGGCTCGGAAGGCGTCGCGACGGTGGACCAGCGTGACGGAGGCGGCGATCGGCTCGAGGTGGTGCGCCCAGTCGAAGGCACTGTCGCCGCCGCCCACGATCACGACGTCCTTGCCGACGTACTCGTCGAAGGAGGGCACGAAGAAGACCAGTCCGCGGTTCTCCCAGCCGTCGCCGGCCGGCAGCGGCCTGGGTGTGAACTTCCCGATGCCGGCGGTGATCACGACGACCTTCGCCCGCACCTCGGAGCCGTCGTCCAGCCCCATGGTCACCCCGGCATCGTCCGTGGCGAGCGAGATCGCGGTGCGATCGAGCAGGTACGTCGGGTGGGCGCTGGCGGCCTGCTCGATCAGCTGGTGGACCAGCTCGCGACCCTTGATCACCGGAAAACCGGCCACGTCGAGGATGGCCTTCTCCGGGTAGAGCGCGGAGACCTGCCCGCCGATCTCGGGGAGCGAATCGACCAGCGTCACCGACATCCCGCGGAAACCGGCGTAGTACGCCCCGAACAGTCCTGCGGGGCCCGCACCCACGATGAGCATGTCCGTCTCATGGACCGTGTCCTGAGTTGCGGCCACCTGGTCGTCCTTCCCGGCATGTTCACTCCCAAGAAGTGAAACCTGTTCTAGTTTATCAGAACGTATCCATCTTGGACACGCTCCAGTCGCCATCCTTGCGGGTGAGGTCCATGACCAGCCGGCTCTGCTGCACCTGCTGCTCCTTGGAGCCCTCACGGGTGGTGCTGGTGTCGACGAACACCAGCACCTTGGCCTCGTGCTCCTTCACCGAGATCGTGCCGACTGAGAGCACCGTCGCCTTGAGGGTGATCTGCGATGCGGTGACCTTGGCGGCGACGTCGTTCATCGCCTTGTCGTACTCCTGCGCCGCTTGGCCGGTGAGCAGGGCGCGGCTCTTCTTCCGGTCGGCGTCGAAGGTCTTGTAGCTGTAGGACAGGATCTGCCCGGCCGCGTCCGAGGCTGCACTCATGGCTGCGTTGCGGAAGGAGCTCTGAGTCACCTGACCGTTCGGGGCGGTGTCCAGGTGCGGGTGGTTCGCCCGGTGAACGAGGAACCACAGCGCCCCGGCCAGGACGAGGCAGAGCACGACGAGGGCTGCCACGGTGCTCATGCCCCTGGCGCGCGCACCGGCCCCGGAGCCGAGCGACAGCCGAGTGGCCGGCTCGGTCGGGCCCTGCTCGGGAGGACTTTCCACGGCGGCGGCCCGCGGGCGTGGAGCCTCGTCGTACGACGCCTGGGGCGCCGGTTCCGACGCATCCTCGGCGGGGACGGGCAGGTCCGACTGGCAGTAGCGGCACTTGACGGCCGCGGCCTTGATCGTCTCCGCGCAGAACGGGCAGACCTTCTCGTCGGGCGCGAGGCCTTCAGCGGCGCCAGGGGTCGGGCCGCTCACGAGATCCCCTGGAGGTCGCTGAGCAGCCAGCGGTCACCGACCTTGGTGAGGGTGAGCTGGAAGCGGTAGTAACGCCGACCGTCGGGGTTCTTGCCCTGCGCCTTCTCCTGCTCGATGGAGGTGTTGGAGACCGTGGAGTCCGCGGCGACGTACGCGACCGCCGTGTCGTTGTCGATGTCGCCGATGCCGACCCGCAGGACCGCACCGCTCGCGACCGTCTTCGCCGCCTGTACCTGCGACTTCAGGTCGGCCGCCGCGGTCTGGTACTGGTTCTTGAACGCCCCGGTGGAGAGGCTGAGCACCTTGTTCACGCGCGGGTCCATGTCCCGGTAGTCGACATCGAGGAACGCCTTCATCACCTGCGTCGCCGCGCTCTGGACCGCCACGGTGCGATCGTCGGCCTTCTCCGCGCCGGACTTGCCGGGCACGGCAGTCGGCCAGACCAGCACCACGACGCACGCCACGGCCAGCAGCCCGGCCAGGACCGCGAGCAGCACGACGACCACGCGCTGGGCTCGACGGCGCCCGGGCGCGGGATCAGGGCCGAGGCCGTCCCCGGCGTAGGTGTGCTCGATGGTCATCGCTGCTCGGTCGGCCCCACCAGGATCGACTGCCAGCTGTTGTCTCCCAACACCGTGTGCCTCCCCAGGGTCAGGTTCTCGTCGACCCGACCGGTTTGTGCATCGTACGGCGCGACCCGGTACGCCGTCCCGGATGCCGCACCGACCTCCGGCGCATACTTCGATCCACGCGGGTTGATCGGCAGCGGCGACAGACACCGCGCCGGGTAGCTGGGCGGGTCGCTGGTGTCGGTGCCGGGCAGCCACTGCGACGGCGGCTTGTAGCCCTTCGTGCACGGTGGGGAGGTGTAGTCCATCTGCAGGTTGATGTGGCCGTAGCCGTCGCCGGGCGTGCCGGTGAAGCCGGACGCGATCACGCGGGGGAAGGTCACCAGCGTCTGCTCCAGTGCCGGGAGGCGCGCGGTCATCACCTGGTTGGTGGTGACCAGGTTGCCGATGAAGACCGGCAGCGTGGGTTCCAGGCCTTCCAGCAGCGACCGGACCTCGTCCAGCGCCGGCGGACCGCCCTGCAGCACCGAGCGCAGGTCGGCGTCGCTGCCCTTCAGACCGGCGGTGAAGCCGGCCAGGTCGTGCGCGAAGGAGCGGATGTTGTCGGCGTTGGCCTGCTGCGTCGCCAGCACCGTGTGCCCGCTGTCGAGCAGATCGAGAGTCTGCTGCTGGTTCGCCTTCGCCTCGGCGACGAACTTCGTCCCTGCGTCCACCATGCGCGACAGCGGATCGGCGGTGCCACGGAACATCTGACCCATCTCCGAGACCGCGGTGGAGAGCTGGTTGCGGTCCACGGAGTTGACCAGGCTGCTCATCGTGGTGATCAGGTCGTCGGTCGACTCCGGGAGGCTGGCGGCGTCGCCGTGGAGGGTGTCCCCCGCCTCGGCGTACGGTCCAGCCTTCGATGCCGGCTCGAAGTCGAGGTACTGCTCACCGACCGCGGAGAGGTTGTGCACGTAGATCGCTGAGGACTTCGGGATCTTCGTGCCCTGCTCCAGGGCCAGGTCGACGCGTACGCCGCTGGGGATCACGTTCATCGCGGAGACCTTGCCGACCTTCACACCGCGGTAGGTCACCTCGCTGCCGACGAACAGCCCACCGGACGCCGGCAGTGTCGCGTGGACGGTCAGTCCGCGACCGAGCAGGCGGTCGACGATGCCGAGGTAGCTTCCGGCGACGTAGACGATGCCCACCGCACTGAGCACGAGGAACGCGATCAGCCGAACCTTCACGGCGCGGGTCATCCGGAACCACCTCCACCGAGAAGCCCGAGGAGGCCGCCCGATTGCTGACCCGACGAGGTCCCGGACGTCGTACCGGGGTTCAGCAGGCCGCCGATCAGATCCCCGAGCGGGTTGCGAGGCACACCGGGGATCGGTCCGGAGGGCCCGACGGCCGGACACAGGGGGTTGCTCGGCATCAGCGAGCAGAGCTGCTTGAGCAAGGTGTCGCTGAGCTTCTGGCAGACGGGGGCCAGCGGGGTGGCCATACAGATCTCCACCGGGCTGGGGATGTTCGAGCTGTCGTTGAAACCGCCCGACCCGAACAGCTTGTTCAGGTCGAACTTCATGAAGAACAGCGCATTCGCGTAGTCGCCCATGGCCAGGTCGGCCGCTTCCTTGGGGAACGGGAAGCTCGCCAGCAGGCCGAGGCCGCGCGGGAGCGACATCCCGGCGTTGGAGAGCTCGCGCAGCGTCGGCTCGAGGTGGCGCAGCGTGGCGACGAGGTTCTGCCGACTGCCGCGGATCACCCGGGTGCCGACCGTGCCGAGCTCGTCGAGCTTGCTGAGCATGGTGACCAGCGCCTGGTGCTGCTGGTTGAGCACCTCGACCGCGGGCCCGACCGCGTCGATGGCGTCGCCGATGGTCTTGCGCTCCTGGTTCAGCGTCGAGCTCAGTCGGTCGATCGCGGACATCGCGGTGATGATGTCGTCCTTCTGACCGTCCAGCGTGGTGACCAGCGTGTTGATCCGGGCGAGAAGGTCGCGCATCCCGTCGGTGCGGCCGTCCATCATCTTGTTGAGCTCGGTGCTGATCGTGTGCAGCTGGCCGATCCCCCCGCCGCTGAGCACGAACGACAGCGCGCCGAGCACCTCCTCCACCTCGGGGTTCCGCGAGGTCGAGGAGAGCGGGATGTTGGCCCCGTCGGCGAGCCGACCGGTCGGTGGCGTCCCGACCGGGTCGATCAGCGCGACGTACTTCTCGCCGAGCAGGCTGGTCTGCCGGATCTCGGCCTGGGTGTTGGCCGGAAGCTTCAGGTCCTTGCGGATCTGCATCGTGATCTTGGCGTTCCAGCCGTCGCGGTCGATCTGGGAGACCTGCCCGACCGGGACGTCGTCGACCATCACGGCCGTGCGCGGCACCACGTTGAGCGCGTCGGTGAACTCCGCGGTCACGGTGATCGCGTCGCTCGAGCTGACCGCCTTGCCACCCGGCAGCGGCAGGTCATAGGCGCCGTCGAAGCGGCACGAGGAGAGCACGAAGGCGAGGGCCGCGACGAGGAGCAGGCCCACCGGCTGGCGGCGCAGGATGCGCGTCATGACGTGCCACCTCCGAGCAGCCCGGACAGCGATGTCGAGGGCTTGCTGGTCCCGATCTGCGGGCCGCTGGTGCTCGGTGACATCGCGGCTGCGGCGCGGGCGCCGCCCTTCGAGATCGCCAGCAGGTTCGTGATCCGCTTGAGCAGGTCGCAGATGGACGACGCATCCTGGGTGCCGGAGTTCACCACGACCTGGCACATCACCGTGCCGAGAACCGGCGGCGTCGGCAGACAGGGCAGGTGCCCCGCGCACATGTCACCGAAGCCGACGCGAGCCCCGATGGACCCGGTCTTCACGTCGAACGCCGTCGTGAGGTTGCCGAGGCCGAGCGGGGCGAGCTGCAGGGCGGTGCCGAGGGCGTCCTTCTCCTTGGCCAGCGCACCCACGACCTGGGTGAGGTCCTGGATGTCGGACGTGACCAGCGACTTGTTGTCGTGGACGAAGGACTTGACGGTGCCGACCGCTCGGGCCAGCGCTGCGAGGGCACCCTGCAGCGCCTCGCGCTCCCCCGCCAGCTGGCCGGAGACCCCGGCGAGGTCGCCCATGAACTGGTTGACGAACCGGTCGTTGGCGGCGAGCACCTGGGTGAGCTCGGCCAGCTGTCGCACCGAGCTGAACAGAGCACCGCTGTTGTTGCCGAACACGTCGGCGGCATCGGCCATGTTGTTGATGGTCTGGTTCGCCAGCTGGCCCTGCCCGCGCAGGGCGTTGGCGCCCGCGGAGATCAGGTCGTCGAGCGCCCCGGACTTGTTGGCGCCGTTCGGTCCCAGAGCCTGGCCCAGCTCAGCCAGACTCTTGTAGATCCGGTCGATCTCCACCGGTGATCCGGTCCGGTCGAGCGGGATGTCGGCACCGTCGGCCATCTGGGCGCCCTTGGTGTACGCCGGCGTGATCTGCACGAACCGGTCGGCCACCAGCGTCGGGGTCACGATCACCGCCTTGGCATCGGCCGGGAGCTTGTAGCGGGCGTCGTAGCTCATCTCCACGCGCACGCTCTGGCCCTCGGGCACGACCGCGTCGACCGAGCCGATCCGCACGCCCATGAGGCGGACCTCGGAGCCCTTGTAGATCGCCACCGCCCGGGAGAAGTGCGCGGTGAGGGTGCGCTGCTGGTCTCCCCCGGTGAACACGACGAAGGTCGCGGTCAGCAGGAGGGCTGCGACGACCGCGGCCAGCACGCGACCACTGACCCGGCTGAGGAGGGTGTTCACGCCGGTCACCTCTTCCCCGGGACGAACTCGCCGGTCGCCATGCCGACCAGGTTCGGAACGTAGGCGTCGAACCACGGACCCGTGCCGAGCACGTTGATCAGCACCGAGGCGTACGGCTTCAGGTTGTGGATGGTGGCCTGGATGTTGGACGTCTGGGCACGCAGGTTCGAGGTGACCTCGTGGAGGTCCGCGAGCGCCGAGCCGATCTGGCCCCGGTTGTCGTCCGCGATTCCCTTGAGCGTGTCGGCGAGGACCTGAGCACCGACCAGCAGCCGGTGGATCGCCTGCTTGCGGGCCTGCAGCTCCTCGAAGACGAGATTGGCCTGCTTCATCAAGGTGACGAGATCGCCCTTGCGCTGTGCGAGCAGCTTGGTCACGTCGTCGGCGTGCTGGAGCAGCGCGGTCACCTCGCTGTTGCGCGACGCGATCGACGCACTGAGCCGCGAGATGCCGGTGAAGCTCTGGTGGACCTCGGGGGCGGACGCGTCGACCGTGCCCGCGAGCGTCTTCAGCGCGGTCGCGAGCTGATCGGTGTCGAGCTGTTCGGTCTTGGTGGTCAGCTGGCTGAGCGTGCTCACCACGTCGTACGTCGTGCGGGTGCGGGCCAGCGGGATGGTCGAGCCGGCCTCCATCTGGCCGGGCCCCGCCGGTGTCAGGTTGAGGTACTTCGTGCCCAGCAGATTGAGCACCTCGACCGAGGCACGGGTCTGGGTGCCGAAGTCGGCGCCGTGCACCTCGAAGTTCACACGGACGTGGTCGCTGTGGATCTCGATGTCGTCGACCTTCCCGACCTTCACTCCACCGATCTGCACCATGTCACCGCGGGCCAGACCGCTCGCGTCCTTGAAGTCGGCGTGGTAGCCGGTGCCCCGGAAGCCGGGGAACTTCTGCAGGTTGAAGGCGGCCGCCATCACGAGCAGCAGCACGGCCAGCGAGATCGCTCCGAGCCGGAGGATCGTGGGGTCGGGGCGG
>DATAKN010000182.1:0-21331 GCA_036261595.1 Marmoricola sp.
CTCGAGGAGCTCGACGCCGGCTAGTCAGGACTCCGGCATGGCGTTGACCATGAACTGCGCGGCGTGCGTGGCGTAGTCCCAGAACTGCGCGTCCTGCTCGGGGGTGAGGTCCACGCTGTCCAGGCCGGCGCGGAAGTGGCGGAGCCAGTGCTCCTTCATCTCCGGGGTGACCGCGAAGGGAGCGTGTCGCATGCGCAGCCGCGGATGCCCGCGCTCCTGCGAGTACGTCGTGGGCCCACCCCAGTACTGCGCGAGGAACAGGGTGAGGCGCTCGGCGGCGGGACCGAGGTCCTCCTCGGGGTACATCGGCCGCAGCTCCTCGTCCGCAGCGACGCCTTCGTAGAACCGGTCCACGATCGCCTTGATCGTGTCCATGCCGCCGATCTCCTCGTAGAACGTGCTCACCCGCTCATTGTGCCGAGTGGTGCTCAGCGCAAGGACGCCAGGTAGCGGCTGGCCGTCTGGAGATCGCGCCGACGTCGTTCCCAGGTCACGCCGACGAGGAGCAGCAGCAGGCCGAGCGATCCCAGCGAGATCCAGCGGGGGAGGCCGTCGACCACCGGCCCGAGGTGGCGTACGGCGAGCACGCCCGTCGTCACCGCACCGCCCAGGAACGGTGCGGCCCAGAGTCGGGCGACTCCCACGGCCAGGGCCGCCAGGCCGCCGATCCCGATCAGCACGCCGCGCCGCGACACCGGCTCGTCGAGGGCGAGGAGCAGGCTCGGCACGAGCGCGAGTGTCAGCCCGCTTGCGAGCGGGCGGAGGCTACCCACCCCCGGATCGTGGTCCAGGCGCCACCAGCCCGCCGCGAGCAACACCGCGGCGGCCGGCAGCGTGTAGAGCTCAGGGGCACGTACGTCCTCGGTGACGCGGATCACCGTCGCGACGCCGAGCAGGGCGACGCCGAGCCATGCTGCCTCCTGCCGGTCGCGGTTGAGGATCGTGACGACGGCTGCCGCCGAGCCCAGCACCGTCAGGACCATCGCGACTGTGGTGGCATCGGCGGGCAAGCCGGTGGCGGCGAGCCCGGTCACGAGCCCGGACAGCTCGACCGCGATCCGGCTGGCCGGGCTCCGGCCGACGAGCCGGGCGACCAGGAGCGCCGTGGCGCCGACGGCGACGACGGTGATACCGGCGCTGTTGCCGTGGCCGCCGGCCAGGTAGGGCCAGTGGGCCGCCGCAAGGCCTGCCAGGAGAACGGTGGCAACGGCGAGGAGCGGCGCCAGGCCGCCGCGCAGGCTGCGGATGCCGACTCGGGTGTGGGCTGCCCCGAGGGCGAGTGCGAGCACGGTGGCGACCGTCGCACCGAGCAGGTGCGACGGAGCAGCCAGCCGCAGGCCGACGGTTCCCAGGTAAGCAGCCAGCACCAGCGACGCGGTCAGGGGTACGTCGTGTTCGCGGACCGTCACCGCCATCGCGCCCGCGACGGCCAGCGTCGCGCACCAGGTCACGACGGCGACCATCAACGTCGGCTGCGACTCGACCAGCCAGGTCGCCAGGCCCAGGGCGAGCACACCGGGACCGAGTGCGACCCAGGCGCGTCCGGCCGTCTCCCGAACACCGGGGGAGGGCAGCTGGCGGAGCAGTGCTGCCGCGACCGCGCCCACCACCAGCGTGGCGACGACCGCGGTCCAGGGCGCCGGACCTTCGGAGGGTGCGGGAAGCACCAGGTCCGCCCGTACGCCGTGGTCAGGGGCACTTCCCGGCAAGCGCGAGATGACGTCGAGCGGGCGCACCAGGGCCCAGGCCGACCAGCCCACCAGACCGAGGACGCTGAGTGCCGCCGCCGGCCACGCCCACACCCGAGGCGCCACGGCGCAGACGACGGCGAGCAGCCCGCTCACGGCCGCCAGGGTCAGCAGATCGGCGGTGGCGCCGGAGCCGGGCCCGACGCCGAACAGGGCCAGGCTGATGAGGGTCCCCGCGGCTGCCACCGTGCGGGCCCACTCAGGCAGACTCCAGCGCCCGGCTGCGGGCGGCACGACGGCGGGCAGTGCGGCGAGCAACGCAGCGGCCAGCAGCGGCCAGCCGCGGAGGTCGAACCACCAGGCGCGGACCGTGGGCGTGGTGGACATCCGGTCGACGCCGTACCCCACGAGCACGAGCCACGAGACGAGAGCGGACCCGCCGACCACGGCGGCCGTCGCCCTCAGGTGGCCGTCGCTCACTCGGTCGATCGCCACCGCGAGTGCCGCGAGCAGCACCACCGACACGGCCACCGCCTGCGGGTTGTGGTCCGACGTCCAGGCTTCGGCCCAGGCCAGCAGCACGGTGCCGAGCGCGGCCACGGCCACCAGGCCGTGGACGTGCCGCAGCACGGTGGTGGTGGCCCAGGCGCCGACCCCGACCGCCAGGCCGAGCAACGCGGCGCCCACCAGCGCCACCGCGTCGCGGTCGCTGAGACGACCGAGCCCGAGCAGGTCGGCGCTGTACGCCGCGGCCAGATCGATCGCGACCAGGCCACTGACCACCAGCCAGAGCGTCTCGGTCGCGAACCGGAGCTGCCGGCGGGTGACCGCGACGGCCGCGGTGACGAACATCGCCGTGACGGCCAGCAGGATCGTGGTCTTCGCCGCCAACCCCAGCGAGCTCCACGCCACGGCCACGAACACGACCGCGGCCACGAGCAGGCACAGCGCGCCCAACGAGAGCAGGACCACCGGGACCGAGGCGCTGGGCAGCGTCCGCCGGGGAGGAGCCGTCCGCGGCGGGGGCAGCGCGGCAACCGGCAGCGGAGGCACGGTCGGTGTGACGCCGTTGCCTCCGGTGTGACGCGGCACCGGCCCGGACGCGGCACGGAGCTGCTCGATCAGCCGGTCGGCGCGCTGCATCTGTTCGTACAGCTCCGCGGCCACCGGCCCGACCAGCCTGAGCCCGCACCCCGTGCAGGTTCCCGAGGGAGTCAGCGGCGCACGGCAGTCAGGGCAGATGTGCGCGTCCACCAGCTTGCTCATGACAGTCATGATCGGCTGCCGAGCGGCGTACGGCATGAGTACTTGGGCCCGTGTTGCCCGGAAAATCGCCGGCCGGCCGAGCGGTGGTTCAGCTGGGTGTCTGGTGCTCTCGCCAGTACGGCTGCGGCATCTGGATGCCTTCGTCGTCGAACCGGATCTTGACGCGCTCCCGCATCTCCCGGGACACCGTCCACTGCTGCTGCGGCATGGTCTTCAACGTGACGCGTACGACGACCGAGTCGGGACCGAGCGACTGGACGCCCCACACCTCCGGTTCCTCGATGATCTTGTCGTGGTACGCCGGGTCCTCCCACAGGCTGTGCGCCACCTCCTTGAGGATGCGGCGAACCTTCGTGATGTCCTCCTTGTAGCCCACCGCGACGTCGAGCACGGAGCGCGACCAGTTCTGGCTCTGGTTGCCGACCCGGAGGATCTCCCCGTTGCGGACGTACCAGACGGTGCCGTCGACGTCCCTGAGGCGGGTGACTCGCAGGCTCACCGCCTCGACCGTGCCGGAGACGTCCCCGAGGTTGACGCTGTCGCCGACGCCGTACTGGTCCTCGAAGATCATGAAGATCCCGGACAGGAAGTCCTTGACGAGGCTCTGGGCGCCGAAGCCCAGCGCGACGCCGAGGATGCCCGCGCTGGCGATCAGCGGCGCGATGTCGTAGCCGAGCTGGGAGATGGCCATGATCAGCACGACCGCGAAGATCACCCCGGACACGATGCTCTTCAGCAGGGTGCCGATGGTCTTGGCGCGCTGCACCCGCCGGTGGGTGACCACCTCGCCCTCCGGCTCGGCGAACGGTCCGCGGACCAGCGAGTTCGGCAGCATGCCGGTTTGGGCGCGCTTCACCAGGCGGTCGATCAGCTTGAACAGCAGCCACCGGGACACCAGGGCGAGGATCACGAGCCAGACGATCGCCAAGGGCTTGCCGATGAACCATGCCGCGGCGTGCGCCAGGCTCTCGTTGTGCGTCCAGTCGTAGACCACCGCACAGCTCCAGCTCTCACTGCCACCGGAGCGACAGGTGTCGGGCATCTCGAGAAGACTCATCGGGACAGCCATGCCACGGAGGCTACGGGCAGCCCGGAGACCCGCCAAACCCGGATGTTCCGAGTGATGGACGTGACTCGCGCCGGTGTGCTGGGGCGGCACGCGGTTGGCTATCCTGCCCGTGTGAAGAACCTCGAGGCTCCGTCCCGCAAGCAGGTGCGTCGCGCAGTCCTGGCCGTCCTGGCCGCGCTCGTCGTCGTGGTCGGGCTGCCGAGCCTGGCCAGCGCCGACACTCCGGCGGACTGGGCGACCGACCCCCACGTCTCCGGTCTCGACTTCCTCCTGGTGCTCGTGCTGATCCCGGTCGGCCTCGCCCTGGTGATCAGCCTCTTCGCCGCCCTGCCGTCGATGATCCGTGACCGCGGCTACGAGCCCGGCCAGTCGTGGCGCGCGGAGGCCGAGTGGTTCGGGGGCCCACGCAAGGGCGTCGAGGCCACCGAGGAGCTCTCGCCCGAGCAGATCGAGACCGCCGAGTCGGGCCGAGGTGGCACCAGTGGCCAATGGTGAGGGTTTCTCCTCCGACCAGCGGTACGAGATCGACCGCGCCATCCGCGCCGCGGAGACGGTCAGCCGTTACGAGTTCTCCGTGTACGTCGGCGCCGCAGAGGGCGAGGCCGGGCCCTTCGCCCAGCGCCTGCACGCGTCGCTGGTCGCGCCGGCGCGCAGCGTCCTGATCATGGTCGACCCGGCCGCCCGGCTGCTCGAGGTCGTCACCGGATCAGTGGTCCGCCGCGACCTGCCCGACGACGCCGTGCGCCTGGCCGCCGTGGCGATGGAGTCCGCGTTCGCGCACGGCGACCTCGTCGGCGGCATCAAGCGCGGCCTGGCCCAGCTGGCCGACGCCGCCCGCAAGCCGCAGACCCTCCACGCCTGACCCGCGTCCGCACGCCGGGCGGGCCGCTGTCGCGGCCCGCCCGGCGTTCGCGTCTCAACCCCGCGCGTCTCGCGCCTGCGCGGCAAGGAAACGGACGACGTCGGCGCGCCCCTCCTGAACGAAACGCACGGCTGCCGGATTGGCCGTGGTCTGCTCGAGCCACGCGTCGAGGCGGTCGAGCAGCTCCGGAGAGGCCAGCGGACGAGGGAACCCGAAGTTGAGCGCGACCGACGCCTTGTGGGTGCCGAGGTGCTCCCAGACCGTCTCCGCGGCCTCGAGGTAGCGCTCGACGTACGGCGCGAGCACGTCGTCCTGCCCGTGCGCCTGGAAGGCCAGCACGATCGAGCGCTGGGTCTCGTTCGGGGTGTCGGCACGCACGAAGCCGGCTTCCCAGGCCTCGGCCTTCGCCTCGGCGAAGGGCTGGCTGGCCCGCGCTGCCGCGGCGTGCTCCTTGCCGGAGATCGTGTTGTCGCGCTCGAGCTCGGCCTCGATCCGGCCACCAGCGCGTCCGAGCCGGGCCAGCCCGCCGATCAGCACCCAGCGCAGGTCCTGGTCGACGGCAAGTCCCTCGATGGTGAGCGTGCCGTCGAGGACGCCTTCGAGGTCGGCGACCGCCTCCTCGCTGTGGGCCGCGGCCGCGTAGGACCGGATGAACGTCAGCTGCTGGTCGCTCCCGGGCTCCGCCTCGTCGAGCAGCGACCGCAGACCGCGCTCCCAGGTGTGCTGCAGGGCCGCACGGTTCGCCGGTGCGGACATCGAGTTGACGGCCTGCGCGGCGTACACGGGGATCCGGCTGACTCCCCAGGCATCGGTCTCCTGACCGACGTTGGCCAGCACCAGGTGCACGAACTCGGTGGCGCTCATCTCGGCGTCGCGGGTCATGTCCCAGGCGGCGCCCCACACGAGGGCCCGGGCGAGCGAGTCCTCGATCCGCGCGAGGTCGGAGACCGCTGTCTTCAAGGAGCGCTCGTCGAGCCGGATCTTGGTGTAGGCGAGGTCCGCATCGTTGAGCAGCAACAGCTCGGGCTGCCTGACTCCGACGAGCTCGGGGACTTCGGTCCGTTCGCCGGTGACGTCGATCTCGAACGCAGACGCACGCATCAGGTGAGCGCGCATGTCCTCGTCGGCGAACTCCTCGTAGAGGCCGATCCCGATCCGGTGCCGGCGCAGGGTCGGCCACTCCGGGGCCGCGGACTGGAGCACGGCGAACGACGTGAACCGGCCCTCGGCATCCACCTCGAACTCGGGGGTGAGGGTGTTCACTCCGGCCGTCTGCAGCCATTCCTGGGCCCAGCCCTGGAGCTCTCGGCCCGAGGCCTTCTCCAGCGCCAGCAGCAGGTCGGTGAACTCCGAGTTGGCGAACTCGAAGTCCTTGAAGTACTGGCGAAGGCCGGCCAGGAAGGGCTCGAGTCCGACCCAGGCGACCAGCTGCTTGAGCACCGCCGCGCCCTTGGCGTAGGTGATCATGTCGAAGTTCACCTCGACGGCCTGCAGGTCGTAGTTGTCAGCCGCGATCGGGTGCGTGCTGGGCATCTGGTCCTGGCGGTAGCCGGTCTGCTTGCGTGCGTTGGTGAAGCCGGTCCAGGACTCGGTGAACGCCGTCGCCTCGACTGCAGCGTGGTAGCAGGCCCACTCCGCGAACGACTCGTTGAGCCAGAGGTCGTCCCACCACTTCATCGTGACCAGGTCGCCGAACCACATGTGCGCCATCTCGTGGAGGATGACGCTGGTGCGGAACTCGTAGAACGAGCCCGGCTGCCGGCTGCGGGGGAGGTACTCGTCGCGCAGCGTGACGCAGCCCGCGTTCTCCATCGCGCCCATGTTGTACTCCGGCACGTAGAGCTGGTCGTACTTCTCGAACGGGTAGGGATAGTCGAAGGCTTCCTCGAAGAACCCGAACCCCTGCCGGGTGAGCTTGACCAGCTCGTCGCGGTCGAGGAACTCCACGAGGGACTGGCGGCAGTAGTGGCCCAGCGGGATGGTGCCGAACTTGCCCTCGTAGACGTCGTGGACCTCGTGGTACTCGCCTGCGACGACCGCGGTCACGTACGTCGACATCTTCTTCGTCGGGGGGAACACCCACCTCGCCATCCCGTCGCCAACCGGCTCCGGCGTGGGGGTGGGGGCGTTGGAGACGACCTTCCAGTGCTCCGGCGCGGTGACCTTGAACGTGAACACGCTCTTGAGGTCCGGCTGTTCGAAGGTGGTGTAGACGCGTCGGGCGTCGGGGACCTCGAACTGGCTGTAGAGGTAGACCCGGTCGTCGACCGGGTCCACGAACCGGTGCAGGCCTTCGCCGCTGTGGCTGTAGGTGCAGTCGGCGCGTACGACGAGCACGTTGTCGGCCTGCAGGTCGTGGAGCTGGATCCGGCTGTCGGCGTACGCCGTCGCGGGATCGAGTGAGACCCCGTTCAGGGTGATCTCGTGGACCGTCGCGCCGACGAGGTCGGCGAACGTGCTGGCGCCCACCTCACTCGCACGGAACTCGATGGTGGTGGTCGAGGCGAACATCTTGTCGCTGGTCGTGACGTCGAGCTCGATGGTGTAGGAGTCGACGTCGAGCAACCGGGCGCGGGTCTGCGCCTCTTCGCGGGTGAGGTTGGTTCCTGGCATGCGGAGGATCATGCCACCCGCGACCTCGGCTCTCCGAAACCGCTGAGGTAGTCCTCCGCGGACCTGGAGATCCCGCGTCGTGGCGCACGAAGATCGGACAAATCACATCGAAAAAATTACACGGATGTAACGGCGTGTCGCATTGACATTTCTGTTGCGTTTGCTAGTCAGAGTGGTCGATGTTGCTCTAGCGTGCGGCTGTGATCGTCCGCCGTTCCCCGCTGTCCGCGACGCTCGTGGCCCTCGCTGCGGTGCTCGGCGCGCTCCTCGTCGGAACCCCGCAGGCGGACGCATCCTCGACGCTGCTGTGCCAGAAGTTCGCACCGTGCACGAGGGCCGGCTACCCGAACTACGGCTACAACAAGAACTTCACGAAGATGTGGTGGCGGATGTACGCCGGCCACAACTGCACGAACTACGTGGCCTATCGCATGGTCAGTCGTGGGATGTCGGCGACACGGCCGTGGAATGGCGACGGCAACGCCCGCAACTGGGGCGTGGCGCTGAAGGCCATGACGAACCAGACCCCGATGGTCGGCTCGGTGGCCTGGTGGAGCACCAACCACGTGGCCTACGTCGAGCAGATCATCGACGCGAACACGATCGTGGTCTCCGAGGACCACTACGGCGGACAGTTCGACTGGCGCAAGATCGTCCGCGCCGGTGGCGGCTGGCCGACGGGGTTCATTCACATGAACGACGAGTCCCTGGTCGCCACGGCACCGCCGACGATCACGGGCACTCCGCAGGTCGACAGCCCGCTGACGGCGAGCACCGGCAGCTGGAACCGCGCCGGCGCGTCCTTCGGCTACCAGTGGTTCGCCAACGGAGCGCCGATCCCGGGCGCGACCGCGGCGACGTACACGCCCAACGCCGGGCAGGTGTCGATGACCCTCTCCGTCCGCGTCGCGGCGGTCATGGCGGGGTACGCCACCGGCTACAGCAACTCGGCCGCCACGGCGCCGACGGCGCCCGGCACCATGCAGGTGGCCTCCGTCCCGACGGTCAGCGGTGTGGCGAAGGTGGGTGCCGTGCTCACGGCCAGTGGCGGCTCGTTCAGCCCGGCCGCGACGGCGAGCGCGCTGCAGTGGTTCTCCGACGGTGCACCGATCCCGGGCGCCATCCAGCCGACGCTGACGCTCGGCGCCGACCAGCTCGGCCACCGCATCACCGCCGTCGTGACCGGCACGCGGGCCGGCTACAACAACGGCGTGGCGAGCTCGGCTCCGACCGACCCCGTGGGCCCGGAGAACCTGGCGGTGGCCCAGGAACCGGCCCTCGCGGCGGCCGACGCGCGCGTGGGCCAGCCGCTCACGGTCACCCCGGGCGCCGTCGGTCCGGACGGCGTGACGACGGCGTACCGGTGGCTGCGCAACGGCGCCCGGATCAAGGGCGCCTACCAGCCGCGCTACGTCCCGACGGCCGACGACCTCGGCGCGCGCCTCAGCCTGAAGATCCGGTACTCCAAGCCCGGCTACCGGTCCGTCGTACGGGTGCTGCCGCTGCCCGGAGTCGTGCGTGCCTTCCCGCAGGTCCGGGTGGTGTCGCGCCAGCACCGTGCGGTGACCATCCGGGTCCTGGCCGCGGGTGTGCCCACCGTGTGGGGGCGGGTCACCCTCACCAACGGACAGGGGGTGCACCGCACCGCCGTCCTCCGCCGCGGGACGGTGACCTTCTCACCGGCGTGGCTGTACGCCGGCACACGCACGCTGACCG
This sequence comes from Marmoricola sp., assembly GCA_036261595.1. Taxonomy (GTDB): domain Bacteria; phylum Actinomycetota; class Actinomycetes; order Propionibacteriales; family Nocardioidaceae; genus Marmoricola. Next base: position 9,215 of record DATAKN010000182.1, read on the forward strand.
TGACCTACGGAGGGACGCGGAAGGTCGACGCCCGCACGGTGACCCGCACGCTGCACATCCGCTGAGCTCGGGAATCGACGACGGCCTGGCGGTGTTGGGTCAGACATGACCACTGCCTCGGGTGCATCCGTGTCCTCGTCCGCCTCGGCTGCCGGTATCGCCGACTTCTGGTTCGACCCGCTGTGCCCCTTCGCCTGGATCACCTCCCGCTGGATGCTCGAGGTCGAGCAGGTGCGTGACGTCGAGGTGCGCTGGCACGTGATGAGCCTGGCGTACCTGAACCGCGACAAGGACATCTCCGCGGAGTACCGCGAGATGCTGCGTCCGGCGTGGGGGCCGGTCCGCGTGCTGATCGCCGCCGCGCAGCGCCACGGCGACGAGGTGCTGCTCCCGCTCTACACCGCCATGGGCAACCGCATCCACCTGGAGAAGCAGCCGATCGATCGCGAGATGATCACGGCGGCGGTCGCCGAGGTCGGGCTCGAGGCCGACCTCGTGGACGCGATGGACGACGCGTCGTACGACGAGGCGGTGGCGCACTCGCACCACGAGGGCATGGACCAGGTCGGTGATGACGTCGGCACGCCGACGATCTCGATCAACGGGGTGGCGTTCTTCGGTCCGGTGCTCAGCAGCATCCCGCGCGGAGAGGTTGCCGGCCGGCTCTGGGACGGCGCGGTGGCGCTCGCCGCGTATCCCGACTTCTACGAGCTCAAGCGCAGTCGCACCGGCGAGCTCGACTTCAGCTGAGCCCTCGCACCCGGTGAAATGACTGGTCGTTGGTCCTAGGGTTCGACCCATGGACTCGACGACGGCGGCATCCCTGAGGACTCTCTCCCGCGCCCTGGACCAGGCCGGCGACGTGATGGCTCGGGTTCGGCCCGAGCAGCTCTCTGCGCCGACGCCCTGCGTCGACTGGGACGTGTCGGCGCTGATCGGGCACCTGCTCGCCGACGCTCGCAACTTCACCATGACCCTGCACGGCGAGCGCCCCGACCTCACCGCCGCACCCGAGCCGGTCCGCGAGAACTGGACCGCCGACTTCCGCTCGGCGGCCGACGACCTCCTGCACGCCTGGCACGAACGCGCCGCGGAGAGTCCCGGCCCCGGGCCCGACTGGCACACTGCCGAGTTCGCGGTCCACACGTGGGACCTGGCCACCGCGATCGGGGTCCCGGCCGCCCAGCTGGACGACGAGGTCGCCGACCGGGCGCTGGCGTTCATGCAGGCCAACCTCACCCCGGAGCGTCGTGGCACCGCATTCGGTCCGGAGCAGGAGCCCCCAGTCGGCGGCAGCTACGACCGGCTGGCCGCCTTCGCCGGCCGCTCCGGCTCCTGATCCTCAGCTGAGCCCGGCGAGGATCTGGGCCAGCAGGATCTTGGCGATCATCGCCGCCGGGTACACCAGCGCGTAGCCGATGCCGACCCGCATGTCGGAGCCGGTCTGCTCGTTGGCGTAGGCGAGCACGGCGGGTTGGGTCTGCGCTCCACCGAGGACGCCGGCGGTCTGCCGGGGCGGGCTGCCCGCGAGCCGGGCCGCAACCAGGAGAGACACCGCCGAGAGGGTGGTGACGACCAGGCCGAGGAGGGCGACCTTCCAGCCGAGCTGCGAGGTGACGGCACCGGCGAACCGGTTGCCGGCGATCGATCCCGCGTAGGCCAGGAAGGTGATCATCCCGAACGTGGACAGCGAGCTGGCCGCTCCGTGGGACATGGAGGTGACCACGGGGCCGATCCGTCCCAGGCGCCCGAACACGAGTCCGGTCAGCAGCGTGCCCGCCGCCGCGCCGATCGTGAACCCGCCGCCCGGGACCGGCACGGGCACCAGGCCGATGAGGACCCCGAGCGTCATCCCGAGGGCCAGCCCGGTCGGGTTGATGTCGGACATCCCACGCTCGGAGTCGCCGAGGTAGCTGCTGACCTCACTGAGCCGGGCCTGCGACGTGATCACGCGCAGCCGGTCGCCCATCTGCACCACGAAGGCCGGGTGGGCGATCATGTCGACGTCACCGCGGCGGACCCGGCTGGCCGTGGCGCCGTACCGCTCCAGCCCGAGCTCGTGGACGGTGTGCCCGGCCAGCGCCGGGTTGGAGAGGGTGATCCGGCGGTGGTCCAGGTCGTGCCGGTCCTCGACGATGTTGTGCGACGACACGTGGCCGAGCTGCTGCACGACCCGCTCGACGAGGTCGCGCGGGCCCACCACCGTGACCAGGTCGCGAGGCCCGAGCACCTCGTCCTCCCCGGCGAGCTGCGTGCGGCTGGCTGCGTGCTGGTGCTTGAGCCGGGTGAAGGCGATGTCGCCGCCGTACTGCTCGCTCAGCTCCTTGACCGAGACGGGCGCCTGGCGGTCCACCCGCACGGTCTGCCGCACCAGCGGCTCGGCGAGCGGCTCGTCGGGATGCCGGCGCAGCACCCATGCCGTGGCGAGCATCATGCCGAGCACGCCCCACACGTAGGTGATGGAGTAGCCGATCGTCGGCCCGGCCGGGTCGCCGGCCCGCTCACTGGCAGCGGCCAGCGCCGGGGTGTTGGTCAGCGCACCCGCGAACGAACCCGCGATGACCGGCGCGTGCAGGCCGAGCAGCCGCCCGAGCGTCACCGCGACGGCGGCGGCGACGGCCATCACGACTGCCACCGCGGCCATCAGCCGCCAGCCGGTGCGCAGGGATCCGAAGAACGTCGGTCCGCTGATCACCCCGACGGTGTAGGCGAACATCACCAGGCCGAGCGTCCCCACGACCTCGGGAAGTTGCAGCGGCTCGTCGCGACTGGTCGCGAAGGCCGACACGGCGATCGCACCGAACAGCACCGCGGCGGGCCCGATCGGTACGCCGAGGACGCGGATCCTGCCGAGGGCCGCGCCGACGGCGAGCAGGGCGGTGAGAAGAAGGACGGGCTGGTCGGCGAGCAGGTCCAGCGCGTCCCTCATGACCCCATCCTCGTGCAGCCGGCCCGTCGTGTCGCGGGTCGCGCGCCGGGAGGGGACCTTCTGCCCACGGGTTGGGGAAGTCCGACTCCCCGCTACGAGCCGTTCACCGGTTCAGCCGGTCACTGCGGCGGCAGGGTGACGGTCGCCCGGAGCAGGTTGTGGTCGGACGGGATCGTCCCCAGCCAGTAGTCCATGGAGTCCAGGTCGAGCACCACCTCCCAGCTCTTGACGACGAGCTGGTTGCTGGCGAAGAGGTAGTCGATCTGCTTGCCGATCAGCGTGTCGGGCTGATCGGTCTGCGGCGTGACGTGCGGCGTGTCGGCATCGCAGTGCTGGGCGATGCGGAAGGCGTTGAAGCTCATGCAGTTGGCGTTCACGGTCTCCTTCGGCCGCGCGTCGGCGACCGTGAGCGAGAGGTCCGTCGGATCCTGGGTGTCACCGAGGAGCATGTCGCCGACGCCGGCGGCCCACATCCGTGGCAGGTGCGTGGGTGCCGCCCCCGCGGTCCCGTCAGGGCCGCCGGTGCGTGCGGAGTTGAAGTCGCCGCCCAGCACGACGGGAAGGCCTTCGGTGTAGGCGGGGTCGGTGAGCACGGCCAGGAGCCGGTCCCACTCCGAGTTGCGGACGGCGTTGGCGTCGGCGCCCTCGCCGGGCGCGAGGTGGACGCTGCCGAAGAAGAACCGCTGGCCCCCGTCGCGCACCTGGAAGACGGCCCACGCCAGGTGGGGGTGGTCGGTCCCCACCGGGGCGAGGAGCACCGATCCGGCCCGCTCCAGCCGCAGGCGGGTGGTGTCGAAGAGGATGCGCGTGCCCACCGAGGACGACGGGTTGAGGCTGGTCGCTTCGAAGTGGCGCCCCGAGCCTGCGTCGAGCCGGTTGCGCAGGTCGATCATCTGGTTGGTGCACAGGGTGGGGAACTTCGCGTAGGACTGGTTGGCCTCCTGCAGGGCAATCACGTCCGGGGCCGCGGTGGGCGCGTTCCGGGTCGTGCCCGCACCGAGCAGCAGAGACGCGACCCGGTCTGCCCGGTTGGCCCACCGCTGCGACGGATAGGCGGACGAGTCGAGGTTCATCGTGCGGATGTTGAACGACGCGACCCGGAGGTCTGCGGGCTGACCGTTCGGGATCACCGGCGTCTGGTCACCGATGTTGCCCATCGTCGGGCACGGAGCCGGGGGCGTCCGGCGTACGAGCTTGCGGCTCCAGGGACTCAGCCGGCGGCCGTGGCCCTTCCTGGCCGCGACGGCGACCTGCACGAAGTAGCGCGTGTTCGGGGCGAGGCCGGTGATCCGGGCGCTGTGCTTGGCGGTGGCCAGCCGGTGTGACCCCGCCATCGAGCGGCGGAGGCTCCAGCGGAGGCGGTAGCCGGGTGCCTTGCGGACCCAGTGCCAACGCACTGTCAGTGAGCTCTGGTCGGCCGCCGTCGTCCGCAGCGCGCGAGGCGGCGGGCGGTGGGCCGCCTCGGCGGGGCTCGTGACGCCGAGCAGCGTGAACGCGAGCAGCAGGACGGTCCCCACCGTGAGCACAGCGCGCGGTGTCCGCGCCGGCGTACGCACCATGTAGCTCTCCCCGAGGCCGTTGATCGATCGAGGCTAACCCGAACCGGCCCGCAGGGAGGACGAACGCGGCTGAATAGGATCGTCCCCATGACCCGAGTGCTCAGTGCTGTCGCGTGGCCGTACGCCAACGGGCCCCGCCACATCGGCCACGTGGCCGGTTTCGGCGTGCCGTCCGACGTGTTCAGCCGGTACATGCGGATGGCCGGTCACGACGTGCTGATGGTCTCGGGCTCCGACGAGCACGGCACCCCGATCCTCATCGCCGCCGACGAGGCCGGGATGACCCCGCAGCAGCTCGCGGACCAGAACCACCGGCTGATCGCCGAGGACCTCGTCAGCCTCGGCATCTCCTACGACCTCTACACGCGGACGACCACCCGCAACCACCACGCGGTGGCGCAGGAGATGTTCCGCGGCGTGTACGAGAACGGCTACTTCATCGAGCAGACGACGTACGGCGCGATCTCGCCCTCGACGGGCCGCACCCTGCCCGACCGCTACATCGAGGGCACCTGCCCGATCTGCGGGTACGACGGCGCGCGTGGCGACCAGTGCGACAACTGCGGCAACCAGCTCGACCCGGTCGACCTGATCAACCCCCGGTCACGGATCAACGGCGAGGTGCCGGAGTTCATCGAGACCCAGCACTTCTTCCTCGACCTGCCGGCGCTCGCCGACGCGTTGGGGGAGTGGCTCGACGAGCGCGAGCGGAGCGGCCTGTGGCGGCCGAACGTGATCCGGTTCAGCAAGAACATCCTCGAGGAGATCCGGCCCCGGGCGATGACGCGCGACATCGACTGGGGCATCGCGGTGCCGCTCGAGGGCTGGCGCGACAACCCGAGCAAGAAGCTCTACGTGTGGTTCGACGCGGTGATCGGCTACCTGTCGGCCTCCATCGAGTGGGCGCGGCGCCTCGGCGAGCCGGACCGGTGGCGCGACTGGTGGAACGACCCCGACGCGTTGTCCTACTACTTCATGGGCAAGGACAACATCACCTTCCACAGCCAGATCTGGCCCGCCGAGCTGCTCGCCTACGACGGCCGCGGCAGCAAGGGCGGCACCACCCATGAGCTGGGCCAGCTCAACCTGCCCACCGAGGTGGTGAGCTCGGAGTTCCTGACCATGGAGGGCAAGAAGTTCTCCTCGTCGAAGAAGGTCGTCATCTATGTGCGCGACCTGCTCAGCCGTTACCAGCCGGACGCGTTCCGCTACTTCGTCGCAGCTGCGGGACCCGAGAGCCAGGACAGTGACTTCACCTGGGCCGAGTTCGTCCGGCGTACGAATGACGAGCTGGTGGCGGGCTGGGGCAACCTGGTGAACCGCACGGCCACGCTGATCGCGAAGAACTTCGGCGAGATCCCGCCCGCGGGCGCGCTCACCGAGGAGGACGAGCGCGTGCTGGCGGTGGCCGAAGCAACGTTCGGGACCGTCGGCGAGCTGATCGGCCGGCACCGGCAGAAGGCGGCGATCGGCGAGGCGATGCGCGCGGTCGGTGAGGTGAACAAGTACGTCACCGAGACCGAGCCGTGGAAGCTCAAGGGAGAGGACCAGCGCGAGCGGCTCGGCACCGTGCTCCACGTGGTGGCCCAGTGCGTCGCCGACCTGAACATCGTGCTCTCACCGTTCCTGCCGTTCTCCGCCAACGCGGTGGACGCGGTGCTCGGAGGCGCCGGGGACGTCCAGCCGATGCCGCACATCGCCGAGGTCGACGACCTCGACGGCGGGGCGCCGTACCCGATCATCACCGGCGAGTACTCCGGCGCCGTGCGCTGGGAGCGGCGCGCGTTGAAGGTCGGTACGCCGGTCGGCAAGCCGACCCCGGTCTTCACCAAGCTGGATCCGGCCTTGGTCGACGAGGAGCTGGCGCGCCTGGAGGGCTGAGGCGCACCGCCGGTGGGCCAGCCTCAGTCGCGGACCAGCACCTTCACCGAGGGCAGCTGTGCCAGCCCGTTGACCACGGCGGAGAACACGAACAGGGCGACGGCCAGGCCGTGGTGTCCGGCGGCCCACAGGCCGACGGAGGCGAGGGAGAACACCAGCACCTTGGTGACCGGCCGGACGACCGCTCCGCCGAACCGGGCCCGGGGTGAGGCGAAGAGGGCCCAGACCAGGACGGTGAGCAGTCCCATGCCGATCCCCAGCCACACGCCGGTCGTGTGCTGGCCCCACACGACCGCTGCAGCCACCGCCAGCAGCTCGTCCACGAAGACCAGCGTGAGCACCGTCCAGCCGAGGATCGCCATGCCCGCACCCTAGGGGTGTGCTGCCTAGGCTGTCGCCGTGAATGCGCCGATGTACGTGCCCGCCTTCTTCGTGAACCAGCGGCTCACGATGATGGTCAACCGCTACGAGATCCGGGTCGCCGGACCGGACGGCAAGCCCGGCCAGCTGATGGCGAGGGCCCAGCAGAAGCGGCTGGCGCTCAAGGAGCAGGTCACGTTCTACGCCGACGAGCAGCGCACGCAGCCGGTGTTCTCGTTCAAGGCACGCAAGGCGATCGACCTGGCGTCGGGCTACGACGTGTACGACGCCGCGGGCAGTCCGATCGGCTACTTCGCCAAGGACTTCGGCAGGAGTCTGGTGCGCTCGACCTTCCACCTCAACGGCCCCGGTCTGGAGGCAACCGGCCAGGAGCGTAACGTCGTGGTGGCGATCGCCCGCCGGCTGGTGGACTTCCCGTTCGCGTTCCACTTCGATTTCCTGGACCCGTCCGGCCGACCCGTGATGAGCGTGGAGCGGCGGTTCTCGGTGCGTGACCGGTACACGGTCACCGTGCCCGACTCGCGCCTGGACTTCCGCCTGGCGGCCGCGATGGCGGTCGGCCTCGACGCGCTGATGGGTCGGTGAGCGGGCCGTGGTGCTCCACCCGCAGGCCCGGGCCGAGGTGGCGGCGTACGACGCCGCGCTGAAGGCCTACGACCCGGCGTTCGACATCGCCGCGGCCCGTGCCCAGGAGCGTGCCGATGCGGCGAGCCTGTCCCGCGAGCCCGTGCACGAGGTCGTCGAGGTCGACGCCGACGGTGTGCGCTGCCGGCTGCACCGGCCCTCCGGCGGCGATGGGCTGGTCGTCCACCTGCACGGCGGCGGCTTCGTGTTCCACGACATCGACACCCACGACGGGGCAGCGCGGCGGCTCGCCAACCGTGCCGGGATGGCCGTGCTGAGCGTCGACTACCGGCGAGCGCCCGAGCACCGGTTCCCCGCCGCGCCCGACGACGTCGACACGGTGCTCGCCTGGCTCGACCGTGAGGCCCCGGCACACGGGCTGGACCTGCCGACGTACGTCCACGGCGACAGCGCCGGCGGCAACCTGGCCCTGGTCGCCGCGCTGCGGCACCCGGGACGGTTCGCAGCCGCCGTGCTGATCTACCCGTTCCTGGACCCGGGTGCGGGCTTCGACTCCTACCGCACGGCTGCGGACGCCTTCGACGCTGCCGAGGCGGCCTGGTACTGGGACCAGTACGCCGACCCGGCCGATCGCACCGACCCCGACGTCGCGCCGCTGTTCAGCGACCGGCTCGGCACCCTGCCCCCGACCCTGATCCTCACTGCGGAGCACGACCCGCTGCGCGACGAGGGTGAGGAGCTGGTCCGGCGGCTCGCCGAGCACGGGGTCGACGTGGTCGGCACCCGCTACCTGGGACAGGTCCACGGGTTCTGGCGCCATCCGGAGCAGTTCGACGCCGCGGAGCCCGCAGTGCGCCAGATCGCCGGATTCCTGCGGCAGCACCGGGTCTGAGCACCCCGGAGCGCACGATCCGCATCTCCTCGGCGGGTGGCCGGCGCGCATGGCTACCCTGACGCCCATGCGCGTGCACCTGGGATCCGACCACGCCGGCCTCGAGCTGAAGGAACACCTGCTCGGCTGGCTCCGCGACCACGGCCACGAACCCGTCGACCACGGGCCGTTCGTCTACGACGCAGTGGACGACTACCCGGTCTTCTGCCTCCGCGCGGCCGAGGGTGTCGTCGCCGACCCCGGCAGCCTGGGCGTCGTCATCGGAGGCTCCGGCAACGGCGAGCAGATGGCGGCGAACAAGGTCGACGGCGCGCGGGCGGCGCTGGTCTGGAGCGAGGAGACCGCCGTGCTCGCCCGGGAGCACAACGACGCCAACGTGATCTCGGTCGGCGGTCGCATGCACTCGGTCGAGGACATGACGCACTTCGTCGACGTCTTCCTCCGCACGCCGTTCAGCGGTGAGGAGCGGCACGTGCGTCGGATCGGGATGCTGTCCTCCTACGAGGCGACCGGGGTTCTCCCCGAGCTCCCGGACTCGGCCAAGGGCCTGGGGCCGGATGCCTGAAGGCCACACGCTGCTGCGGCTCGCCCGAGAGCTGACGGCCGCCTTCGGCGGCGGCCCGGTGCGGGTCGGCAGCCCGCAGGGCCGGTTCGCCGCCGATGCGGCCCTGGTCGACGGCTCGCTGTGCGTCGGTGCGGAGTCGGCCGGCAAGCATCTCTTCATCGAGCTGGCGGGGGAGCGGTTCATCCACGTCCACCTCGGCCTGATCGGCAAGTTCGACGTCTCGTCGCGGGCTGCCGGCGAGCCGCTGCCGCTGCCCGTGGGACAGGTCCGCCTTCGCCTGCACAACGACACGGCGTACGCCGACCTGCGTGGCGCCACGCAGTGCGACCTGGTCGGTGCCGAGCAGCGCGAGCGGATCCTCGGCCAGCTCGGCGAGGATCCGCTGCGACCGGACGCCGATCCGGCGCGGGCGTGGGCGCGCATCTCCCGCAGCCACCGTCCGATCGGCGACCTGCTCATGGACCAGGCCGTCCTCGCCGGCGTCGGCAACGTCTACCGGGCCGAGATCCTGTTCCGGCACCGGATCCATCCGTTGCGACCCGGAAAGACATTGCGACGCAGCCAGTTCCTGGCCCTGTGGGCCGACCTCGTCGAGCTCATGGAGTACGGCGTCCGGACCGGGCGTATCGACACCGTGCGTCCCGAGCACACCCCGGAGGCGATGGGCCGGCCGCCGCGCAAGGACGATCACGGGGGTGAGGTCTACGTCTACCGGCGCCACGGGCAGCCCTGCCTGGTGTGCGGCACCCGCGTGCGCACCGACACCCTGGTCGGACGCAACCTGTTCTGGTGTGCGCGGTGCCAGCCCGTGTTCCGCTCGCGGGCCGTAGGCTGAGCCCCCGATGCGTCACCATGCCGGCAGTCCTGCCGCCGTGGCGCCGCGCGGAGACCTGTCGACTGGAGCTGTGCTCCCCGTCCCTTCGAGCCGAGGTGCAGCGTTGACCAGCTTCGAGCGCGTCGTCTCCGGGCCGCGCGACGGCGTCCGTGACTGGACGATGCGGATCCGGCGCAGGGTCGTGGACTCCGACCGGCCTGCTCTGCTCTTCCTCGTCGCGCTGACGGTGCTGATCGTCGCCGTCGGTGCGGTCGAGGTCGACCTCGTGCCGCAGACCACGGTGCTGCTGCCGATCTTCCTGGCGAGTCTCTGGCTGGGACCTCGCACCCTGCCCTGGTTCGTGATCTTCGCGCTTCTCGGCGTGGTCGTGCTGCTCGCCGTCCAGCCCTCAATCAGCACGCGGACGGTGACGCGGGTCGTGGTGACCTTCGCGATCGCGCTGCTGGTCATCGTGACCTCGTTCCGCCGCAGCCGGCTGGGGGTCTCGGGCCCGCGGGGTGAGTCGATGTTCGTCGACCTGCGTGACCGGATCTCCAAGCAGGGCGTGATCCCCGATCTGCCCCGGGAGTGGGAGGTCGACTCGGCCACCCGTTCGGCCGGCGGTACGTCGTTCGGCGGTGACTTCATCGTCGCGAGTCGTGCCACCGACGGATCGACGCTCGAGCTGATCGTGGTGGACGTCTCCGGCAAGGGCATCGAGGCCGGCACCCGATCGCTGCTGCTCTCCGGTGCCTTCGCGGGCCTCGCGTCCGCGGTCGGGCCCGACCGGTTCCTCGCCGACGCCAACGAGTACCTCCTGCGCCAGGATTGGGACGAGGGCTTCGCCACCGCGATCCATCTGCATCTCGACCTGCGCACCGGCGACTTCGAGCTGCGCAAGGCGGGGCACCCGCCTGCAGTCTGGTTGCACGCCGGTTCGGGGCGTTGGTCGATCCTGGACTCCGACGGGCCCGTCCTCGGGCTCGTCGCCGACGCCGGGTTCGAGGTGGTCCGGGGCCGGCTGCTGCCCGACGACGCGTTGCTGATGTACACCGACGGCATCGTCGAGACCGTCAGCCGGGACATCGGCAGCGGCATCGACAAGCTCGCCGGGCGCGCCCAGCTGCTGTTCCCGAGCGGGTACCAGCGGGCGGCCCAGAAACTCATCTCCGACCTGTCCACCAGCAACGACGACGCGGCCCTGGTCATGGTGCACCGGCGCCCCACCCTCCTGCATCGCTGACCGGTCACGCTGACCGGTCTGCGGGTCAGGCCGTTCGACCCGTGCGCGGGCCGTCGGCCGGGGGCAGGCTGGAGTCATGGCGAACAACACGGGGGCGGCCGCGGGCGGCGGCGCACTGTACGGGATCGGCATCTTCGGCGCGCTGTTCTGGTTCTGGCAGCAGGCCGACGGCTTCTGGGAGCACGCCTTCTCGCTGGTGCAGGCGGTGTTCTGGCCGGCCTGGATGGTCTACCGCGCCTTCGACGCGCTGCCGCACTGAGCGGAGTTCTCGGGGTTCGGAGCGGATGACGGGAATCGAACCCGCGTAGCCAGTTTGGAAGACTGGGGCTCTACCATTGAGCTACATCCGCGTGGCGCCGAGTCGTGCCGCAGCACGTCGCCGGGGAGCCGCGCACCATGGTGCCACAGGCCCCGCGGTGTGCACGATTCGGGCCGCGCGGCGGCTGTCCTCTAGACTCAGCGGGCCGGCCGGGCGACACGTCGTCCGGGTCGCACCGGGGCGTAGCGTAGTGGCTAGCGCGCCTGCTTTGGGAGCAGGAGACCGCAGGTTCGAGTCCTGTCGCCCCGACTCCGTACGACGTCCTGCCGCTCCGGGCGACCGCTCGGTAGCGTGCTGGGCGTGATCTCCCTGGACGCGACGTCGAGCGCCCCGCCGTACGAGCAGATCCGCAGCCAGCTGGCCGACCAGATCGACCATGGGGTCTTGCGGCCCGGTGACCGGCTCCCCACGGTGCGCGGGCTGGCCGACGAGCTGGGTGTCGCTGCCAACACGGTCGCCCGGGCCTACCGCGAGCTCGAGCAGTCCGGGTTGATCCAGACGCGGGGGAGGGGTGGCAGCTTCGTCGCCGGCGACCAGGTCGATCGTGCGGCGAGGGAAGCGGCGGCCGCCTACCTGGCCCAGACCCGAGCGCTGGGGCTGAGCCCGCAGGATGCCCTCGCGCTGGTCCGGGAGCAGGTGACCCACCCGGTGCGGTCGTCGTGACGGATCGGGCTCCGGACGCTGATTTCGGCCCGTCGTCGCCCCTGAAGTAGGCTGACCTGTCGGCGTGGCGCGGCCGTGGCAACGACGCCCGACATCCCGGCGCGGCCACGCGAGCCGCGCAGTCCGGACCGCCGGACCCGACCGTAGTCAGTCGCAAGGAGAGCACCTGTGAAGAGCGCCGTCGAGACGCTGAACCCCACCCGCGCGAAGCTCACCGTCGAGGTGGAGTTCGACGAGCTCAAGCCGAGCCTGGACGCGGCGTACCAGCGCATCGCCAAGCAGGTGA
>DATAKN010000191.1:0-26394 GCA_036261595.1 Marmoricola sp.
CGTACGTCGACGTCACGCCGGGTCGCCCGCTCGGAGCCGGCGTCGGACCGTATCCCCTGGCCACCCTCTCGATGCCGCCGGGCGCCACGTTGTTCTGCTTCACCGACGGGCTCGTCGAGCGCCGCGGCGAGGACATCGACACCGGCCTCGCCCGTCTCGCCGACGTGCTCGCCCCGGTGGCGGACGCGCCGGTCGACGATCTCGTCGCGCACGCGCTGGATCGACTGGGCAACCAGGACGCCGCGGACGACATCGCCACGCTCGCCATTCGCTGGACCGGTGCCGCATGAGGACGCAGCTCCCCGGCGATCTCCATGCCCCCAGCGCGGCTCGAGCGTTCGTGGCCGACGCCTTCGAGGGCGAGGTCGGTGCCCGTGAGACGCCTGAGACCCACGATGTCGTGCTGGTGGTGAGCGAGCTGGTCACCAACTCCGTCCGCGCCGGAGCCGACGTCATCGGCGTCGAGCTGGTCGCCACCGACCTTCGGGTCGAGCTCAGCGTCATCGACGACGCCCCCGGCGTGCCGGTCACCCAGCACCCCGGCTGGGACGAGCTGCACGGCCGCGGGCTGGCCATCGTCGAGGACGTCGCCGACGAGTGGCACACGACCGCCCTCGACCGTGGCAAGAAGGTCACCGCGACCTGGTCGCGCCCGGCAGGCCGGCAGGTGCGCTGAGCACGGCTCGGCGCCGGCTCTGCCCCACGGATCGGTCGAGTGCGTGCCTGACCCCATCAGGCGGCCCGCTCTGTTCGGCGTCGGAACTCGAGGTCGCCGTCGCGTGTCCGGGTCACGTCGTATCGATCGTCGTGGGCCCGGTGGTGGTGGAAGGAGCAGAGCAGCACGCCGTCGTCGAGGTCGGTCTTCCCGCCGTGGGCCCAGGGTGTGAGGTGGTGGGCTTCGCACCACGTGGCCGGCACCGTGCACCCTCGGGCGCGACATCGTCGGTCGCGGATGCGCATGGCTTTGCGTTGGGCCCGGCTGTAGAGGCGGCTGGTGCGGCCGAGGTCGAGGATCTCGGAGTTGGTGCCGAGCACGACCGGGAGGATCTGGGCGGTGCAGGCCAGCCGCCGGGCCTGACCAGCGCTGATCTGGAGATCGTCGCTGCTGATCACGCCTGCGGTGGCGAGGTCACCGCGCAGCTGGTCGAGCGTCATGGTGACCATCACGGTGGTGGCGTCCCCGCCGTGGTCGGGCAGCGTCGCCGGGTCGAGGTGTTCGAGCAGGGCGCAGAACGCCTGCCCGCGACGACGCTCGATCGGCCCGGGACCTTCGACCGAGTCCCGGCCTGAGCCGCGTCGGGGTGAGGTGAACGCGTCGAGGTAGGTGGCCAGCCGGTGCGCGGCCGCATCGGGGAGCCGGCCCTGCAGGCGCGTGGTGCCGTCCCCGCACGAGGTCAGGGTCAGGGTGGTGTGCTCCGCGGCGTGGCGTTCCTCGGCCTCCAGGGCCCGGGCTTCGGCCTCATCGGCGATCTCGGGGGCGACCACGTCGAGGATCCGGCGGCCCAGCACGCGCAGGTCGGATGGGCCGAAGTCGGCGGCGTAGCCGACCAGCTGGGTCTCCGCGGAAGCCACGACGTCGGCCGGCACGTGGTCGGGCAGGGCGTCCAGGGCGTGGGTGATCACCCGCGCCTGGGCCAGGTTCACCGTCCCAGAAGCCAGCCCGACGGCCAGGTGGTGCCACCGGTCGGCCAGTGCAGCGCCCAGCCGATGGTCGCGCTGCTGCTCACGCCGGTCCCCGCGAGTCTCGTGAGCCAGCCACGCGCCCGGATCCCGGGCACCATCGCGGGCGGCGACGTCGTCGGCAGCCGCCAGCAACCTCAGCCGCAACGCGTCCAGTTGCGCGGCCACCGCAGTGAGGGCGACCAGGGTGTCGGCCTTCTCACTCGTGCCCAGGTACTCCACCGGTACGTCGGTGATCCCGGCCAGCTCCTCGGCCACCCTTTGTACGCACGCGAGCACGGGGTGGGCACCGGAGGAGTCCAGCATGACCGCCACTTGCGAACACCTCCCAGCACGCAGCATCGAACGAGACTTGTCGTTCTCACGCGTGATGGGCAGCCGGCCCGTGAGAGGCCCACCCAGATGAACCGGGTGCGGTCCGGGGCCTGAGCCATCGGTATCACCACCGGACCTACGTCTATCGTACAGGTGTCGACTGTCGCCTAGCGTGGATATGGCACGCTTGAGTTTGTGGAACTTCCGCGATGTCCGGACGGTCGGCACAAGGGCTCGACCGTCGTGCGCGCCGGGTGGTACGGCCGCGATGGCCAGCGGCGGCAACGTTGGTGGTGCTACCCGAAGACCGGCATGAAGCACCGGTTCACCGAGACTCTGCCGCGGATCGTGGCCCATACCGTGGAGGGACACGCCTGTCCGGAGTGCCAGACGACCCTCGAGGCTTGGGAAGGGCTGCCGGCGCCACGGCTGTACGGGTTCAGTGCGAAGGACGTCGCCTGGGCGCTGGCGCAGGTCGCCGCGGGCGCGACGTACCGGTCCACGGCGGACGCTGTGCGCAAGCGCGCCGGCCGCGCGTTGGACACCGCACCTCGGAAGACGAAGTCCGGCAAGCTCCGTGCGGCGCCCAACGCACACGCCCAGGTCGTCTCGGACTGGGTGGAGGTGTTTGCGCCGGTGATCTGGGACGCGTACGCGCCGAAGCGGTGGCCGAAGGAGGTGCTCCTCGACGACGACCCGCTGCACTACTCCGGCGCCACCGGCAAGACGCTGGCGTTCTACGTGTTCGGGGTGATGGGCTACGAGGGGCCGAACCGGCCCTACGTCGCCGCGATCGGCGCCTTTCCGGCCGCCACGAAGACGGCGTGGAAGCGGTTCCTCGCGACGCTGCCCGGGCAGCCACAGTGGGCGGTGACCGACGGCGGCGTCACGAAGGACGCCGCGCTGCTGCAGTGGCCCGACGTGGAGACCTGGCGTTGCGAGTGGCACCTGCGCAAGAACCTGACCGACCCGATGCCGCCGGCGTTCAAGATCAACGGCTCAGACCCGCTCCACGGCCTCCTCGGGCGCGCCCAGGTCTCGGAGAAGCACTGGGAGGAGTACCGGACTGGCATCGAGCGCCGTCACCGTGAGGACTCGGAGTACACGGCCGCCTGGAACGCCAGCTGGCGCCTGGACCGCATCATCCGACCACAGGTACTCAGCCGGCCCGACGACCTACCGCTCTCGACAGGCCCGCTGGAGAGCTTCTTCAACGCCAGCGACCGTGTCATCGGCGACCGCGCCGCGATGATGACGAACAAGACCCGCGCCGACGCTCTCCTCAAGCTCATCGCCGCGCGCCGCAACCGGTGGGGCAGCGAGGAGGAGTGGGGCACCCTGATCCGCGACTTCCTGCAGGCCCGGAAGGGCCTGGCACCCCTCCAGCGCCGCCACACCGACCTGCGGACCAAGCCCAGCCTTCGTCGCTAGTGGAAGAGCCAGCCGACCAAGGCTGCCAGCAGAACCCCGACTAGCGGTCCGAGGCGGAGCACACGGAGCACGAGCTTGTGCCGCTGATCAAGCGTTTCCACCTCCGTGGCGCACCGGCGCAAGTAGAGCTGCACTCCGGCGAGCACCAAGATGTACATCGGAACGATCAAGACTGCCGCGAACGTGACCGCCCACATCAGCGACGACCAGGACCTCGCAGCGCCAGTCACGTCGAGAACAGCAGCCGTGGTGAGAACCGGGACGCAGGCGATGGCAGACCGAACCACCTGAAGTTGGGCGAGAACGCCGAGGAACTCGACCGCTTCCCGCGGGGTGAGCTCCGCGAACGCACGGCCCTCGAGCAAGCTCATGAGAGGGCTGACCAACCAAGCGGGTCGTCCGGGCCAGGTCGCGAAGCGGAGATCAGCGTCCGAGGAAGGGCGCCGGCGGTCGGGGGTCACGCGCCAATCGTGCCCGAGCCATCCCCGCCAGCAGACGAACCCAAACTTGAGCGTGGCGTATCCACGCTAGGCGACACTGAACAGGTGTTTGGATATGAAGGCAACTTCCTGGGTGCGGGGGCCGGTTTCAGCGAGCCCGGCCGCGGCCCTCGAGCAGAAACGGCACCCGGCCGCACGTGATCGTGGGACCCGACGAGGTGCGAACTGGATCAATCCAGACCGTCGGAGCGTGACCTACGCTGGACCGGTGCCGGACCGGGACCCAGTCGCCCCCTCTGAAGGGCGTGAGCTCTCCGAACGGCTCCTCGCCAGCGGAATGGGGCCGCAGGAGATCTTCGCCGCCATCGACGACGCCGTCGGCGGAGTGTTGCCGACCCGCCGGCAGCCCTCGTACGCCGACCCGCCGCACGTCGTACGCCGCTTCCGGATCCGGGTCGACCTCGACGGCGCCGAGCCGCCGATCTGGCGACGCCTCGAGCTGCGCGGGGACCTCCGGCTCGACCAGGTGCACGAGGTGCTTCAGCATGCCCTCGGCTGGACCAATTCGCACCTGCACGCCTTCCGGGTCAGCACCGATCCCCTCGTCGACGCGTTCGTCACGGAGTTCGACCTCGAGGAGGGCGCAGAAGGTGTCCCGGAGGCCGACATCCGACTCGACCAGGTGCTGTCCGACGCAGGCGACCGGCTCTACTACGAATACGACTTCGGGGACTCCTGGGACCACACGCTCGAGGTCGAGCAGGTGCTCCCGCCCGACACCGAGGCGCCGGGCGCCACGGTGGTCGACGGCAAGCGCGCGTGCCCTCCCGAGGACTGCGGTGGCGTCCCCGGCTACCACGAGCTGCTGGCCGCCATCGCGAACCTCGCGAACGCCGACGACTGGTCGCGCGAGCGCCTTGAATGGATGCCTGACGGCTTCGACCCCGACGAGTTCGACCTGGTCGCCCACGACTCGGCCGTGCGCGACTCGTTGCGCACGACACGCACGGCAGTGCTGCCCGACACCCTGGCGGAGGATTTCGCCGACCTCGTCCGCCGCACACCGTGGGGACCGATGCTCGCGCTTCCCGAGCTGGTGGTGGCGGCCGATCTGCGCGGCGAGCCGACCAGCTCGCCGGCCGAGCGGCAGGCGCTGGTGTCGCCGTACGTGCGACTGCTCGAGCTCGTCGGCGAGGGCGGGATCCCACTCACCCAGGCCGGTTATCTCAAGCCGGAGGTCGTGACCGTCCTCGCGGACGTGCTGGGCCGTCAGGACTGGTGGGGCAAGGCGAACCGGGAGGAGCACACGCCTCCCGTGGCCCGGTTGCGCGAGACCGCGACAGCAATGGGACTGGTGCGAAAGCACCGGGGTCGGCTGGTCCGCGCACCGAAGGGACGCGACCTGACCGGCGACCCGGAAGGCATCTGGTCGCTGATCGTCACCTCGCTCCCCCTGGGCAAGGAGAGGGCCGAGAGACACGCCGGAGTGGTCGCCCTCCTCGCCGTGGCCGCTGGGAAGGATCCGTACCGGCTGATCACCGACTCCGGGCCGCGCGTTCTGACGGAGGCGGGATGGCGCCTACGCAACGGCGAGGCCCTGTCCGAGCATGACGCCTTCGAGCTGGGGCGCGCGACGGTGGAGGTGCTCTCCGTCCTGACCCCGACGCGGGGTCCGCGCAGGCAGCAGGTGCCGCCCGCGGCGTGCGACCTCGCCCGCGCCGCGCTGGTCACTCCGGTCGGCTGAGCGCAGGCCCGGCCCGGCCACGTGCGCCCCGCTCACCTTCGCCCGTCGAGACTCACCACCACGTTGCTCCGCCGCCGACGCCGACGGCGCTCGATCCGCTCCCGGTCGCGGTCGATCGCGTCCTCGTAGGCCAGCGGCGGGTAGCCGAGGTAGCTCGGGTCCGGGCGCCGCAGCGTCTCCTCGACGACGTCGGTGCCGTCGACGCGCACGACGAACAGCTCCTTGGTGTCCCGCCGGCACCCGACCATCACGCCGGACAGGTGGTGGTCGAAGGTGAACCCGGCGAACCGCGGGTCCTGCGCGGCCAGCGCCCTCGGCCCGAGGAAGTGGTCGATGAGATACCGCAGCCACGGGATCATCGAGTACGACTTCTCCGTGCCGCTCCAGGTCAGGCAGCAGCCGTCCCAGCAGACCGTCCAGTCGCACCAGAGGTTCGGCTGACCGGCGGCGCACTCGTTGCCCCGGTCGCCCCACGAGCCGTCGAGGCTCTCGGCGCGCGGGTTGCCCGGCACGTCGTACGGACCGCCCGGTCGCCAGCACCGCCGGGAACCGAAGAACGCCGTGAGGTACTCGATCTCCGCATCGTTCAGCGGCGGCTCGATCTCGATGTGCCCGAGGAAATCGGTGCTGTAGCCCATCTGCTGTCTCCTTCCGACGCCGCCAGACTGCTGCCGTGTGATGAGGCGCAGCAACGCCGAAAACCCGGCCTGTGGACAACCGTCACGAGGGCTCCGCTGTGGGCATGCTCGCCTCCATGGAGCTGCATTCGTACGACGTCCGCGACCCTGCCCAGCTGATCACCCAGATCGCCGAACGCGTCGATCTCGCCGAGGACACGGCCTGGCTGGCCCTCGTCCACCGTCCCTCGACGACGCAGAAGGTGCTCGACGTACGCCCCCTCGAGGTCCCGGCCCTCCTCGATGACGACGAGGACATCACCGAGGTGCTGCGCGACGCCGCCCAGTCGTTCGGCCTCGGCTGGCGGCGCCGCTACGAGCACGCCATCGTGACGGTCGTCGTACGCCCCGGCCGGTGCGTGCTCGGCCCGAACGAGCTGGTCTGGTTCAGGGGCTGGCGCTATGCCAACCACATGGAGGCGGTCTTCGACGGCGACCTCGTCCTGGTCACCGAGCACGGCTGGCTCGACTTCATGACCAACGAAGCCGGCTTCGTGCCGGCGATGCAGCCGGCCGCCCTCGGTGGTTGAGCCTGTCGAAACCCCTCAGCCCATCTCCCCCCGCGCCCACTCCAGCGTCCCGGTGTCGCCGGCCTCCGTGAGGTCCTCCTGCACGCGGGCGCAGATCGCGTCGGCACCGGCCCGGTCGCCCCGCGCCACGGAAGCGAGCGCGAGACCGACCTGCGCGCGCGCCAGGCAGCGGCGGTCACCGATCCGCTGGAACTCCCGGGCGAGCTCCCCCAACTCGGCCTCGTCCAGAGTGAGCCCCTCGGCGTACCGAGCCAGCAGCGCGAGCCCGACCCGCGCGTGCAGTACCTCCTGCACGCTATTGCCGCGACGCCCCAGCTCGGCGGCTCGCGAGAGCCAGTCCGCCGCGTCGACCGGCCGGATCCGCTGCAGCACCGCGCGCATGCCGAGCCGGAACAGCGAGTTCGACTGCCGTACCAGGTCACCGGTGCGAGCCAGGAGCACCACCCCGTTCATGACCAGCTCCACGCCCTCGTCGAGGTCGGGCAGCGAGAGCCCCAGCTCGACCCGAGCCACGCCCTCCAGCCACGCATCGCCCAGCCGGCTCGAAGCGGCCACGGCCTCGGCCAGGCAGGCGCGCGCCCCCGGCTCCTGCCGGTACGCCGCCGCGACGCCCTTGATCAGCAGGCTGAACGCGTCGGCCGCCCCGTCGGCCGGGTCGAGGAGCCGGCGACCGTCGGCCACAAGGGCGGCTGCGCGGTTGATGTCCTGGTAGAGCAGCAGGTCCGCGGCCGCAGCGAGAGCACCGGTCGCGACCGGAGTCGGCGGCGGCCGGTCGGGCAGGAGGTCGTCCACCCAGCGGTACGCCTCGGCCCGCGACCCGAGCACCTCCCACCCGGGCCCGATCGCCGCCAGAAGGGCCCAGACCCGATCACCGCCGTCGGACGTGTCCAACGCGTGCCGGACCGCGGCGCTGAGGTCGTTCCAGTGCCGGTCGAACCATGCCAGCGTCTCGACCTGCCGCCCGTCGCGGAGCCAGGGTGCGCGACGGGCAGCCTCCTCGAGGAAGTACGCCGTGTGCCGCTCGCGCATGGCCTCTGCTTCGCCACGCTCGGCGAGCCGCGAGGCGGCGTACTCGCGGACGCTGTCCAGCAACCGGTACGCCGATCGGCCCCCGACCCGGTGCCGCGCGACCAGCGAGCGGTCCAGCAGGCGCGGCAGGCCGGCGGTCACGTCGTCCGAGTCCAGCGGTTCGGCCGCGACGACGCCCAGCAGCGACTCGACGTCGAAGTCCCCGGGGAACACCGAGCAGCGGTCGAGCAGCACGCGCTCCCCGTCCTCGAGCAGGTCGCGGCTCCAGCGCAGCGCCTCCTCGAGCGTGAGCTGACGGGCGCCGGAACCGACCGCCGCGTCCCGGAGCAGGGCGAATCGCTGACCGAGGAGCGCGACCAGCTCGGCCGGCGAGAAGTGCCGCAGCCGGGCAGCGGCGAGCTCGAGGGCCAGCGGCAACCCGTCCAGGCGCTCGCAGATCTCGCTGATCGCGCCGGCGTTCTCGTCGGTCACGCCGAAGCCCGGAGACACGGCCGCCGCGCGCTCGGCGAACAGCCGGCCCGCCGGCGACTCGAGCACGGCTGCAGCCGTCGCGGTCGGTTCGGGGACGTCGAGCGGAGCGAGCTCGAAGACCGTCTCGGTGCCGATGTTCAGCGGCGCCTGGCTGGTTGCGAGCACGGAGAGCTCTTCGTTGCGGGCGAGCAGGCCGGCCACGAGCGGTGCCAGCGAGTCCAGCACGTGCTCGCCGTTGTCGATCACCAGCCAGGGCGCGCCGACGCCCAGCGCGTGGGCGAGCGAGGTGGCCGCGTCCTCCCGCTCCGGCTGCACGTGCAGCGCCTGGCAGAACGCCTCCGCCACCTCGCTGCCCGGCGGGAGCGGTGCCAGGTCGACGTACTGGGGCACCGTCCGGCCGGGCGTCGTACCCGCCACGTGCAGCGCCAGCCTGGTCTTGCCGCAGCCACCCGGGCCGACCACCGTCACGAGCCGGTGGGACGCGACCAGCTCGCGCAGCGCCGCACTCTCCCCCTCCCGGCCGACGAAGCTGGTCAACGGGACGGGCAGCGAGTCCCGGGCCGGGGTCGCAGCAGCCAGCCTCGCCAGCGCCCGCCGGTCGGGACACTCCAGCTTGCGCAGCAGGGAGGAGACGTGGCTCTCGACGGTCCGCTCGGAGACGACCAGGCGCTCGGCGATCTCGCGGTTCTGCAGGTGCGCGCCGACCAGCGCCAGGACCTCACGCTCGCGCGCGGTCACAGCGGACCACCGGGGATCCTCCATCCCCGCAGTGTCGCACCGGTGCGTCTCCGCGCCGAAGATCCGTGGCGAGCACGGATGCCGCCCACTGGCGTCGCTGGTGTCCTGTCAGGACCCATCCCGTCCCACCCGAGGAGTCCCGACATGACCACCACGACCCACGGCGTCAAGGACCTCGTCGCCGACGCCAAGGCACGCATCCGCAATCTCACCGTGGCCGAGCTCGCCCACGCCATGGAGACTGATCACGTGACCCTCGTCGACCTGCGCGAACCGGCCGAGATCGCCCACACCGGCACGATCCCCGGCGCGGTGCTGGCTCCACGCGGCATGCTCGAGTTCCACGCCGACCCGACCAGCCCGTACCACCTCGCCGAGCTCCACCCCGACCGGCGCACGATCCTCTTCTGCGCCTCCGGCGGCCGCTCGGCCCTTGGTGTCGTCGCCCTGCACCAGCTCGGGTACGCCGACGTCGCGCACCTCGACGGCGGGGTCACCGCCTGGACCGCCGAGGGCCGCCCCCTGGCACCGGTCGGTGGCTGAGGTGCGAGCGCAGCGAGCCTCGAAACCCCCGACCACGCTCGGCCACCGCTTCGCCACCGCCCTGGCCGCCAAGGACCGCGCCGCTCTCCTCTCCCTGCTCGCCGACGACGTCGACTTCGCCGGCCTCACGCCGGGCCGGAGCTGGCAGGCCGACACCGCGACCGGCGTGGTCGACGACGTCCTCCTCGGCTGCTGGTTCGAGGACTCCGACCACATCGAGGACGTCGAGGAGATCAGCACCGGCGAGGTCGGCGGCCGCGCCCACCTCGCCTACCGCTTCCGCGTCCGCAACCCCGACGGGCTCTTCCTCGTCGAGCAGCAGGCGTACTACGACACCGACGCCGGCAGGATCACCTGGCTGCGGATTCTCTGCTCGGGCTTCCGCCCCGCCGGTGGTTGAGCCGGTCGAACCCCGCGACTCACTCCTGCAACCGCGCGGGCACGATCGTCACGGCGTACGGCGTCCTCGCCACCCACTCCACATCCGCAGCAACATCGGCCACCTGCACGTAGACGCCCTTGCGAAGCTCCCACGCGAGCAGTTGCGGCTCGTCCGAGTCGACCACCCAGTACGACGCCACGCCGGCCCGCTCGTAGCGCGCCTTCTTCAGGTTGAGGTCGATCAGCCGGGTGCCCGGCGAGAGGATCTCGACGACCAGCACAGGCGGCACTGTCTGCGCCCGGCCGACGAGGTCCGAGCGCCTGGCGACGAGCAGGCCGGCTGGACGCCGGTGTCCTCGGCGAGGTGCACGTCGATCGGCGCGCTCAGCAGCTGGAGGTCGTCGGGCACGTGTGCGAGCAACGCCCGGGTCAGCGCCATGCTGACCACCTGGTGGCGCACGCTCGGCGCGGGCGTCACGACGAGGGATCCGTCGATGAGCTCGTAGCGGTGCCCGTCATCGGGCATCGACTCGAGGTCCGCGACCTTCAGCGCGCGGCTGCGTGGCAGCGTCGCCACAGTGCCCATGGTGCCTCACCTCCGTCGATCTGCGAATGGGCACCACGGTGTCGCGCCACGGGCAGCATGCGTCGGCGTCGTCCGCAGCTGCGCTCGCCTGCGTTGGCCGGGTGCCGGAGCAGAAGATGCCTGCAGCGAGGCTCCGAAGCCCCGGCCACGGGGCTCACGGGCGGCGACACCGGTCGCGGCCCGCGATCTCGCGCGTGCTGCCCTGGGCTCGCCGGTCAGCCGGCGTTCGCGGCCGGCGCCCGCTCAGTCCTCGAGCACCTGCCGCAGGGTCACGCCGAACTCGACCGGCTTCCCGGCGTACGGGTTCTCCGGTCCCCCGCCGACGAATCCCCCGTGGTGGCTGGGGAACACGACCGGCTGCTGACCCAGTCGGTCCGCGAGGGCCCGCGACGTGCGCGCGGTCATGGCGTCCCCGGTCTCCTCACCGACTCCCACGACCACGCGAGTGGGTGCGGCCTTGATCGCGTCGAGGTCATAGCGGTACGTCGGCACCGTCGCCGCCCGGTCCGACAGCAGCATGTCGTCGCGGCTGCCGTCGTCCTCGGTCGGCAGGCCGAACATGGCCGGATCGGCCGGCGGCTGGGCGAAGAAGTCGTTGCCGAACTCGCCCTGCCACATCGTGGTCGCGATGAACTGCGCCATGCCCCGGCCGACACCGCCGGCCTGGTAGGCGTCCCGGACCGCGGCCATCGCCCGGGCCGCTCCCTCGGCGTCGGGCAGCAGCCACACCGACGGCGGCTCGTGTGCGACCAGTGTCGCGATGTCGTCGGGGAACAGTGCGGCCCAGGCCAGCCCGGCGATCGCGCCCCCGCTGCTGCCGAACACCTCGACCGGTTCGCCTCCGGCGAGGTGCTCCTTCAACGCGTGCAGATCCGCGGCCTGGTCCTCGGGCCGCTGGTCGACCCGCCCGTCGCGTCTCTCCGTGCTCCGTCCCAGCCCCCGCGGGTCGTAGGTCACCACCGTCCAGTCCGGGAACTGAGCCGCCAGGTCACTGAACCCGTCGGCGGTCATCGGCTGCCCGATCATGAACAGCAGCGGCCGCCCGTCGGCCGGCGGGACAGCCCCGTGCACGTCGTACACGAGGTCGACGTCGGGCAGGGCCAGGGTGCGGGTCTCGGTCACGGGAGTTCTCCTCGGGTCAGTGGATCTTGTCTACCCGTCGAACGGCGCCCCCGTCACTCGACATTTGCCCGGCACCGGTGCTCGATCCTGTCGAACCCCGCGGCGAACGCGGTGCCCACCGCTTCGGAAAGAAGTGCCGCGACGCCGCCTCGCCGCCCTACGATCCTGCGATGTCCGACGACTGGCTGTCCGACACCCGCAGCTCCTACGACGCCGACGCCTCCGGGTACGCCGACCAGGTGCGCGGCCTCCTGCAGTCGCACCCCTTCCTCCGCGCGAGCCTGGGGCTGTTCGCCGAGCTGGTGCACGACTCCGGAGGCGGCCCGGTCGCCGACGTCGGCTGCGGACCCGGGTACGTCACCCGCCACCTCAGCGACCTCGGCGTCGACGCGTTCGGCATCGACCTCTCCCCCGAGATGATCGCGATCGCCCGGCGCGACCACCCCGACCTGAGCTTCCGGGTCGGCACGATGACCGACCTCGACCTGCCAGAACACTCGCTCGCCGGCGTCCTCGCCTTCTGGTCGGTGATCCATGTCCCGGACGACGCCGTACCAGGTGTGTTCGAGCAGTTCCGCCGCGTGCTCCGCCCGGGCGGCCCGCTCCTCGTCGGCTTCCACGTCGGCGACCGGACGATCCGCTCGACCCAGGGCTACACCGGCCGCGCGATCGGCATGGACAGCCACCGGCGCCGGCCCGACCAGGTCTCCCGCTGGCTCCGCGACGCCGGCTTCACGATCGACGGCGAGCTCGTCATGCGTCCGTACGACGACGTCCCCGGCGCGATCGTCTTCGCGACCAGCCCGGCCTGAGGCCGGCCGATCCCGAGCACGTCAGCTCGCGCCCTCAGGCGCGGCGAACCGGCAGCGCAGCCCACGTGCCCTTCGCAGCCGGCGGTCCAGCGTGGCGAGCGGTTCGTCGAACGACTCCGCCAGGGCGACGTACCAAGCGTCGTACGCCGTGACCGTCGCCCGCAGCTCCCAGATGCGATCGGCGTACGGCGCGAAGTCGAACAGCGGGATGGCGAGGTCGGCCAGGTCGGCGAGAGCCAAGGTGGCAATGTCGCCACTGAGCACCCGGGCACCGACGAGTCGGCGCATGACCTGCGTGACCTCCACCGGCAGCAGGTGCGGAGCGACGACGGAGGGGCCGGCCAGGATCGTCCTGGCCCACTGGCCCTCCCTGCCGCGGTCGACGAGCGCCGCGACCACGGCGGAGGCGTCGACGACGGTCACCGTCGGTCGACGTCGCGGGCGGTGAGGATCTGCTGAGCGGTGACATCGGCGCCGGTGCGCTCGAGCCGCCTCGCGATCCGGCTCAGCACCTCGTCACGTTCGGGCACGGAAGCGATCTCGACGAGCTTCAATCGTAAGTACTCCTGCATCGATCTGCCACTTCGCGCGGCGCGAGCCGCGAGCTCTGCGCGTGCGTCCTCCGGTACGTCGCGGATCGTGATCGAAGCCATGCTTGCATTTTGCTGCTGAACGCGTTGAACTGCAAGCACCACTCACTCCTCCCAGGAGTCACGCACCAAGCGGCGACGCAGTTCCTTGAGTCGCGCCCGAAGATCCGACGGCGGGACATCCTTCAAGTTGAGTGGTGGGTTCAACGTCTCCAGGACGCTCACCTCGATCCGCCCGAGCTCGTCGGCATCAGGGAAAGGCAGTGCGATGACGCGCAGATGAGTCTCCATCCACCGAGTCAGCTCCGCCTCCTCGATGTCCGCCCATCCGTGAGCAGTGGCGAGAACTGACCCGATGGTCCGGCGGAAGGTCGAGAACTTGTGGCGCTTGCCGAGATGCATGCCGTTGAGGCGACCCCACAGGGTGTTGGTCGATCGTTTCCCACTCGGCCATCGGGTTGCCCCTGCCAGGCCGGCATAGATCAGACCCTCGTGGACCACGTGGCCGAGCCCTTCGGTCAGGTCGGCCGCACCGGACTCATCCACCCACCAGCTGTAGAGACCGGGCACCTTCAGCCCCTCCGGCCCGCGCTCTCGGAGCTCGGTTGGCGTGAGCGCCTTGGTTTCGTCCGTCAGGGTGGCCACGAGGTCGGAGACATCCACGGAGTCGCTCGAAGGGCCGCCAGATGCGGGCGCAGACATCTCCATCATGGCCGCGTCGTACCAGGCAAGGCGTTCGCCCGGACGCAGTCCCTGGAGTGGTTCGAGCACAACCGCTCCACGATTCCGGAGCGGCCCTTCGATTGCGCGGACGTAATCCCCGGACGCATGCACTTCGATCACACGTCCGTGCAGGTCGCCGGCAAGGAGGGCGAGACGCTCGACTACCCAGCGACCCCACACCTCCTGATACGACGCCGGGGTGTCGGGTAGATACCGCTCATACGGCGCGAGCCACTCGTCAGGGGCCACGAGGCCGTGCTCGGCCGACAGGATGAACCACGGAACGCCGAGCGCCTCGGTGTACGCCCGTTCCCGCACAAAGAGCGGCGAGACGTAGAGGTCTCGGGCCGCGCGGGGTGATGGCGCCTTGGCCTTCACGCACGTGACGAGACGGATGTCGGGTGCAAAGGCTTCAGCGGTCAATCCCGCGCCCGAGCCTGGATCATCTTCGATCTCGGATGGGATAGGAAAGCACCCGCCACGGCGGACCTGACGTGACCATCCTCGGCACCGCTCGCCCGCCGAAACGTCACCGCGACGCCCGGGCGCCGGTCCGCCACCTCGAACCCTGCGGCGCGCCAGGCACGGGTGTGCGGACGATCCCCGGACCACCAGGCGGTGTGATCGATGGCCGATCGCGGCATACCGCCGACCAAGTCATCGAGCTCGCGCCAAGCGAAGGTGACCTGATCACCGCTCCCGCGGAGTCGGTCTCTGAGCTTCCCCCAGTCGGCTGCCATGGTGACCTTGATACCGCTCGCCACCGACGATGCGTCAAGGAATCAGCCACTCAACAGCGTCGCTCGAGCTGAAACTCATCTGGACAGCAACACGGACCAACTTCGTCCCATTCGGTACTGCGAACACGACGAAACCCTGACGGGCCTTGCCCGGGTCGCAGGTTGAACACTGCCGGCATCAGCTGGTTCGGCGGCAGGTCGCTGTAGCGCCCACCCCCGACGTGCTGACCGTTCGAAGCCAGCGCCGTGAACCGCAGGTACGGCGATGTGGCGCCCCAGAGTTGTCCGCCCTCGTTGCGGATCGAGTAGCGAACGGCAACCAGGTGCTTGTCCTGCTGGAGCGGATAGTCCGGTCGCTTCGTACCTACACGCAGCGATGTACGTCAGCCACACCGGCGATCGGCCCATTGCGATCACGTGGAAGCTGAAGACGTCGATGCCGACCGACTTCTTCAACTTGACGTCGGCGCTGGCGCCCTGAGCTCGCGGGGTCTCTGATTAACTCACACGATCGCCTGAGTGAGCTAGCTAACCGAGCAATCAGCGGCTTGGGCTGAGGGCGAGCGGTTGAGCCTGGCATGCGCGAGCAGACGTGGACATCGCCGATAGTCGTTCTGGAAGCGTTCCGTGATATCGCTCGCGTCACCTGTCTCGCTCCCTGCGATACATCAGGACGCCGCGTACTTTCGCAGCAGCTGGATCATGTATCGAATACGGTTCACCGTCGGCTCGGGAATGGGATCCGGATTGAAGTGCACAAGATCGTTCCGCACATCTCGGAGGTCTGACAAACGCTTCACGAGCGTGGCTCGATCGAGTGGCCATCCCAGCGTGATCCAGTGCGCGCTGTCCTGAATTATTCGCTGGTAGTCGCCCATCGTCAGCTCGTCGTAAGACTGCAGCTGTCGCGCACCATCTGGGTCGCATGTAGCGCACACCTCGTCGAGGGCGAAGTTGTCCGCAACGATCCGGCGAAGCAGTTGATCGAGCTCACCAATCAAGAAGAAGGGCGTTGCCAACTGACCGTAGGCCCGCACGACGTCCGCCGTCGTCACAATTCCAATGACCTTATTGGTGACGTCCTTCACGAAGATGAAGTCCTCTGCTTCTAGCACAGGAAGGACATCGATCAGCTCGGAGTCATACCGCAGAGTGCGCGCCGGAACAATGGCCTCCGCCAGCATGCCCGCTGGATTTGCATGCCGCGCCCGCGCGATTGACTGCCACGTCACAGCGCGCGGTTCCGACCGAGGCCCGTGCATTACGGCAAGTTGCGAATAGTCGTTCAGAAGCATTCGGGTGATCGCCTCTTCGTAAGTCGCTTGAGGCGTTATCTTCTCTACGCTCCCATTTGCGGAAGGGATGTTCCCGAGCGTGAGCCCGACGTCTTCCTCGGTCGCCCTCTGATCGTCGGCCACTTCTGAGCTGTCTTTGCGAAGCTCGTCTTGCGCTTCAACGGGCCGCTCCACCACCGCCACCATGGAGTCCAAGCCTGTCTTCAAAAACGGTGGATCGGTGGTCAGTCCATGGTTCTCTAGGTCTGCCGACAACTGTTCGCTAGCCGCTTGCGTACGGCCAGTGGCGTTCCATTGTGCGAGGAGATCGCGCACGCGCAGTACGACGGGCCGCCCGTCCTGGGCATGCTGCCGAGCAGCACGGAGGAACTCATAATGCGACTGCCAATTCTGCGTTGGGTCATCAGCCGCAACCCGAGTGCGCTCGATGCCAGCAACACGGTCAAGCAGACGCTGACGAAGAGAGTTGAGGAATTCCCCGTCTGGCGCCACTTGCCAGGCGTGCCAACCGTCGATCGAACCCCCAGCGGCCACACTTGCGGCACGCGATGGTGACGCAAATGCCCGGCCATCGTCCAGGCGCAACTTCCCGTCTTCCGTAACCGAGCAGTTGTAGACGGTTCCCAGACGAGGCCGATTGAACACAAGCCGCATCCCGGGGGCAAGAAGGTCGGCCTTAATCAGATCCTGGATAAGTACGCGGCGGCCACGCAGTAGATAGGCGTCCCGCTCTGATGTGCGCTCAGTCATCGAACCCCCGGTAGATGGAACATCGCTGTCCGGCCGCGCGGACCGTTGGCCTTCGCGACTGATCTGCTCGCAGAGCACCGTGAGCATGGCGCATTCCCCCGTCTGAGCGGCAAGTCACCTTGCTCATTCCGGGCAACTGTGTACCTCTGCATGACAGAGACCCGACCCTGCCGGTTCGGGCCCGGGATCGTCACGCCGACCGTCCGTACGTCGCCTGGAAGATTGCGTCCGAGAGCCAGCGCCGGAAGCCCTCGTTGTCGCTGAACTGCTTGAAGAGCTCGGTGTCATCCCGAAGCACGGCCATCATCACGCGGCCCAGCGCCCGGTCGTGCTCAACGCGGGCGTTGGCGGGATCGTTGTTCTTCTGAGCGTTCTGGTAGGCCTCGTCCTCGGCGACCTTGCGCGGGATCTCCTCCGTGATCAGCCGCTGGACGCGGTCGGCGTCGGTCCACTCGATGTTGCCGAACTGGTCGTTGAAGGTCTGGAGGATGCTCGACAGCCGCTCGAGCTCGGGATCGGTCACATGGCCCCCTCCCGCAGCTGGCACCGGAGCCAGCTCGCCTTCGTCGTCGGCGAGCGCGATCTTCATCGCCTCGAGCTTCTCGACTCGGTAGGACTCCATGTCGATCGTCTCGAGGATGCCTGCGGACAGGTCGTCCTCACGCGGCGCCGGCAGCTTCGGGATCAGGTGGTCGAGGAAGATGGACAGCTTCTCCCACCCTGGGTTGCCGAATGGGAGCACGGTGGAGAGGAAGTTGTAGGTACGCGTGAACGCCTTGGCCAAGCCCTTGAAAGCAACCTGATCGTCCTCCACGGGCATCTCGATGTACTCGGCAACGCAAGCGTCGAGCAGCGGGTCGAGCTGGTCGCGTTCCACGCCGGCCAGGTAGAGCTCGGCGAACTTGTCGACGGTCTCCGGCGTGTAGATGCCGTAGCCGTTGAGCTCGTTGACCAGGTCGTGAAGCTTGTTCGGGTCGGTCTCCTGGCTGAGCACCGTGGTCCGGTAGTACGGCGCGAACGCCCGCTCGATGTCCTCGGCGTTGTTGGCGAAGTCGAGCACGAACGCGTCGTGCTTCGCGGGATGCGCGCGGTTGAGGCGTGAGAGCGTCTGCACCGCTTTGACGCTCGACAGGGTCTTGTCGACGTACATGGTGTGCAGCAGTGGCTCGTCGTAGCCGGTCTGGAACTTGTCGGCGCAGACCAGGATCCGATAAGGGTCCTCTTGGATCTGGTCGGCGATGTCCTTGCTGGGGAATCCGTTGAGGCTGGCCTCGGTGACCTCGATGCCCTTGTACTCGTGCTCGCCGGAGAACGCGACGATCGCCTTGTAGAGGCTCTTGCGCTCGGCGAGGTAGGCGCTGATGGCGTGGAAGTACTCGATGCAGCGCGGGATCGTGCTGGTGACGACCATCGCTCGGGCCTGGCCGCCGATCTTGTGCTTGGCGATGACCTGGCTGTGGAAGTGGTCGACCATGATCTCGGCCTTGAGCCGGATGGCGTGCTCGTTGCCCTCGACGAAGGCCCGGAGCTTCTTCGAGGCGCGTTTGGTGTCGAACTCGGGGTCGTCCTCGATGGTCTTCATCAGCTTGTAGTAGCTCGGAACCGGGGTGAAGTTCTCCAGGACGTCGATGATGAACCGCTCTTGCGTGGCCTGCTTCATCGTGTAGCTGTGGAAGGGCCGGTAGCCGGTACCGCCCTCGTGCGGGAACGGCTCGCCGAACATCTGAAGTGTCTTGTTCTTCGGAGTGGCCGTGAACGCGAAGTAGCTTGCGTTCGGCAGCATCTTCTTGGACTCGATGATCCGGTTGATCGTGTCCTCGACGGTCTCGTCGTCTTCCGCCGCACCGCCGGCGGCGAGCGCCATCGAGACCGCCGCCGCGGCCTTGCCGCCCTGGCTGGAGTGGGCCTCGTCGATAACGATGGCGAACGTGCGGTCGCGGTGGTCCCTGCCGATGTCGTCGAGGATATAGGGGAACTTCTGGAGCGTTGTGATGATGATCTTGCGTCCGGCCTCGATGGCCTTGCGGAGGTCGCCGGAGCGGTCGGCGTGGACGACGGTTGAGCCGACCTGCATGAAGGACTTGATCGTCTCCTTCAGCTGACTGTCGAGGATGACCCGGTCGGTGACCACGATGACGGACCCGAAGGCGTTTGCCCCGTGGTGCTTGGCTTCGGTGAGCTGATGAGCCAGCCACGCGATGGAGTTCGACTTGCCACTCCCGGCGGAGTGCTGGATCAGGTAACGCCGGCCGGCGCCGTGGGCCTCGACGTCGGCGAGGAGCTTTCGTACGACATCGAGCTGGTGATAGCGCGGGAAGATCTGGCTCGAGGTCTTCTTTCGCGTGCGTGGGTTCTTCGTGGTGACGATCTGTGCGTAGTTCTCGATCATGTTCGCCAGGCTGTGCGGGGCGAGGATCTGGCGCCACAGGTAGTCGGTCTTGACGCCGTCCGGGTTGGGCGGGTTGCCGGCGCCGTCGTTCCAGCCCTTGTCGAAGGGGAGGAACCACGACTGCTTTCCTTTGAGGTGCGTGCAGAACCGGACCTGCTGGTCGTCCAGCGCGAAGTGGGCGACACAGCGGCCGAACTGGAACAGCAGCTCGCGGGGATCGCGGTCGCGCTTGTACTGTTCGACCGCGTCGTCGAAGGTCTGCTTGGTGATGTTGTTCTTCAGCTCGAAGGTGAAGAGCGGGAGCCCATTGACGAACGCGACCAGGTCGAGCGACAGCCCGGTGTCGGTCGAGCTGTAGTGCACTTGCCGGGTGATGGTGAAGCGGTTGTCCGCGAACAGCTCGGCTGCCTTCGCGTTGCCCCGCGTCGGCGTCGGATAGAAGAAGTCGACGTGATGCTGGCGGTGGTCGACACCCTTGCGCAGCACATGGACCACACCGTTGCGCGTGATCTCACCCTGCAGCCGGGAGAGCAACTCGTGCTGGGTCGCCGTCGCTTCACGCAGCGACAGCGCCTCGACCAGATCGGGCTGTGTCGCTTCGATGAACGCGGTGAACTGCGGCAGGTCGATCGCGTACCCCGACTCGTAGTCAGTCGCCGCGCCCGGCTCCCAGCCGCCCTCCACCATCTGGCGGACGATCAGCGCCTCAAGACTCTCTTCGTTCAACCGCATCGCTCAGACCCCCGCTCTTCTCCGCCGTGTCGTCGATCTCCAGCTCGTCCGCGTCTTCCGTGGGGTCGACGGCCTCCAATGCCACGGGAAGCTCCGGCAGCGACGCCGCCAGCCCAAGTACGTCGACCTGGCCGGTTACGACGTCGGAAACGAGTCGGGTGCGAAACTCCTTGAGCAAGTCGATCTCTCGGTTCACGCGAACGACCGTCTGCTCCGTCTCGCGCGCGCTGGCCGACAACTCTCGGAGCAGACTCGCCTGTGCATCAAGTGGGGGAAGCGGCACGCGGTACGACTTCAGATCAGCGAGCGTCAGAGCCCCTTTCGTCCCCCCAGAGCCATCGCTGAGCCGCCGGAGCTCGTCGTAGCCGGCAGCCAGCGCGAACCTCAGGTACTCGGCGCTGGCGCGTCGCGGATCCGGCGTAAGGAACGCCAGATGCTGATTGATCGCGGCCTCGATCCGCAACACGGTCGCCATTCCACGTGTCTTTCCTTGGCCTGTGATGCCGATGAGGACGCTGCCAGCAGGCACCATCGGTAGATGACATTCGACAAGTGCACGCGACGTAACAAACTGGTCCGCAGAGTCGACCACTGAACGATTGACAACGGAGCTGTTCAGCCAAGGCACATCGCCGTTCCAGTACGCAGGCTCGGAGCGAGAAGGCGTCGAGCCGTTGCCGAGGCGTCCTAGTCGTCCCAGCGGCCACGGCTCCCACCTCGAGCCATCGAGGGACTCTCGGACGACCGCCCTTTGGCGCTCCCCAAGGAGAGCAATGAGGCGCCGCTTGGCGGCGATGGCCTTGTCGATGCGGGCGTTGGCGTGGGCGAGATACTTGACGATGGCTGCCTGCTCATCGGCGGGCGGAACAGGGAACCGGATCATCTTGAAGTGCTCGGGACGAAGGCTCCACTGGTCAGACGTGATCCCGTACGACCACCGCTCGGCTTCCTTAGCAAACATCGGCGTCCGAACGATGTAGTGGAAGTAGGGGGCCTGGCCGCGACGAGGGGTCATGACGACGTAAGCAGGGCTGACGATCCCTCGGTGCTGAGAGAGGCCTGCAGCGCCCTGCCACGCGCGCATCTTGTTGTAGACGAGATCGCCTGGCACTACCAGCTTGTACTTGGACTTATCGGTGTTCGACGAGTCCTTCTTTGAGGTGGTTGCCAAGAAGTCAGCCTGTGGCAGCACACCTCGACCGATGGTCACTGACAGCAGCGGCTCCCCTTCGAAGCGCGTCTGCTTCCGCTCCGCGAAGAGTGTGCGCGCTGGATCCCAATCCCAGTGCGTTGGGATCCGGTCGAGCCAGCCACCTGCGACCCGCATGTCGCTGTACCGCGGCAGACGGAACATCACGCCTCGCCCTGGGCGACAGCGAACAGGTCTTCGGGGTTCCAGAGCTGTTTGGCGATGGCTCGGTAGAGGTTCCCGCGCTCGACCACGTCGGCGGCCTTGAACTCGTCGTACGCCTTGAACGGGAGACCGCTCGACTTGGTGAAGGCGAGGAAGCCTGGGTTCTTCTCGTAGCTCAGGGCGTTAAGGCTGGCCGCGAGGAGGTTCTGGCTGAAGTAGTGCGGGAGCTTCTTGCCGTACGGGTCGTCGTTGTAGCTGGCGTTGAACTGCTTGGGCAGCAGGAGCAGGTCGCCGATCCGGTTGCGGTGGCGGGCGAAGTCAGCCTCGTGGCTGAACTCGTCGGTGTGTCGCTCGGGGTGGTCGGCCCAGATGTGCTCGAGCTCGTACTTCACTCCGGTGCCATTGGCGAGCTCGATGTAGTTGGACGCCTGGCCCGAGGCGACGGTGATGTAGTCGGTGATCCGGGCCAGGATCTTGTGGAGCTGACCGCGGTTCTGCTGGTGGACGTAGAGATCGTCGTTGCTGTCGAACGTCTCGGGAATGCTGCCGAGCTGCTTGTACAGGGCCTTGGCGAGCTCTGGCACCTCGAGGCCGCGGATGTCACGCATGACGTTGAACATGGCGTACTGCATCGTCGAGTAGTCGGTGGCCCGGAAGTTCCAAATCCGCCAAGCCAGCAGGATGTCGGCGAAGCGCCCGACGAGCTCGAACTTGCGCTCGATCGTCGCCTGGTCGTCGGTGACGCGGAGGGGCGCGAGGAGCAGTTGGTCCTGGAGCGTGAACCGGTGATCTGCGTTGTAGCGGATGAACCGCAACGGGCTGGCCGGGTCGAAGACGCCTTGCGTGGCGTCGATGATGCGCTCGTACTGGCGGCTGTAGAAGTCGAAGTCGACCATGACGAAGTCGTAGTACGCCTGGCGGCTCGTCAATCCGACGCGCTCGTGGTCACCGCGGAGCCAGCGATGGAACTCGGTGCCGATGCGGTCCCAGTCTTCGGGGCGGGCGTCCTTCTTGCGCTCTCGGATCTTGGTGGAGTATTGGCTGCGCAGCCAGGTCTTGAGGAAGTCGGAGCTCGCCTCGTCGGCCTTCTCCTCCAGTTCGCGCAGCCGCTTGCGCCACAACTCGTTCGCCTTGGTGCGGGGGGCGCCGTCGTCGATGTTGGCGAGCAGGTAGCCCTTGAGCATGTCGGCCGGCGTGAGCTTGAGTCCACGGTCGTTCATGGTCTCGAAGATCGCGTATGCATCGTCGTCGGCATACGCGGTGATCTGGACGAGCTGGACACGGTCCTTGAGCCAGTCGATGAAGAACGGCAGGGCTGCCTCACGAAGCTCGTCGGGGAAGAGCCCGTCGAGCTCTTCGTAACGCGCAACGAGAGTGTGGACCGACTCGGGGTCGTCGGGCTTCGGGTCGTAACTGCCTTCCTCGAAGAGGGCGCTCATGCAGTCGTTGCGGTCGACGACGTCGAGGTTGAAGGACTTCTCGCCGAACTTCTCCGAGAAGATCAGCGGGTCGACATCGACCTTGTCCAGTCGTTCCTGCTGCAGTCGGCGCAGGAAGGTGAGCAGCAGCGTCAGGCTGGTCAAGCGTTGCTGACCGTCGACGACGAACGGCTCGCTGCCCTTCTGGGAGATGATGATGGACCCGAGGTAGTAGCCCGGGTACTTCGCGACGTCCTTGCGCGCGTGGTCTGGTTCGTAGAGGTCGAGGAACTTCGTCGTGAGGTCGGCGACGAGCTCGGCCATCTGCTTCGACTCCCACTTGTATTCACGCTGGTAGTAGTCGATGGAGTACTTCTGGTTCGCCAGGACCCCGGCCACGGTCTTGGCGACACCGTCGATGCTGCGCTCTACGTCGCTCACTGCGATCCCCCCGCGATCTCGGAGATCAGGTCCTCGGTCTCGGCTTCGAGAGCACGGATGTCGGCCTGGATCTCGGCGAGCGTCCGCATCGGCGCCGGCTTGTAGAAGTGACGGGTGAAGGAGATCTCGTAGCCGATCTTGGTCTTCGGCTCGTCGATCCAGGCGTCGGGTGCGTAGGGAAGCACCTCGCGGCGGAAGAAGGCCTCGATGCCGTCGGCGTACTCACCCGCCGGCTCGTTCAGAGGCACCTGCTCGGAGTCACGGAGCTCGGTGTCGGGCTCGTACTGGACGACGCGCGTCTTGCCGTCGACGACTGCCTCGAACAGTCCGTGAAGCGGATCCGGCTCCGCGGAGTGCGGTAGGACCCTCTTGATGATGGCCGGCGCGTTCTCGTCGCGCTTGCCGTCCTCCTTGAGCTTCTTGATCTCGGCGGCCTTGTAGACCCGGCCAAGGTCGGCCCCGACGATCCGAAGCGGGCGCTCGACCACGATCTTGGAGTAGCCGAAGTCGCGGTTGTCGAAGATCTTTGAGTGATCTGGGTCGTCGGCCTGGTCGAACGCAAGGAAGGTCTTGAGGACGCGATCGCTGTCGGCGTCGCTGAGTTCGACGGCCTTCTCGCCAAGGTTCTTGCGCAGCGGCGTGAACCAGTCGGTGGCGTCAATCAGCTGCACCTTACCCTTGCGGCGCTCCTCCTTGCGGTTGCTCAGCACCCACACGTACGTCGCGATGCCGGTGTTGTAGAACATCTTGAGCGGCAAGGCGACGATCGCCTCGAGCCAGTCGTTCTCGATGACCCAGCGGCGGATGTTGCTCTCGCCCTGGCCGGCGTCTCCGGTGAACAATGACGAGCCGTTGTGGACCTCCGCGATGCGACTGCCGAGGGCGGTGTTGTGCTTCATCTTCGAGATGAGGTTGGCCAGGAACATCATCTGGCCATCGCTGCTGCGTGTCACCAGCGAGTACTCGGGGTCGCCGGCGTGCTCGACCACGAACCGCGGGTCGCGGATGTTCTTGGCGCCGCCCATCCGTTCCTGGTCGGTCTTCCAGCTCTTGCCGTAGGGCGGATTCGAGAGCATGAAGTCGAACTCGCGGCTCGCGAAGGCATCGTTCGAGAGGGTTGACCATTCCGGCCCGCCGACGATGTTGTCGGCTGCCTCGCCCTCTCCCTTGAGGATGAGGTCGGCCTTGGCGATGGCGTAGGTCTCTGCGTTGATCTCTTGGCCGAACAGGTGGGTCTTGACCTTGTGGCGGCGCTCGGCGGTCAGCTGCTGGAGCGTCTCCTCGGCTACCGTCAGCATGCCGCCGGTGCCCATGGCGCCGTCGTAGAGCAGGTAGCTGCCGGACTGAATCTGGTCGGCGATCGGCTCGAACATGAGCCGGGTCATCAGCCGTACCGCGTCGCGCGGGGTCCAGTGCTCGCCGGCCTCTTCGTTGTTCTCCTCGTTGAAGCGTCGGACGAGTTCCTCGAAGACGGTGCCCATGCCGTGGTTGTCCAGCCCGCGAGGCGAGAGGTCGAGGCTGGGGTCGAGGAACTTCTCGATCAGGGTCCCGAGCGCGTCGGCTTTGGTCAGTCGGGGGATCTGGTTCCGGAACTCGAAGTTGTCGAGGATCTCCTGCACGTTCGGGGAGAAGCCGTCGAGGTACGCCTCGAAGTCGAGCTTCAGCCGTGCGGCGCTGCTGATCGAGCGCAGGTCGCGCAGCGTGAATCCGGATGTGTTGTAGAAATCCTGGCCGGCGGCCTGGCGCAGCGCGGCGTCCTTGTTGACGATCCCGGCCGCGGTGAGCGCCTTGTTCGTCTCGACCACGTTGTCGCAGGTCGGCTCCAGCACACTGTCGAGCCGGCGGAGAACGGTGAACGGGAGGATGACGTCGCGGTACTTGCCACGTACGTAGAGATCACGCAGGACGTCGTCAGCGATAGCCCATATCAACGCAACGATGCGACTATGGCTGGCGGTGTTCACCCGTTCTGCCCTCCTCGAGACCTTCGTGACGATAATCAATGACCGCTTCGGCGCGCTCGCCTTCTGCGAATCAGGGTTGGCGCGGAGCGCTGCAAACGAGAAGGGGCCCCCTCTCAATGAGGGGACCCCTTCATGGAATCAGGATCAGCTGCAGCCCGACGTACTCCCGCAGCCCTCGCAGACGTAGCAGCTGCCGGCCGGGCGCATCTTGGTCCCGCAGGTCATGCAGAGCGGGGAGTCGACGGCGGTGCCGGTGATCTGCTCGAGGAGCTCGGCGCTGGTGTGTGCTTCGCCCTTGTGGACCGTGGCGGGGACCTCGCGGTCTTCGTTGCCGTGGGTGTCCTTGGTCTCGGTGGTGTCGGTGGTTTCGAGGCTCGCTTCGGAGGTTTCGAGGCTCGCTTCGCTTCGCACCTCAACCACCGGGCCGGCCTCGTGCTCGTCCGCCTTGAGCGACTCGGCCTCGCTGACCTCGATCGGCTCGTAGGAGCCGGTCTCGAGGTGGCGCTGACGCTCCTCGGCGGAGTAGATGCCGAGGTAGCTGCGGTCCTCGAAGGACAGGTAGTCCAGGGCCAGGCGGCGGAAGATGTAGTCCATGATCGACTGCGCCATCCGCACGTCGGGGTCGTCGGTCATGCCGGCGGGCTCGAAGCGCAGGTTGGTGAACTTCTGGACGTAGGTCTCCAGCGGGACGCCGTACTGCAACCCGATGCTGACCGCGATCGAGAAGGCGTCCATCACGCCGGCCAAGGTGGAGCCCTGCTTGCCGAGCTTGAGGAAGATCTCGCCGAGCTCGCCGTCCTCGTGGGCGCCGGAGATCATGTAGCCCTCGGCACCACCGACGGAGAAGCTCGTCGTGCGGGACGACCGCGACTTCGGCAGGCGCTTGCGGAAGGGCTTGTGCACCTCGACGACCTTGGTGGTCTCGGTCGACTCAGCCGCCGCGGTGGCGAGGCCCTGGTCCTTCTTCGACGCGTCCGACTTGCCGTCGGACAGCGGCTGGCCGACCTTGCAGTTGTCGCGGTAGACCGCGGTCGCCTTGAGGCCGAGCTTCCAGGACTGCAGGTAGATGTCCTCGATCTCCTCGACCGTGGCGGTCTCGGGGAGGTTCACCGTCTTGGAGATCGCGCCGGAGAGGAACGGCTGGCAGGCCGCCATCATCCGCACGTGACCCATCGGCTTGAGCGCCCGGGCGCCCATCGCGGTGTCGAAGACCTCGTAGTGCTCCTGGCGCAGGCCGGGAGCGTCGATCACGTGGCCGTGCTCGGCGATGTAGGCGACGATCGCCTCGACCTGCTCCTCCTGGTAGCCCAGCTTGCGCAGCGCCCGCGGGATCGTCTGGTTGACGATCTGCATCGAGCCGCCGCCGACGCCGCGGCCGCTGCCGACGCCTCTGCTGACTCTGGGCAGACCAAGGTGGTCGAGAAGGTCGTCTACCAGCCGACCCGCAAGCGCCTCCCCAAGAGCCGCACCTCGCGGACCACGAGCTTCACGGTCGGCGG
>DATAKN010000194.1:0-2099 GCA_036261595.1 Marmoricola sp.
GCACGTACCTCGGCGTCCACACGCCGGCGCGGCTCACCCGCGTGCTCTCGGCACCCACGATCAGCAGGCACTTCATGTCGATCGTCTCCGGGTCCAGGTCGGCCAGCGTCGTGACGGTCAGCGACTCCTCGTCGCGCCCGATGTCGCGCCCGACGATGACGACGGTCTCTGGCTTGCGGTGTTCCAGCAGGACACGGTGGGCGGTGGCTATCTGCTCGGTCCGGGAGCGGGAGGCCGGGTTGTAGATCGCTAGCACGAGGTCGGCGTCGGCGATGGCGCGGAGGCGCCGTTCCACGACCTCCCACGGCTTGAGCCTGTCGGAGAGCGAGACGACGGCGAAGTCTGCCCCGATGGGCGCACCGGCACGGGCGGCCACCGCCTGCACGGCGCTGACCCCCGGCAGCACCCGGATCGGCACGCCCGCGTACGCCGGGTCCTCGGCCGCCTCGAAGACGGCTGCTGCCATCCCGAAGACGCCAGCGTCGCCGCCTGAGACGACCGCGACCCTCTCCCCCGCTTTGGCCAGGTCGAGCGCGACACGAGCCCGGTCGACCTCGACGGTGTTGCCCGACGCGTGGCGGGTCAGTCCGGCACGCTGCGGGACGCGAGCCACGTACGGGGCGTAGCCGACCACGTGGTCGACCTCGCCCAACGCCGCCGAGGCTTCTGGCGTGAGCCAGTGGTCGGGGCCGGGACCGAGGCCGACGACCAGGAGTTCAGCGGTCCGCTCGTCGTGTGTCGCGGCGGATCCACTGGGCTCCGCGTCGCGAGCGCGCAGCCGGTCAGCGGTCGGCCGGTTGGCCGTGTCGCCAGGGACGACGATCAGGGAGAAGTAGGGCACGGAGTCCGGGTCGACCTCGGCGACGGGCAGCCAACGCTCCTCGGACTGCGACGCCCGCTCGACGTACCAAGCGCCCTCGAGCCGCCCGGCCTGCGCCAGCGCTGAGCGCACGGCCGGAAACGTCCGGCCGAGCTTCATGATGACGGCGGCTTCCGTGTCCGCCAGCCGTCTCGCAAGCTCTGGCTCGGGCAGGGTTCCGGGGAGGACGGTCAGGACGTCTGTCTGTCGAACCAGCGGGCCAGAGCTACCAGAGATCGCCGCTGTCGCCGCCGCGAAGGCGGGCACGCCCGGCACCACCTCGGTCGGGTAGATCTCCTTGAACCGGTCGTGGAGGTACATCGACGAGCCGTAGAAGAGGGGATCGCCCTCCGAGAGCAGAACCACGTCGCGACCGGCGTCGAGGTGATCCGAGAGCCGCACCGCGCAGGACTCGTAGAAGTCGGCCATCGCCCCGACATACCCACCGGGGTGGTCCGTGGTGCCGGTGGTGACCGGGTAGCGCAGCTCCTCCTCGATGGCGTCGGCCGGAATGACGCCGTCGGCGATGCGGCGTGCGTGGGACTTCTTCTTCACGCCAGCGTGGTACGCGACGACGTCGGACGCGCCGATGATCCGAGCGGCTCTCAGCGTCATGAGCTCCGGGTCGCCGGGGCCGATGCCGACAACCGTGAAACGGCCGGTCATTCTGCCTCCTGCGCGAGAGCGTTGAGTGCTGACGAGGTCATCGCCGATCCACCGCGACGGCCGCGGACGGTCGCGTAGGGGATGTCGATGCCGTGCTCGGCGTGGAGGTCCACGAGAGCCTGCTTGGACTCGGCAGCACCGATGAAGCCGACCGGGCAGCCCACGATCGCCGCGGGTCGTGGGCCCCCGTCGAGAATCATCTCCAGTAGGTGGAACAGTGCAGTCGGAGCGTTGCCGATGGCGACAACGGCACCGTCTAGTCGCGGCCCCCACAGTGAGACGGCGGCGGCGGTACGGGTGGTACGCCACTCGCGGGCCAGCCCGGGCACCCGCGGGTCGTTGAGCAGGCAGACGACGTCGTTGTCCTTCGGCAGTCGGCTCCGGGTGACGCCGGTCGCGACCATGGTCGCATCGCACAGGATCGGCGCGCCCGACTCCAGCGCGGCCCGGGCAGTCGACACCATCTGCGGATGCACGATCAAGTCATCAGCGAGGTCGACCTGCCCGCTGCCGTGGATCATGCGGACGGCGAGCTTCTCGGCATCGGCCGGCACGGCCCGCAGGTCGGCCTCTC
>DATAKN010000197.1:0-33550 GCA_036261595.1 Marmoricola sp.
CAGCGCTCCTCGAAACGCCGGATCGTCACCATCGTGCGGAGCAGCTCGAGCCGGTGCTTGGCCACCGCCTCGGCCCGCTGCGCGCCGCGCACCTGGGTGGTCATGGCGTCTGCTCCAGCGTGGACAGGTCGCCCTCGGGCAACCCCAGCTCGCGAGCCTTGAGCAGCCGCCGCATCACCTTGCCGCTGCTGGTGTGCGGCAGGTGCCGGTCGAAGGCGATCTCCTTGGGGGCCAGCCCGCCCAGCCGGCGTCGCCCGAAGGCGAGCAGCTCCAGGCGGAGGTCCTCGGACTCCTCGAAGCCCGGCTTGACCGTGACGAACGCCTTGACCACCTCTCCGGCGATCGGGTCCGGTTTCCCGATGACTCCCGCCTCGAGCACCGACGGGTGCTCCATGAGCGCGGTCTCCACCTCGAACGGCCCGATCAGGTGGCCGGCGGACTTGATCACGTCGTCGGCTCGGCCGACGAACCAGAAGTAGCCGTCGGCATCCACGCGGGCGAGGTCGCCGGAGAGATACCAACCGGCGCCGAAGCACGACTGGTAGCGCTGCTCGTCGCCCAGGTAGCCGCGGAACATCGACGGCCAGCCCGGACGCAGCGCGATCTCACCGACCTCGTCGGTCGCAGCCGGCCGGGCGGGGCCGTGCGACACGTCGGCGCGACCGTCGTCACCGCGGACCAGCACCGTCGCTTCGATGCCGGGCATCGGCCGGCCCATCGACCCGGGCCGGACCTCCATCCCGGGGTAGTTGCTGATCATGATCGCGCCGGTCTCGGTCTGCCACCAGTTGTCGTGGATGGTCAGGCCGTACGCCTCACGCCCCCAGACCACGACCTCCGGGTTGAGTGCCTCGCCGACGCTGGCGATGTGCCGCAGGTGGGACAGGTCGTACTCGCGCGGCAGGTCGGTCCCGTACTTGACCAGCATCCGCAACGCGGTCGGCGCCGTGTACCAGACGTCCACGTGCTGCTGCTCGAGCAGCCGGTACCACGCCTTCGCGTCGAACTCGCCGGCGTAGCTGATCAGGGTGGCGCCGTGGGTCAGCGGCGCGATGATCCCGTACGACGTGCCGGTGACCCAGCCCGGATCGGCCGTGCACCAGAACACGTCGCCCTCGTGCAGGTCGAGCGCGAAGCCCGAGGTCGCGTGGTGGGCGGCCACGGCAGCGTGCACGTGGACCGCGCCCTTCGGCTTTCCGGTCGTGCCGCTGGTGAAGTGCAGCAGCGCCATGTCCTCGGGGTCGGTGGGCGGCACGTCGTACTCGGGGGAGGCGGCAGCCAGTGCGACGGTGAGCGACTCGGTTCCCGGGGGCGCCTGCTCGCCGACGACCAGCACGTGCTCCAGGTCGGGCAGATCGTCACGGATCGGCGCCACCTTGCGCGTGTAGAGCGTCGGGGTGGTGACGAGCACCCGGGCGCCGCTGAGGAGCAGCCGGTCGCGGATCGGCTCGGGACCGAAGGAGGAGAACAGCGGCGAGAACACCGCCGTGTGCTTGAGCGTGCCGAGCGCGGCGACGTACTGCTCGGCCTGGCGCCCGAGCAGCGACATCACCCGGTCGCCCTTGCCCAGCCCGAGATCGCCGAGGACGTGGGCGAACCGGTTGGTCCGCTCGGAGAGGTCGGCGTAGGTCACGTCGTCGACCTCCCCGCCCTCCGCGACGCACCGTACGGCGACCCGATGGCCGTTGCCCTCCAGGACATGGCGGTCCACGGCCACGTGCGCGATGTTGAGCCCACGGCCATCCGGGAGCTCCGGGAGCGAGGCACGCACCGCCTCCCAGGAGAACTCACGCCGGACGCGGTCGTAGTCCTCGAACGCCCTGACACCGGTCTGTGTGCTGGTCCGCATGCTCGCGCCTCCTGCGATGCACCACTCCGATGCTCCTGACTCTCGTCGCGTCCGCCAGACCGGGGCAGGGCACAAGGTGTGGTCGTGCAAGGGCCTTTGGACTCTCGTGTCGTGTGATTGCCCTCGCGCACGGCCGTTCCCGGTGCGGGACGTTCGGCTCCGGAATCGGGCTGTTGTGCCCTCCTGACTGTCGGGCGACGGGACTCTCATGGGAGAAGGGGCACATGCCCCCGGCTGGCTGGCGCCCTGATCCACGGACCCGGGCGCCGGGGAGCGAGGACCGATGATCGCGCGGGACCGCCGAGGAGCGACCGGTGCCGAGCGCCCGTGACCTGCTGCAGCGGTTCCGGCCGGCGGGCGCACCGGGCCCGGCGACCGCGACCGGCGTACCTGCGGACCGGGTCGCCGAGCGGACGGCCGAGCTGGAGCCGGTCTTCGAGAGTCTGAGGTCGACCACGGCCGAGGTGGCGCGGATCCGCCACGAGGCCGTCGTCGAGGCCGAGCACCGTCGCGAGCAAGCGCGGGAGCAGGCGGTCGCCCGTGTCGCCGATGCACGGCTGGAGGCCGATGCGATTCGGGCCACGACCCTGGCGGACGCCCAGAGGGACGCCGAGGGGGCGGCACGGGCCAGCGTGGCCGCAGCCGCGGCACGCGCCGAGTCGACCACGGCACGCTCGCTCGCACGCCTGGACGGCGACGTCGAGGAGGTGGTCCGGCGGCTGCGGGCCTCGCTGGCGGCCACGACCGTGGAGCGTGCTCCGTGAGCGCCGGCTGGGTGGCCGCGAGCGTCCGGGCCCAGGCGATGGCGCGCCGGCGGCTCGGGCGAGGAGCGGCGCGTTCGCTGGCGGGCTCCGGCTCGGTGGGCCGGGCGGTCCGGGTGCTGGCTGCGACGCCGTACGGTCACGACGTACGGCCGGACCAGGGCCTGGCCGAGGCGCAGCACGCGGTGGCGGACACCGTGCTCTGGCACCTGAGGGTGCTCGCCGGGTGGGCACCCTGGGACGGCGCACGGCTGCTGCGCGTCCTGGCCGCGGGGTTCGAGATCGCCAACGTCGACGCGATGGTGGCGTCCCTGGCTGGCGCGCCGGAAGCGCAGCCGTTCGAGCTCGGGGCCCTGGCCACCGCCTGGCCGCGCCTGGCGGGCGCCGCCTCGCTGACCGACCTGAGGTCGCGGATGGCGGAGTCACCGTGGGGCGACCCGGGGGAGGACTCGGCGGCAGCGATCCAGACCGGCATGCGCCTCGCCTGGGCGCGCCGGGCTGCCGGCCAGGTGCCGCAGGCCTGGAGTCTCGCCGGTGCCGCGCTGCTGGTGGCCCGAGAGCGGTTCGTGGCCGGTCGCGAGCCGCCTGCGCGGGCGGCCGACTTGTCGGGTGTGCTCCTGGGCGTCTCCGCGGGGGCCTCGCCCTCGTTCGGTGACCTGGTCCGGTCACTGCCCCGGGACGCCGCGTGGGTCTTCGAGGGTGTCGACGCGCCGTCGGGGATGTGGCGGGGCGAGGCCGCGTGGTGGCGGCGGGTGGAGGAAGACGGCTTCCGGATGCTGCGCAGCGGCAGGTTCGCGCCGGAGCGTGTCCTCGGCGCGGGTGCGGTGCTCGCCGTGGACGCCTGGCGCGTGCGGGCAGCGCTCGAGGTCGCCGCCCGCGGCGGCGGCGGACTGGAGGTGTTCGATGACGTGGCGTGAGCGCACCGAGCCGGTGCGGATGGAGCGAGTGGCCGTGGTCGCTGCCCAGTCGCTGCTGCGGCCCGTTCTGGTCCGCCTTGCCGACTGCGGCACGGTCGAGCTCGACGCGCCCACGGACGGTCGCGCCGGCACTCCGGAGGCAGTCCGGCGGCTCGAGGCACTCTCCGGACGGCAGACCGACCTCGCACCGGTCGAGCCCCGGCTCGCAGAGGACCTCCCCGATCTGGATGCCCTGGTCGCGGCGGGGCGGGCGGACCTGCTCGCGGGCGAGGCCTCGCTGCAGCGGCACAGCGCGAGCGTGGTCACGCGTGACGACGTGTGCGCCGTGCCGGGGTGGGCCGTGGCCGCCGAGCTCCCTGCTCTGCGCGAGCGGCTCGCGCCGGTCGGTGGTGCCGTCGTACGCCTGCCCCGACCGCGCGGCGTCGATCCGCCCACGTTGCTGCCGGTCAGGGGAGAGATCCGTTCCTCGCTGACGCCGCTGGTCGACACCTACGGCACCGTCCCGTACGCCGACGTGGACCCGACCGTGTTGGCCGGTCTGGCCTACGTCCTGATGTTCGGGATGATGTTCGGCGACCTC
Organism: Marmoricola sp.; assembly: GCA_036261595.1. Taxonomy (GTDB): domain Bacteria; phylum Actinomycetota; class Actinomycetes; order Propionibacteriales; family Nocardioidaceae; genus Marmoricola. The sequence goes on from DATAKN010000197.1 coordinate 4,108, forward strand.
GGTCACGGGCTCCTCCTGCTGGCCACCGGACTGCTCCTGCGAAGCGGGCGGCCACGCCGGTGGCCCGCGGTCCGGCGGGCCTGGCCGTTCGTCGCCGGCGCCGGAGTCACCGCGAGCCTCTTCGGTGTCCTGTACGGCGAGTTCTTCGGTCCCACCGGCGCGATCTCGGCGCTCTGGCTGGAGCCGATGCAGGAGCCGGTGACGCTGCTCGTCGCGGGCATCGGAGTCGGCGCGGCGCTGCTGGCCGGGGCCTACGCGCTCGGCACGGTCAACCGGTGGCGCGAAGGCGGCTGGCCGCTCGCCGTCTACGCGCCCTCCGGTGTCGCCGGGTCCGCGTTGTTCCTCGGGCTCGGCGCCGTCGCCCTCGGCGTGGACTCCGACCGCAGCAGGCTCCTGGTCGCGGGTGCGGTCGTGTGGTCGGTCGGCCTGGTGCTCGTCCTGACCGGACTCCTCGCGGGGTCCGGTGGCGGCGTCACCGGAGTGCTCCAGGCGGTCGTCGAGCTGTTCGACAGCCTGCTGCGCGTCGGCTCGAACCTGCTCTCCTTCGCCCGGCTCGCCGCCTTCGGCCTGACCCATGCCGCACTCTCCGACCTCGTCTGGCAGGCAACGCGATCCCTCACCGACAACGGCGGTCTTGCCTGGGTCGCTGCCCTCGCCGTCTTCGCCCTCGGCAACGCGGCGGCCTTCTCGCTCGAGGCGCTGGTCGCGGCGATCCAGGCGCTGCGGCTGGAGTACTACGAGCTCTTCTCCCGGGTGTTCCTGGCCGAGGGCCGGCCGTTCCGGCCCTGGCACATCCCGACCGCCTCCAGAACGGAGCTGTTGACATGAACCTCTGGACCATCACCCTGCCCGTCGTGGCGGTCGTCGCCGGTCTCCTGGTGCTGCTGCGCCGCCGCAGCGGGCGTGCCTTCGTGGGGGTCGTGCTCGCGCTCGACGTGCTGCTGCTGGTGGCAGCGGCCGCCGTGCTCGTCGCGTCCCTCGTCGGTGGTCCGGCTGCCGCCAGCTCGGGCACCGCCGAGACCGTCAGTGCGGCGGCCCAGACCGCGTCGACGAACTGGGCGGCCCTGCTGGGAGCGGCGATCGCCGTGGCCGGGTCGTCGATCGGCGCTGGCATCGCGGTTGCCTACACCGGTGGCGCAGCCCTGGCAGCGATCAGCGAGCGCCCGGAGATCTTCGGGCGCGCCATGGTGATCGTCGGTCTCGCCGAGGGCATCGCGGTCTACGGCCTGATCGTCTCGATCATCCTGGTCGGGAAGGCGTGAACCGATGGCTCGCGTCGCCGTGATCGGCGAGGACGTCCGGGTCGAGGGGTTCGCCCTGGCCGGGGCGCTCGTCTGCCCGGCGTACGGCGAGGCTGCGGTGCGTGCGGCCTGGGACGGCCTGGCCGATGACGTCGCCGTGGTGCTGCTGACGCCGCTCGCGGCGAACGCCCTCGATGGGGTGCCTCCCGGTGGACGGTTGACGGTGGTGCTGCCGTGACCAGGTCCAGCCCCGCGCCCGATCCCGTCGGTACCGACGAGCTCGCACCGCTGCGTGCGGCGCTGCTGGACCTCGCGCGGACCGAGGCGGCCCGGACGCTGGCGGCCGCCGACACGGACGCCTCCGATGTCCTCGCCCGCGCCGAGGAGGAGGCCCGGCAGATCACCGCGGCGGCGCAGGCCGAGGCGGCCGACGACGCGGCTCAGCTGCTCGCGCGGCAGCAGGCGCGCCGGGACCGGGAGGCCCGCGCGGTCGAGCTGCGGGCCCGGCGGGCGGCGTACGACGAGCTGGTACGGCGCGCGCACCTCGCGGCGGACGCGCTCGCCCGCGAGCCGCTGGTCCACGACCGGCTGCTGCACCTGGCCCGCGCTGCCCTCGGCCCCGGCGCGGTCGTGCACGACGACGGCAACGGGGGCGTGGTGGCCGAGGTCGACGGGCGTCGCGCGGAGTACTCCCTGCGGGCACTGGCCGACGAAGCCGTGGCCGGCCTGCTGGCGGAGCAGGAGGGTGAACCATGAGCCAGGCCTCGGCCGTCGGCACGGTCGTGCGCGTCAACGGGCCCCTGGTCGAGGCGGAGGGCCTGACCGGCGCGGCCATGTTCGAGCTCGTGGGCGTCGGACCCCGGCGTCTCCCCGGGGAAGTCGTGGGCGTCCGCGACGGCGTCCTGACGATCCAGGCCTACGAGTACACCGGCGGCCTGCGACCCGGGGACCCCGTGGTCGCCGGGGGCCGGCCGCTCTCGGTGCCGCTCGGCCCCGGCCTGCTCGGCGGCGTCTTCGACGGACTGCTACGACCGCTGTCCGGTGCCGAGATGTGGCTCGAGCCGCGCGAGATCGGCGCGCCCGCCACCGACCGGACCTGGCAGTTCGAGCCCGTGCTCGCCGCCGGAGCCACGGTCGCCGAGGGCGACGTGGTCGGTCGGCTCGACCCCGGGGGTGTGCTGCCCCTGGCGGTCACGGTGCCGCCCGGCGTGGCAGGAGTGGCGGAGATGGTGGCGACGCCCGGGGACTACCCGCCCGAGGCCGTCCTCGCCAGGATCGGCGGCGTCGAGGTGCGGGTTCTCACCACCTGGCCGGTACGCCGCCCGCGACCGTTCACCGAACGCCTCGACGCGGCCCGGCCGCTGCGCACTGGTCAACGGGTGATCGACCTGCTCTTCCCGGTGGCCCAGGGGAGTGCGGTCGGCGTACCGGGTGGGTTCGGGACGGGCAAGACGGTGCTGCTCCAGCAGATCGCCAAGTGGTGCGACGCGGACGTCATCGTCTACGTCGGGTGCGGTGAGCGCGGCAACGAGATGGCCGACGTGATCACCGAGCTGCAGGAGCTCGTCGACCCGCGCACCGGTGGACCGCTGTCGGCCAGGACGGTTGTGATCGCGAACACCTCGAACATGCCGATGATGGCCCGCGAGGCGAGCGTGCACACCGGCGTCACGGTCGCGGAGTACTTCCGCGACATGGGCTACCACGTCGTGGTCATCGCCGACTCCACCTCCCGCTGGGCGGAGGCCCTGCGCGAGCTGGCCTCCCGCACCGGGACGCTTCCCGCGGAGGAGGGCTACCCGGCCGACCTGGCGTCGTCGCTGGCGGCGTTCTACGAGCGCGCCGGGCGAGTCACGACGCTGGGTGGCCGGGAGGGTTCGGTCACCGTCATCGGCGCGGTCTCGCCGCCGGGCGGCGACCTGTCGGAGCCGGTGACCTCGCACACCCAGCGGTTCGTGCGGTGCCTGTGGTCGCTCGACCGCGACCTGGCCTACGCCCGTCACTACCCGGCCGTCTCCTGGACCGGGTCGTTCTCCCGGGACGCGGAGCCGGCCGGTGCGTGGTACGCCGGGCACGGCGACCCGGAGTGGGCGCGCCGGCGGGCCCGGATGTCCGGTCTGCTCGCTGAGGCCGACCGGCTCGCCTCGCTCGCGGAGCTGGTCGGAGCGGCCTCGCTCCCCGCCCGCGAGCGGGTGGTGATGCTGGCCGGGCGGCTGATCCGGCTCGCCGTCCTCCAGCAGAGCACGTTGAGCGCGAACGACACGACCTGCAGCCCGGAGAAGGGTGCCGCTCTGGCCGACGCCGTGCTCGCGGTCGTCGACCGCTGTCAATCTCTGGCGGCGCGCGGCGTACCGGCCGCCTCGATCGAGGAGATCGACCTGGGTCCGCTGGTCCGAGCACGCGACGAGACCGGGCCCGAGGACGTGGCCGGCGTACTCGGCCGGCGTGACGACGCGTTGACCGCGCTCGAGGAGCTGGCGCCGTGAGCACGCCCTGGGGCCGCGTCGAGTACTCCGGGATCCACGAGGTCCGGGGCCCGCTCGTCGTCGTCCGGGACGTCTCCGGCGTCGGCTGGGACGAGGCGGCCGAGGTCCGGTTGGGCTCAGGTGAGGTCCGTGCGGGCCTCGTCCTGGAAGTCGATCGCGACCTGGCCGTGGTCCAGGTGATGTCCGGCACCGAGGGGATCGAGCCGAGCCGCACCCGGGTCGGGTTCACCGGTGACGTGGTGCGCATCCCGGTCGGGGAGGGCTGGCTGGGCCGCGTCTGCGACGGACGCGGCAATCCGCGCGACGGTGGTCCGCCCGTCGTCGGCCGCGCGACGGCGCCCGTGGTGGGCCGGCCGATCAACCCGACACTGCGCGAGCCGCCGCGTGACCCGGTGCTGACCGGCGTCTCGGCGATCGATGCGCTGACCACGCTGGTGCGCGGTCAGAAGCTCCCGGTCTTCTCACTGGCAGGGCTGCCCCACCTGGAGCTGGCCACGCAGGTCGCGGCGCAGGCCACCGCCGGCGGCGAGCCGTTCGCGGTCGTCTTCGCCGGGATGGGCCTCACCCACGCGGACGCGGCCGCGGTCCGCGACGCGCTGGAGGAGCGCTCGAGCAGCGGCGAGCTCGCGCTGCTGCTGAACACGGCCGACGACCCGGTCATCGAGCGGATCCTGACGCCACGGATCGCGCTCACGGTGGCCGAGCACCTCGCGTTCGAGCGGGGACGGCACGTGCTGGTGGTGATGGCCGACATGACCAGCTACGCCGAGGCGGTCCGCGAGGTCTCCGCCGTACGCCGGGAGATCCCCGCTCGCCGGGCGTACCCGGGCTACCTGTACAGCGACCTGGCTTCCCTGTACGAGCGCTGCGGTCGGATCCGGTCGGTCCCCGGCTCGGTGACGATCCTGCCCGTGCTGACCATGCCGGCCGGGGACATCACCCACCCCGTCCCTGACCTGACCGGATACATCACCGAGGGGCAGATCGTGCTGTCGGCCGAGCTGTCTGCGCGTGGCATCTACCCGCCGATCGACGCACTGAGCTCGCTGTCGCGGCTGATGCGGCACGGCGCCGGCCCCGACCGCACCCGCGACGACCACCTCGACCTCGCGGCCCAGGTGCTCTCCGCCCTCGCCCGGGCGCGGCAGGCGCGCGAGCTCGCCGAGCTGCTCGGGGCCTCGGCGCTGAGCGACACCGATCAGCACTACCTGGCCTTCGAGACGGCCGCGGAGCAGCGACTCTTCGACCAGCAGCCGACCGAGTGCCGCTCGCTCGCCGACTCCCTCGACCGGGCGTGGGAGGCCGTGGCGGCCCTGCCGCGCCGTGAGCTGACCGCGGTCGGTCCGCGGTTGATCGCCGAGCACCTCGGCCCCCACCAACCGATCACCCCGGGGAGTGCGTCGTGACCGCGATCCGAGGTGCCCCGCAGGGTCGGGCCGGTCGTGCCTGGCTCGAGCACCGGCTCGGGCTGGCCCGGCACGCGGCGGTCCGCCTCGACCAGAAACTGCGGGTGCTGCGCACCGAGCAGGCCCACGCCGCGCTGCTCGTCGAGCGCACCGGTTCGGAGTGGGAGACCGCCGTACGGGAGGCGGAGACCTGGCTGCTGCGCGCTGTGCTGCTGGGCGGCCAGACAGCGGTGCAGGCCGGGTCCGGCGTGCCGGACGCGGAGGTCACGGTCGCGTGGGCGACCTCGCTGGGCACGACCTTCCCGGCCGACGCCTCCTGCACGTGCCCGGACGGAGATCGGCGTGTCGGTCCGCTGTCGTCGTCGGCGACGGTCGAGTCGAGGGCGGCGTACCGGCGGGCGTTGCAGGCAGGCGTGCGTCATGCTGCCGCGACGGCGGCCGCCCGGGCTCTGGACGAGGAGGCAGCGCGCACCCGGCTCCGGTTGCGCGGCGTGCAGGACCGCTGGATCCCCCGGCTCGAGGCGGCGGCGCACGAGCTGCGGCTGAGCCTCGAGGAGGCCGAACAGGCCGAGGGCGTGAGGTTGCGGTGGGCGGCACAACTGGCCGGAAGGGAGCTCCCATGATCGAGCGGATCCTGGTGGCAGTGGACGACTCGCCGGCCGGACTGGCGGCGACCCGGTTGGCGCTGGCCGTCGCCACTCGCCTCGGTGCGGGCGTGCGGCTGGTGCACGTCGTGGCTGACTCCTACGTGACGTCCGCGCTCCAGGAGTCCGGCGGGCCGGGCATGGCCGAGCGCAGGACTGCGGCCGCGGCCGCGCTCTTCCGGCACGTCGAGGGGCTGGCCAGGGCGGCCGGCGTGGAGGCCGAGCCCGTCGAGCGGTACGGCGAGCCGGCCCAGGAGATCCTCCAGGAGGCGCGGCGCTGGCCGGCGGACCTGGTCGTGATCGGCCGCGGCCTGGAGCGCGGCGTGGGTGGCCCGTACGTCGGCCGCGAGGCGCGGATCATCCTCGAGTACGCCGAGCAGCCCGTCCTGGTGGTGCCGGCGCCGGGCTGACGCGGCGGGCGGACAGAAACTGGAATTCGTTCTACCCTGAGCCATGCGCTTCGCGGTCAGCCTCGCCTTCCAGCCGGTCGACCAGCTCGTCGCGATCGCCCGGGAGGCCGACGCGTGCGGGTACGACGCCCTGGCCGTGCCGGATCACGTGGTCGATCTGGAGACCCTTCAGACGCCCTACCCGTACACCGCCGACGGCCAGCGCCGCTGGGACCACGCGGCTGACTGGCCCGACCCCTGGGTGCTGGTGGGTGCGCTGGCCCAGGTGACCGAGCAGATCCGGTTCTTCACCTCCGTCTACGTGCCGGCGCTGCGCAGCCCGTACCTGGTCGCCAAGGCGGTCGGCACGGCAGCCGTGCTCTCCGGTGACCGGGTCGCGCTCGGGGTCGGCGTCGGCTGGTGTCGCGAGGAGTTCGCGCTGATGGGCCAGGACTTCACGACGCGCGGGCGGCGTACCGACGAGGCGCTCGAGCTGCTCCGGCGCCTGTGGGAGCCGGGCTGGGCCGAGGCCGACGGCGCGCACTACCCGACGCCCCGCCTGACGATGGAGCCGACGCCGTCGGCCCGGATCCCGATCTACGTCGGTGGCCTGTCCGAGGTGGCGTTCGCGCGGGCGGCCCGGCACGACGGCTGGATCGGGGACCTCTACACGGTCCAGGAGGCCGGGCGGCACGCCCGACGCCTGGCCGAGCTGCGCGAGGCGGCCGGGGCGACGGGGGAGTTCCGCGTGATCACCGCGCTCACCGACGCCTTCCTGCCCGAGCAGTTCGCGGCCGCGGAGGAGGCAGGAGTGACCGACGTCTGGACGATGCCGTGGGCCTACTACCACGGTCTGGAGGCCGACCTGCAGCAGAAGCTGGACGGCATCCGCCGCTTCGCCGACGACGTCCTCGTGCCGCTGCGGGCGGCAACGCTTACCGATCGGTGACGTCCTCGGGTCGAGCGCTGTCCGCGGTCGTGCCGCCTGCCACAGTGTCCCCGTGGACACAGCGGACGTGGCGGTGATCGGCGGCAGCGGCTTCTACTCGTTCCTCGAGGACGCCCGAGCGGTGGAGGTGTCCACGCCGTACGGGGACCCGTCGGGCCCCGTGACCCTCGGTGAGGTCGCCGGCCGGCGGGTGGCCTTCCTCCCGCGCCATGGCCAGGGCCACGCCTACCCGCCGCACCTGATCAACTACCGCGCCAACCTCTGGGCGCTCGGCTCGCTCGGCGTCCGCCAGGTGCTCGCGCCGTGCGCGGTGGGCGGCCTGCGCCCCGACGTGGCACCCGGTGACGTGGTCGTGCCCGACCAGCTGGTCGACCGGACCACCGGCCGGGTGCAGAGCTTCGTGGAGTCCGGGGCCGTGCACGTGCCGTTCGCCGATCCCTACTGCAGCCGCCTGGTCGCCACGCTCGGCAAGCACCAGGAGGTCAGGACCGGCGGCACCATGGTGGTCGTGGAGGGCCCGCGGTTCTCCACCCGCGCGGAGTCGCAGCACTACGCGGCCCAGGGCTGGTCGCTGATCAACATGACCGGGCACCCCGAAGCCGTCCTCGCCCGCGAGCTGCAGATCTGCTACGCCGCGATCGCGCTGGTCACCGACATGGACGCCGGCGTCGAGTCCGGGGAGGGCGTCGGGCAGGAGGAGGTCTTCGCGACCTTCGCCAGGAACGTCGAGCGGCTCAAGGGCCTGCTCGCCGCGGCGATCGAGCACCTGCCCGACGCCGACGGCTGCACCTGCGCCACCTGGGCCGACGGACTGGAGCTGAGCTACGAGGTGCCCGGACGGCCCGGCCCGTGAAGGTGCTGGTCACCGGGGCTGCCGGCTTCATCGGCTCGGCGATCTGTCGCCAGCTCGCAGCAGGGGGCCACCAGGTCGTGGCGGTGGACCTCATGATCCCTCAGGCGCACGGCTGCGCCGTCCCTCCTGTGGGCGTGCATGGGCTCGACGTACGGGACGCCGAGTCGTGGACCGACCTGCTCGAGGGTGTGGACGCGGTCTGCCACCAGGCCGCCCTGGTCGGCGCCGGCGTACGGGTCTCGGACCTGCCGGTGTACGCCGCGCACAACGACCTCGGCACGGCCGCGCTGCTGTCCGCGATGCACGTCGCCGGGGTCGCTGGCCTCGTGCTGGCCTCGTCGATGGTCGTCTACGGCGAAGGCCGGTACTCCTGCGCCGAGCACGGCCCGCAGCTGCCGGGCCCTCGGGCCGTCGCGAGCCTCGAGGCCGGGCGGTTCGACCACCGCTGCGCTGCCTGCGCCACCCCGCTCGAGTGGGACCTCGTCGACGAGGACGCCGCCCTGGAGCCCCGCAGCGGGTACGCCGCGAGCAAGGTCGCCCAGGAGCACTACGCCTCGGCGTGGGCGAGGCAGTCAGGTGGAAGCGTCGTGGCGCTGCGCTACCACAACGTCTACGGGCCCCAGATGCCCCGGGACACGCCGTACTCGGGCGTGGCCGCGATGTTCCGCTCCTCCCTGGAGCGTGGCGAGGCGCCCCGGGTGTTCGAGGACGGCCGGCAGATGCGTGACTTCGTCCACGTCGACGACGTCGCGCGCGCCAACGTGCTGGCCCTGGGTGCCGTGACCCGCACCGCCGGGTTCCGTGCCTACAACGTGTGCTCCGGCCGTCCGGTCGCGATCGGTGAGGTGGCGGCCCTGGTGGCCGAGGGTGCGAGCAGCCCACGGGTCCCGGTCGTCACCGGCGGGTTCCGCGCCGGCGACGTGCGCCACGTGGTCGCCTCGCCGGCACGCGCTGCCGACGAGCTCGGCTTCGTGGCCTCGGTCGTCCCGGAGGACGGCCTGCGGGCCTTCGCCACCGAGCCGCTCCGGGAGTCACCAGCCGGTTGAGAGCAGGTGCTGCACGGCCAGCGCCACCACCACCTGCAGCACCAGTCCGCGCCGGCGCCACGACTCCGGGAGCAGGGCGCAGCCCAGCAGCAGCCAGGGGACGAACGGCAGCCAGATCCGCTCGACCTCGGCCCGGCTCATCTGCGAGAGGTCGGCGGCGAGCACCATCGCGACCGCGGCCCCGACGAGCCAGACCACGACCCGCCCGCCGGGGTCGGCGAGCGCCACCCGGCGCCTCGAGACGGTGTGGGCGAGACCGGCGCCGACGAGCGGTCCTGCACTGACCGCGAGCGCCGCCAGGTCGCCCCACATCCAGTACGCCGCCGGCCGCCGGGACGCGACCCCGGACCAGTAGCGCTCGCGCAGGACGGGCAGTGCCTCCCACCACGCGAAGCCGAACGCGGCGTACACCAGCAGCACACCGGCTGCCGCCAGCGCCGCCGGGACCAGGGGCCGCCACGTCCGGGCCACCACGAGCACGGCGATCGCCAGGAGGCTGAGCAGCGGCAGACCGTAGGACAGCATCACGGCGTACCCGAGGAGCAGGCCGGCCAGGACCGCCCAGGTGGTCCGGCGTCGCGTCGCAGCCACCGCCAGGGCCGCCATGCCCCAGGCCGCGACCGCGGCGAACATGCCGTCAGCGGACACGCACTGCCAGATCGCGGCGGGTCCGAACGCCAGGAACGGCGCGGCCCGGCGGGCCATGCCTTCGGCGCCGAGCGTCCGGAGCGTCACCAGCACCGCGACCGCGGTGCTCGCCGCCAGCACCGTGACCACCAGCCCCGCCGCGAGGTCGCCACCGAGGTGGAGCCGGACCAGCAGGACGAAGAAGCTCAGCGCCCCGGGCGGGTGGCCGGCGACGTGAACCGGCCAGGGGGACGGCTGTGCGTCGGCCGGAATCCGGCTCACGAACACATCCAGGGTGTGCGGCAGATCGGTGGTCGCCCGCGCCGTCTGCAGGTACTCGTAGTGCGTGCCCAGGATCCGCCCCAGCCCGTCGCGCCCGTCGACGAGGGCGAGCGCGACCATCCAGACCAGACCACCGGCGTACGTCGTGGCCAGCAGCCGGCGCCAGGTCAGGCGGACGGCGAGGTCGACCGCCCACACGCCGGCGAGCACGCCGAGCAGCAGTGCCGGCGTCGTGCCGGGCCCGACCCGGGGATCCCAGGAAGCATGCAGCGGAGGGAACGACTTGACGTGGACGTCCCACCCGATGACCACCGGGACGGCGATCGCGAGCGCCACCAGCGCGACCGTGCCGAGGAGCCCGGCCCGAGCAGCGCGCGTGGTCGAGGGCGTGTCCGTGCGGCGGGTCGTGACGGAGGTGGCGGGCACGGCCTCACCCTAGGAGCGGAGAGCCGCAGGATCGGCTGACCGCACGACGACGTCACCGCACCGTAAGCCTTCGGGTGCACCGAACGCCCGTGCGCATTCCTACGTTGAACGCCATGAGCTGCGACCTGATCCTGCCGTGCCGCAACGAGGCTGCCGCGCTGGTCGACCTCCTGCCGCGCGTGCCTCCGAGTCTCGGTGTGCTGGTGGTCGACAACGCGTCGACCGACGGCACCGCGGACGTTGCCCGGGCGCTCGGCGCGCGGGTGGTGGCCGAGCCCAGGGCCGGCTACGGGGCGGCGGTGCACGCCGGCCTGCTCGCGGCGCGCGCCGAGTTCGTGGCCGTGATGGACGCCGACGGTTCCCTCGACCCGACCGACGTGCTGCCGCTGCTGGCGGCAGTCGCCTCGGGCGACGCCACGATGGCGGTCGGCCGCCGCCGGCCGTCCCGACGAGGGGTGTGGCCGTGGCACGCCCGGCTGGGCAACCGCCTGGTGCTGGCCCGGCTGCGACGCGCCGGGGTGACGGTGCGCGACATCGCCCCGATCCGGGTGTGCCGGCGCGACGACCTGCTCGGGCTGGGCGTCCTGGACCGCCGGTTCGGCTATCCGCTCGAGCTCCTGCAGAAGGCCGCCGGCGCAGGGTGGATCCTCAGCGAGCAGGACGTGGGCTACCACCCCCGTGCCGCCGGCACCCGCTCGAAGGTGTCCGGATCCGTGATCGGAACGGTCCGCGCGGCCCGCGACTTCTGGCGGGTGCTGGCATGAGCGCGCGGGTCCTCGTCGTGGCGAAGGCGCCCGTGCCGGGGCTGGCGAAGACCCGACTCGGCCGGCGTCTCGGGCACCTCGCGGCCGGGGAGCTCGCCGCCGCAGCGCTGCTCGACACCCTCGACGCGTGCGCGGCGGCGGTCGGGGTCGACCGTTGCCACCTCGCGCTCGCCGGGGATCTCGATGACGGCTGCCGGTCGGGCGAGATCCGGGAGGCGCTGCGGTCCTGGCACGTGTTCCCGCAGCGAGGGGAGGGGCTCGGCGCCCGGCTCGCCGGGGCCCACCACGACCTGGCGCGGCGTGAGCCCGGCCCGGTCGTCCAGGTCGGGGCGGACACGCCGCAGCTGACGCCGGAGGACCTGCGGGACGCTGCCACAGGTTTGCGGCCGGGGCGATCGGTCGTCGGGCCAGCGGTGGACGGCGGCTGGTGGCTGCTCGGTCTGGCCGAGCCCGCCGGGGCGCGTGTCCTGCCCGGTGTGGCGATGTCGACGGCGTTGACGCACCGTGACACCGTCGCAGCGCTCTCCGGCGCCGGCCTGCAGGTGCGATCAGCACCGACGCTGCGCGACGTCGACACCGTCGAGGACGCCGCACACGTCGCCGTACTCGCTCCGGACACCCGGTTCGCGGCCGCGTGGGCGCGGCTCGGGAGCGACGCGGGGGTGGAGGTCGGATGACGGCGTCGACACCCGTGGCCGGCTCGTACGCCGCGGTGTTCACCGCGGCCCTGCTGGGCAGCGACTGCCACGTCGTCGGACTGGCCGACGAGCCGCAGGCGCTGCCGGTCCCGGGCTGGTCCCGACCCGCCTCCGCCTCCGACCTGGCCGTCCTGGGCCACTGTCGTGGCGAGACGCTCGACGTCGGTTGCGGCCCCGGCCGGATGACCCGCGCGCTCGCCGAGCTGGGTCACGCCGCGCTCGGGATCGACGTCGTGCCGGAGGCGGTGCAGATGACCCGCAGGCGAGGCGCCCTCGCGCTGCTCCGCGACGTGTTCGGACCGGTCCCCGGCGAGGGGCGCTGGGAGACGGCGCTTCTCGCCGACGGCAACATCGGGATCGGCGGCGATCCACGGGCCCTCCTGGTCCGGCTCCACCGCCTGCTCGCCCCCGGCGGCCGGGTCGTGGTGGACCTCGCCGCGCCCGGCGTCGGCGTACGGAGCCGGTCCGTGCACCTCGAGACCCGGCTGCTCCGGTCACGGCCGTTCCCCTGGGCCGTCGTCGGAGTGGATGCGATCGGGTTCCTCGCCGCCACGTCCGGCTTCTCGGTGCACGGCGTCCACGTCCACCGCGGCCGCTGGTTCGCGGTCCTCGGGGTGACCAGATGAGACGCGTGCGGGTGCCGACGGAGGGGGACTTCGGGTCCACCCTCCGCGGCCCGGAGGTCACCAGCAGGGTCGGCGTGTGGCTCGGCGTGTGCTTCGGCGTCGCGTTCGTCACCGGTGTGATCAGCCACGAGGCGTACGTCGCGCATCCGCTCATCGCCTTTCCGACGCGCCCGGTCTGGGGATACCGCCTGACCCAGGGGCTCCACGTCGTGTGCGGTACGGCGGCCGTGCCGCTCCTGCTGGTCAAGCTCTGGTCGGTCTACCCGAAGCTGTTCGCCCGGCCACCGCACCACCTCCGTGAGCTGCTCCGGCACGCGTGGGAGCGCGCCTCGGTCGGCGTGCTCGTCGCGGCAGCGATCTTCCAGCTCGCCACGGGCCTCGCCGACACGGCGCAGTGGTACCCGTGGGCCTTCCACTTCCGGGCCACGCACGACGCCGTCGGCTGGATCGCGATCGGGGCACTGCTCGTGCATGTGGCGGTGAAGCTGCCGCTGATCAGGAGCTCTCTCGCTGTCGACCTCGAGGGGCCGTCACCACCGGTCCGCAAGGAGCCGACGCTGAGCCGCCGGGGCCTGGTCCGGGCCGCCCTCCTCGCCTCCGGCACGGCCGTCCTCGCGACAGCAGGAAGCACGGTCCCGGCGCTGCGGACGGTGTCGCTCCTGGCCGTGCGCTCGGGAGACGGGCCCGCGGGCGTCCCCGTCAACAAGTCCGCCCGCGCCGCCGAGGTGGTGGCCGCTGCCCTGAGTCCGGGCTACCGCCTCGTCGTCGCGTACGACGGCCGCGAACGGTCCTTCTCCCGGTCCGACCTCGCGCGGCTCGAGCAGCACACCGCCGAGCTGCCGATCGCCTGCGTCGAGGGCTGGAGCGCGAGCGGCCGGTGGAGCGGCGTACGGGTGCGGGACCTGCTCGACCTGGTCGGCGCGCCGCGGCGGCACGACGTACGGGTGGTGTCGCTGCAGCCACGGGGGCCGTTCCGGGAGACCACGCTGCCGGCGCAGTTCGCCGACGACCCGCTCACGCTGCTCGCCCTGAGCCTCTCGGGTGAGCCGCTCGCGATCGACCACGGCTACCCGTGCCGGCTGATCGCACCCGACCGTCCCGGCGTGCTGCAGACCAAGTGGGTCGGTCGCCTGGAGGTCCTCGCATGATCGGGGCCAGGGTCGTCATGGGCGCTCTCGGCCTCGCGACTGCCGGTCTGGGCGTCTCGCGTTTGCTCGAGCTGGGACCGGCCAATCTCGTGGCCACGGTCCTCTGGCTGGCGGCTGGCGTCGTCCTGCACGACGGTCTGCTGGCACCCCTGACCGTCGCCCTCGGAGTGCTGGTCGCTCGCGCAGCGCGCCTGCCGGCACCCGTCCTGACCGGACTCGTGGTGCTCGGCTCGGTGACCGTCGTCGCGGTGCCCGTGCTCGGCCGCTTCGGAGCGCGCCCGGACAATCCCACGCTCCTGGACCGCAACTACGTGCTCGGGTGGCTCGGTCTTGCCACACTGACGGTGCTGTGCTGCGGGATCGTCGCAGTGGTCCGGCGGAAGAAGGGTGGTGTCGATGGCGCGAGTGCTGGTCGTCGATGACGACGTGACCGTGCGCGAGGTCGTCGTCTCCTACCTGCGCGCGGCCGGCCACGCGGTGGTGGAGGCGGCCGACGGGGCCGGCGGGCTGCGGGCCATGCGCGCCGATCCTGCAGACCTGGTGGTGCTCGACCTGATGATGCCGGGGCTCGACGGGCTGGAGGTGTGCCGGCGGCTGCGGGCAGCCGGCGACGTACCGATCATCATGCTCACTGCACTCGGTGCCGAGGTCGACCGGGTGGTCGGACTGGAGTCCGGGGCCGATGACTACGTGACCAAGCCGTTCAGCCCGCGCGAGCTGGTCCTGCGTGTCGAGGCGCTGCTCCGTCGGGTCGGTGAACGGTCGGGCTCGGAGCCAGGCACGGTCACCGACGGCGACCTCGTCGTCGACTCCGGGCGGCACGAGGCCGTGCTGGACGGGCGGCCGCTCGCCCTGACGTCGCGGGAGTTCGACCTCCTGCGGTTCCTGGTCGCCAACCCCGGCACGGCGTACTCGCGCGACGAGCTGCTGCAACAGGTGTGGGGCTGGTCCTTCGGCGACCAGTCCACGGTCACCGTGCACGTCCGCCGGCTGCGCGAGAAGGTCGAGCGCGACCCGAAGCGGCCCAGCCGGCTGGTCACCGTGTGGGGCGTGGGCTACCGGTGGGAGCCGGCGGCATGACCCACGACCAGGTGCAGATCGTGCTCATCGCAGCGGCCTGGTCCGGCGGCGTCGGAGTGCTCGGTCTCACCGCCATGTACGCGTTCCGCCGTCGCTCGGTGCGGTGGCTCTCCGTCGCGGTCGCCGTGGTGGCGGTCGCTGCCGTGCTCGCCGGCATGGTCGGGACGGCGAACGCGATGTTCCTGTCCGGCCACGACTTCGACGTGCTGCTGTGGGTCGCGCTGGTCGCGGGGGTCGTCGCGACGACCGCCGGCGCGGTCGTCGGCACCGCTTTGACGTCGTGGTCGCACGGCCTGCAGGACGAGGCGCGCCGTTTCGGCGAGAGCGGCGAGTTCCGGTCGGGCCACCGCGGTCCCGTCGAGTTCCAGGGCCTGGCTGACGAGCTGGCGCGCACCAGCCGCAAGCTTCGGGAGTCGCGGGCCCGCGAGACCCGGCTGGAGGAGTCCCGCCGGGAGCTGGTCGCGTGGGTCTCGCACGACCTGCGCACACCGCTGGCCGGCCTGCGCGCGATGACCGAGGCGCTCGAGGACGGGCTGGCCGAGGACCCCTCCCGCTACCACCGTCAGATCCGGGCCGAGGTCGACCGGATGGTGCGGATGGTCGACGACCTCTTCGAGCTCTCCCGCATCCACGCCGGCAACCTGCGGCTGTCGCTGGAGCCGGTCATGGTCGGCGACCTCGTCAGCGAGGCGATCGCCAGCGCCGACCCCGTGGCGAGGGCGCACGGCGTACGGCTCGGCGGCGGCGTCGAAGACGGTCTCGAGGTGGTGGCTGACTCTGCGGAGCTGTCCCGGGTCGTCGCCAACCTGGTGATGAACGCGATCCGCCACACGCCGTCCGACGGCCTGGTCGAGGTCGTCGGCCGCGCTGCCCCCGGCGGCGTCGACCTCCTCGTGACCGACGGCTGTGGGGGCCTCACCGAGGAGGACATGGCGCGCGCCTTCGACGTCGCCTGGCAGGGGAGCGCGGCCCGTACGCCGGACGTGGCTGGTGTCTTCGGGAGCGGGGCCGGTCTCGGGCTGGCCATCGTCAAGGGCATCGTCGAGGCCCACCACGGGACCGTGAGCGTCGTCAACCACGCCCCTGGCTGCCGGTTCGGCGTACATCTCCCCGTCCCTGCGTGAGCGCTCCGGTTCCGGCGCGACCGGCACCGACACGGCGCTGTGGCGACCTGGGTCGGATCTTCCTGACATTGCGTTGATAAGATGTCGACGTCCTGTCGACAACCTCTCAGGAGTCCGATGTTCCTCGGATTGCGTGAGCTCCGATTCGCCCGCGTGCGGTTTGCGCTGATGGGCGCCGTCGTGGCTCTGATCGCGGTGCTCATGGTGCTGCTCTCCGGCCTCTCGGTCGGCCTCGTCAACGACGGCGTGTCGGGCCTGAAGAAGCTCCCGGTCACGTCGTTCGCCTTCCAGCACGGTGTGCAGACCGACGCGGCCTTCTCGCGCAGCGTCGTGGGTCTCGACGCCGTGAACGCGTGGCGGGAGCGACCGGGCGTCGCGGACGCAGCACCGTTCGGCAACACGCTGGTCAACACCCGCAGCGACCGCGGCACCGAGATCGACCTCGCGCTGTTCGGCGTCGAGCCGGGCAGCTTCGTGGCTCCGCACCCGGCGCGTGGCACCGGGCTGGGCGGCGATCCCCACGGCATCGTCGTCAGCCAGACCGCGATCGACCAGGGCCTGCGGATCGGCGACACCGTCACGGTGGACCGCCTGGGCACGAAGCTCGTCGTGGTCGGCTCCCTGCCCGGTCAGCACACCTTCGGGCACGTCGACGTCGCGTACGTCGCGCTCCCCGTGTGGCAGCAGATCAACGCCGGCGCCGCACCGGGAGACCCGATCCCCGAGCACGCACTGCACGAGGCGACGGCGGTCGCCGTACGAGCCGCCCCGGGGAAGAGCATCGACCTGGCGGCGGCCGATCGGGCAGCCGGCACGAAGTCGCTGACGCTGCACGCCTCGTTCGCGGCCTCTCCGGGCTATACCGCGGAGACCTCGACGCTGACGCTGATCCAGGTCTTCCTGTACGCGATCGCGGCACTCGTGGTGGGGGCGTTCTTCACGGTCTGGACGATCCAGCGCAAGCAGGAGATCGCCGTGATGCGGGCGATGGGCGCGCCGACGAGGTACCTCCTGGGAGACGGCCTGGGGCAGGCCTTCGTGCTGCTCCTGATCTCGATCGGGGCCGGTGTGGCCGTCGGCCTCGGCGCCGGGAGCCTGGTCGGCAACGGCGTGCCGTTCGCCCTGACCGGGACCGCGGTCGGTGTGGCAGCGGCGCTGCTGCTGGTGCTCGGCCTGGCCGGTGCTGCGGCCGCGATCTCACGGATCGCGGCGGTCGACCCGGTGAGCGCGCTGGGGGCGAACCGATGAGCGCCGGGCTGTCCCTCTCCGGGGTGACGCTCGAGCTCGGCGACGGCGACGACACGCTCCTCGCTTTGGACGCGGTGGACCTGACCGTGGAGCCGGGGGAGTTCGTCGCGATCGTCGGACCCTCCGGTGCCGGCAAGTCGAGCCTCCTGGCGGTCGCCGGGGCTTTGGTCCGGCCCACGCGTGGCGACGTGCTCGTCGCCGGCCGGCACCTCGGCTCCCTGGGTGCGCGCGAGCTGGCCCGGGTACGCCGCGAGCTGATCGGCTTCGTCTTCCAGTCCGGCAACCTGCTCCCCGCGCTGACCGCGGCCGATCAGCTGCGCCTGCCGCTGCGGTTCAACCGGCAGGCTCGCGCCGCAGCACGCGATCCGCTGGAGCTGCTCGGCGAGGTCGGCATGACGGCGAAGGCCGAGCGCCGACCGCACCAGCTCTCCGGTGGCGAACGGCAGCGGGTCGGTATCGCGAGAGCACTGGTCACGTCACCGCGCGTGCTGCTCGTCGACGAGCCGACCGCGGCGCTCGACCGGCACCGCAGCCAGGAGGTCGTCGAGCTGCTCGCCCGCGAGACACGCCAGCACGACGTGGCCACCGTGATGGTGACGCACGACCACGAGATACTCGGCTCCTGCGACGCCGTGTACGCGATGGCGGACGGCAGACTTTCGCGGACGACCTAGACGAGCGAGGTGGCGTGGTGCCCAGGATCAGTGCTTCCAGCGTTGCCGAGCACCGCGCTCAGCAGCAGGAGGCCATCCTCGCCGCCACCCGCGACCTCCTCGCCGAGGGCCGCGCCGACGTGCCGACCCTGGCCGAGGTGGCCCGGCGCGCGGGGATGGCGCGACCGAGCATCTACCAGTACTACTCCTCGCGCGAGGAGCTGCTGGACGCCGTCATCGGCGAGATGTTCCCGCGCTGGTCGGCGTACGTGACCGGCCGGATGGCGGCCGAGTCCGACCCCGGCGCCCGGGCGATGACCTACGTCGAGGCCAACCTGCACCTCGTCGCACGTGGCGACCACGCGATCGTGAGCGGCCTGGCCCGGGCCGGGCGGGGCGAGGCGATGGCCGAGCAGAGCCGGGTGCTCCACGACCAGCTCCGGACGCCGCTGGTCGCCGCGCTCGCCGAGCACGGCGCCTCGGACCCCGACGCCCTGGCCGAGCTCGTCCAGTCGGTCGTGTACGCCGGGTCGCGGATGATCGAGGACGGCATGTCCGAGCGCAAGGCGCGCGGCCTGGTCAGGTCACTCCTCGGTCCCTACCTGCTCGCCGGCTGACCTGCAGGCATCAGCTCGAAGTCGGCCGGCTCCACCCGGGCGGTGCGCTGCTTGTACTCCTTGACCGTCCCGGGCCAGTTGGTCGTGACGCGGCCGCCGTCGTCGCGGTACCAGCTCGCGCAGCCACCCCAGACGCTGTCGGCCAGGCGCCGCTGCACCTCGCGGTCGAACCGCTCCTCGACCTCCGGCCGTACCGCGACGCTGCCGCCGCCGCGGACCAGCTCCACCAGCTGACGGATGAAGGTCGACTGGGACTCCATCATGTTGATGATCGAGCTGCCGCCCAGGTTGGTGTTCGGGCCGTAGACCAGGCCCAGGTTCGGGAAGCCCGGGACGCAGATGCCGAAGTAGGCGCGGGCACCCTCCGACCACGCGTCGTCGAGCGACGTGCCGCCGGCGCCCTGGACCTTCATCGGCGCCAGGAACTCGGTTGCGGCGAAGCCGGTGCCGTAGATGATCACGTCCGCGGGGTGGACCGTGCCGTCGGCGCTGCGCACGCCGTCGGGCAGCACCTCGACCACTCCGTGGGTCACGACCTCGACGTTGGGCTGCACCAGGGCCGGGTACCAGTCGTTGGAGAACAGCAGCCGCTTGCACCCCAGCGGGTAGTCGGGGTGCAGCTTGGCCCGCAGCTCCGGGTCGCGCACCTGGGCGCGCAGCAGGAGCCGCCAGCCGGCCTCCATCACCTTCTTCATCGGCGCAGTGCCGGTGAGCGACTTGTTGAGCTGCTCGGAGAGCACCCAGGTCAGGTTGCGGCCGAACGCCTGCGTGCGCGGCATCCGGGCGTACAGCCGGCGGCGGGCCCGGCTGTAGCCGATGTCGGGCTTCGGCACGACGTACGGCGCCGAGCGCTGGAACACCGTCACGTGGCCGGCGACGGGCTGGATGCCGGGCACGAACTGGATCGCGCTGGCTCCTGTGCCGATCACCGCGACCCGCTTTCCGGTCAAGTCGACCGAGTGGTCCCACTGCGCGGAGTGGAACGCGGGCCCGTTGAAGGTGTCACGGCCCGGGAGGTCGGGGATCGAGGGGCGCGAGAGCTGGCCGACTGCCGAGACGAGGAAGTCGGCGGTCAGGGTCTCGCCGCCGGCCGTCTCGACTCGCCAGGTCGCCGTGTCCTCGTCGTACGCCGCGGCGGTCACCTCCACGCCGGTGCGCACGCGGTCACGCACACCCAGCTCGGTCGCCACGCGACGGATGTAGTCCAGGATCTCGGCGTGCCCGGCGTAACGCCGGTGCCAGTCGGGGTTCTGTGCGAAGGACCAGGAGTACAGCGACGACGGCACGTCGCACGCCGCGTTGGGGTAGGTGTTGTCGCGCCAGACACCGCCGACCTCGTCGGCCTTCTCGAGGACCGTGACGTCCTCGAAACCGTGTTGGACCAGCTCGATCGCGGTGCCGAGGCCACCGAAACCGGCGCCGATGATCACGATCCGGGGCGTGCTGCGCGTCTCCATGGTCCGAAGGGTAGGCACTGCCGAAGGGCTGGCACAGTGCCCTGCGGCGCCGGGGATTGACAATTCCGGCCTAGTCTGGCGCCGTGGCGCAGCTGCTCGAACCCTCCGTCCGCGACTGGGACTTCCCCCGGCACGTGCGTGGCATCGCCGTGCTGGTCCAGCACGCGGCGGCGTACGGGCTGTCGGCGGACGCGGCGCTGGCCGGCACGGGCCTGCGCGCGGGCGACCTCGGAGACGACCATCTGGAGGTCACCGCCGGGCAGGAGCTCAGGGTGGTGCGCAACGTGCTGCGCCACGGTTCCAGGGCCGCCCGGTCCGGGGTCGTCCTCGGCCGCCGGTACCGCCTCGAGACGTTCGGCATCGCCGGCTACGCGCTGGTGTCGAGCCGGACGCTGCTGGACGCGATGAACTTCGCGATCCGGTACCTGGACCTGACCTTCACCTTCTCGATCCCGCATGCCCGGCTCGAGGACGACCTGGTCGTGATCGAGGCGTCCGACGAGACGCTGCCCGCCGACGTCCGCGAGTTCCTGGTGGCGCGTGACCTCGCTGCCGTCGAGGCCGTGCTCCGCGAGCTGTTCCTCGACTCGCTGCCCACGGCGTACGACGCGGCCAGGTCGCGGGTCACGCTGCCCGCGTCCTACCTCACCGCCGAGCTGCCGCAGGCCAACCCGGCCGCGCAGGCACTGGCTGCCCAGCTCTGCGCCGACCTCGTCGAGCGAAGACGCGATCCGAGCCCACTGGCCCAACAGGTGCGGATCCTGCTGACCCAGCGGCTCCGGTTCGACCCGAGCGCCGGGGGAGTGGCGACGGCGCTCGGTGTCAGTGAGCGCACGTTGCGTCGTCGGCTGACCGCCGAGGGCACCGGTTTCCAGGTGCTGCTCGACCAGGTACGGATGTCGTTGGCAGGCCGGCTGCTGGCCACCGACAGCCTCTCGGTCGACGAGGTCGCCGGCCGCTTGGGCTACGCCGAGTCCGCCAGCTTCATCCACGCCCACCGCCGCTGGCTGGGGACGACGCCGGGGCGGGTCGGTCGGGCTGGTTCCGCCGGCGGTTGAGCTGAGGGCTCACCGGTGGTTGAGCTGTCGAAACCACGCTGCTGCCCCGGAGTTGCTGGCAGCGACGACGGGGTACGGCGGCGGTCGTGTTCTGCTGTGGGCGTGAGTCCGCCGGTGGTTGAGGTGCGAGCTTGCGAGCCTCGAAACCACTCCCGCGCACAGGCCCGTGGCGAGACCACGCTCGCCTCGCTCGGAGGTGCCCGGGGTTTCGGGGCGGTTGCTGCGCAACCGCACCTCAACCATCGCAAGCGCGGTGCAGCAGCGCAAGTTCCTCAAGAAGATCCGTCCAAGACCCCCTGAAAACAAGGGATCTGGACCCGAAACTGTCGGTGCGTGTCCCTAGATTCAGTCACATGAACTCGGGCACGAAGACCACGGACGCGACCGGCATCCTCGCGGTCGCGCGGGGTGCCCGGGCTGCGGCGAACGCGGCCGAGGCGCAGGTGTTGGCCAGTGCGGTGGAGTGGGCGCACCTGCACACGGTCTCGGATCTGGACGATGCGGCGACCTGGTGGTCCGGGTCGAAGGCGATGGGGCAGGACACTGGGATCCCGATCGCGGGTGAGGGTGCACCCCTGGCGAGTGAGTTCGCGGTGCTGGAGTTCGCGACCGCCCTCGGACTCTCGGCTGATGCGGGGAGGAACCTGGTGGGGCTGGCGTTGGAGCTTGCCCACCGGCTCCCACGGGTGTGGGCGCGGGTCCAGCGCGGTTCGTTGGCGCCGTGGCGGGCCAAGCGGATCGCGGAGCACACGCTCCACCTCTCACCCGAAGCCGCCTCCTTCGTGGATGCCCAAGTCGCTCCGTTCGCGCACAAGACCGGACCCGCGCAGACCCAGCGGCTGGTGGACGAGGCGATCGCCCGGTTCATGCCGCAGGTGGCTGCGGAGCAGCGGGAGCGGTCGGCGGAGCAGCGGTACTTCACCATCGACCACGACCAGGTGTCGTTCGCCGGCACCTCCCGGGTCCACGGGGAGATGGATCTGGCTGACGCGTTGGACCTCGAAGACGCCGTC
Organism: Marmoricola sp.; assembly: GCA_036261595.1. Taxonomy (GTDB): domain Bacteria; phylum Actinomycetota; class Actinomycetes; order Propionibacteriales; family Nocardioidaceae; genus Marmoricola. The sequence goes on from DATAKN010000197.1 coordinate 25,943, forward strand.
CGCCGTGGTGCCGAACAGCTCGCCACTCTGGGCAACACCGAGTCGCTGGATGTGCGCCGGTCGTTGGCGGTGGGGATGCTGGCTCGCGGGGAACAGACACTCGAGTTCGAGCCTGCCGATGGTGGTTTCGAGGCTCGCTGCGCTCGCACCTCAACCACCGAGCCGGCCTCCGGGCGCGAGGTGGTGCTGTACGCGCACCTCTCCGCAGACGCGCTCCGGGCTGGGGACCCGGCCGCGCCGGTCTGGGTCGAGAACGCCGGCGGTCAGCTGCTCACCGCGGAGCAGGTCGCCGCGTGGTGCCGGCGAGACGAGACCACCAAGATCGCCGTGCGACCGGTGATCGACCTGAACGAGCAGGTCCGGTGCACCGGCTACCAGCCCTCGGACCGGCTGGCCGAGCAAGTCCGTCAACGCGACCGCGAGTGCGTGTTCCCCTGGTGCCACCGCCCCGCGCGGTCCTGCCAGATCGACCACATCACCCCGTGGGAGCAAGGCGGCCCCACGGCCACCTGGAATCTCGCGTGTCTGTGCGTGAAGCACCACCGGCTCAAGACCCACAGCAACTGGTCCTACTCCATGGCCACCAACGGGGTGTTCCTCTGGCGCGACCCCTACGGACACACCTGGCGCACCGACCGGCACGGCACCACCGACCTCAGCCCACCCGACCCCTGACCAACCGGCTCGGCCGGCGCTGCATGATGGGCCCGTGATCCCGCGGCCCACGAATCTCCCCTTGTTCAGCGGACTGTCAGGCGAGGTCGAGCACTGTTCGCCCATGACCCGACCTGTTCCCGACCGTGTCGGCAGGGCGGGCCTGCTCGCGTTCGTGCTGCTCCTTGCGACCGTGCTCGCCGGTTGTTCCTCGAACGGGTCGCCGGCGGCGAGCACCTCGCCGTCGAAGGGACTCTCGCCCGCCTCGCCCTCATCCGCGAGCTCAGCCGCCGCCACGCCGGCGAAGGGGCCGTTCGCCAACCCGCTACCCGGTATGCCACCGATCGTTGACGGCAACGTGTACGGCGCCACGGGTGCCGGCATGCTCTCGCCGGCGGTCGCGGGGCAGAAGCCGATGGTCTACGTGCCGGACTCCTCACCGAGCGGCCACACGGTCACGCTGATCGACCCGACCACGTACAAGGTGGTCGGGCACATCGAGGTCGGTGACCTGTCCCAGCACGTGACGCCGTCGTACGACCTGCAGCGGCTGTACACGAACTCCAGCTACTCCAACGAGCTGGTCCAGATCGACCCGCGCACGGCCACGCGGGTGCGGTCGATCGCGGTGCCACGCCCGTACAACCTGTACTACACGCCGGACGGCAAGCAGGCCGTGGTGATGGTCGAGGAGCACAACACCATCCAGTTCTCGAACCCTCGCACGTTCAAGGCGATCAAGCAGGTACAGGTCCCCGGGTGCTCGGGGCCCAACCACGCCGACTTCTCGGCCAACGGTCGGTTCATCGTGGTCAGCTGCGAGTTCTCCGGCGAGCTGGTCAAGGTGGGCACGCTCAGCCACAAGGTCCTCGGTGTGCTGCGGTTCGGGTCGGGCAGCATGCCGCAGGACGTGCGGCTGTCCCCGGACGGCCGCACCTTCTACGTCGCCGACATGGGCGCCAACCTGCTGCGGCGGATCAGTGCCAGCTCGTTCAAGCAGGTCGGCGCCCTGTCGATGCCGTCGCACCCGCACGGGCTCTACCCGAGCCGGGACAGCCAGTTCCTGTACGTCTCCGACCGGGGCGCGGGCAAGGTCAGCGTCGTGTCGTTCAAGACGAACCGGATCGTGGACACCTGGGTGGTGCCGGGCGGCGGAAGCCCCGACATGGGAGGGGTGTCCGCCGACGGCAAGACGCTCTGGCTGGGCGGCCGCTTCAACCACGAGGTGTACGCCTTCGACACCACGACCGGGAAGCTGCGCGCCAGGATCCCCGTCAACGGTGACCCGCACGGGCTCTGCGTCTGGCCGCAGCCGGGGCGCTACTCGCTGGGACACACCGGAAACCTCCGATGAGAGCGGCTGCGGTCGCCACTCTCGCCGCCATCGCCCTGGCCTCGGGCTGCTCCTCCTCGGGATCAGCAGGAGCACCCGCCGGATCCTCGGCCCCCACATCTCCGCCCGCACCGACGGCAGCAGCACCTTCGCCGGCTGTGACCCCTGAGCCGTCGGTGCGGACGGTCCTGGCTCCGTGGCACCTGCCCACGCCGACGAGCCGATCGGTCGCCCTCGACCTGGGCGGTCGCACGCTCCTGGCCGGCGGGCTCGGCCCGGGTGACCACTCGACCGACCAGGTGCTGGCCGTCGACCCCGAGCACGGCAGCGTCAACCCCGCCGGCCGCCTGGCCCAGGCCGTGCACGACTCGGCCGGCGGAGTCGTGGCCGGCAAGCCCTTCCTCTTCGGTGGCGGTGGCGCCACCGAGCTGGACACCGTGCAGGGCGGCGGCAGCGGCGCGTGGCAGGTCGTCGGTCACCTTCCCGGAGGGACTCGTTCAGACCTCTCGGTGGCCACGGTCGGCGACAGCCTGCTCCTCGTCGGCGGGTACGACGGCTCCGGTACGCCGACCAGCATCCTCAAGACGACCGACGGGACGCACTTCACGACGATCGGTCACCTGCCGGCCGGTGTTCGCTATGCCGGCGTCGCGACGATCGGCACGACCGTCTGGGTGCTCGGCGGCGAGGTGGACCAGCGCGAGCTGACCGAGGTCTACCGGATCGACGCCACCACCGGCCACGTCACCTCCGTCGGCCGCCTCCCGGGTCCGCTCGGTCACGAGGCGGTGATCCCGGTGGGCCGGCGACTCCTCGTCGCGGGAGGACGCACGGCGGTGCACAGCACCACCGGGGCGATGTGGTGGTTCGACACCACGAGCCACCGGTGGTCGCGGGCGGGCCGGCTGCCCGAGCCGGTCGCCGACGCACCGGTGGTCGTGCACGGCAGCCAGGCATGGCTGCTCGGTGGCGAGGCGCCGGACTTCACCACAGCCGTGGTGGAGCTCAGCTGGGGCTGAGCCTCCGGCTCAGGTGATCGTCATCCCGCCGTCGACCGCGAGCGTCTGGCCGGTGATGTAGCCGCCGGCGTCCGAGGCCAGGAACACGACCGTGGCCGCGAGCTCGCGCGGATCGCCCTTGCGACCCATCGGGTTGCGGTGCATCTGGCTCTCCAGATAGCCCTCGGGGTACTGGTCGGTCATCTCCGACTCGAAGAATCCGGGAGCGACTGCGTTGACCCGGATGCCCTTGCGACCCGTCCACTGCTGGGCGAGGTCGCGGGTGAGGCCGATGAGTCCGGCCTTGGAGGCGGCGTACGCGGCCTGCGGGAGCCCTGCGGTGGTGAGGCCGAGCACCGAGGAGATGTTGATGATCGAGCTGCCCGGCTGCATCACGCGGCCACAGGCCTGGGCCATCCAGTAGCAGCCGTTGAGGTTGACCTCGATGACGTCGCGGAACTGCTGTGGCGTCTCGCGGCTCGCCGGTACGGCGGTGCCGACGCCGGCGTTGTTGACGAGGATGTCGACCCGCCCGAACTCCAGCATCGCCGCGTCGACCAGCGCCTGGCAGGACTCCGGGTCGGCCACGTCGGTCTGCACGCTCAACGGGGTCCGGCCCGCGTCCTTGACCAGACCCGCGGTCTCGTGCAGCCGCTCGAGGCGGCGGGCGCCGAGCGCGACGTCGGCACCGGCCTCGGCCATTGCCTGGGCGAAGGCGACGCCGAGGCCGGAGGAAGCGCCGGTGACCACGGCCACCTTGCCGTCGAGGCGGAACAGCTCGTTGATCGTCATGGGGGAGATCATGCCGGGTGCCACCGGACGGGCCTCAGCGAGGTGCCCACGCTCCGAGCTCCTGTGGGCTCGCGATCAGTCGCCCGCCTGCCGGCGAGCGCGCCAGGCCGAGGCCACCATGTCGCGCAGATCGTGGCGCATCGCCCAGTCCAGGTCGCGGCCGGCCAGCTCGCCGCTGGCCACGATCCGGGCCGGGTCGCCCGGGCGCCGAGGACCGACCTCGGGGGTGAAGTCGACGCCGGTGACCTCGCGGACGGCATCCATGATCTGCCGCACTGAGACGCCGTCCCCGCTGCCGAGGTTGTAGACGGGCTCGAGCCGGTCACCCGCCGCGAGGCGGCGTGCCGCGACCAGATGGGCGTCAGCAAGGTCGGCGACATGGACGTAGTCCCGCACGCACGTCCCATCAGGGGTGTCGTAGTCGTCGCCGTTGATCCGGGGGGTGCGGCCGGCGATCAGTGCGTCGAACACCAGCGGGAACAGGTTGTGCGGGCTGGTGTCGTACAGGTCCTCGGCGCCGGAGCCGACCACGTTGAAGTAGCGAAGCGAGGTGTGCCGCAGGCCCGTCGCGACCGCCTGGTCGCGGATCAGCCACTCGCCGATCAGCTTGCTCTCGCCGTACGGCGACTCCGGCCGGCCGGGCGTCTCCTCGGTGACCAGATCGACGTCAGGGGTGCCGAAGGTCGCCGCGCTCGAGGAGAACACGATCAGCTCGACCCCGGCCTGGGCCATCGCGTCGAGCAGGCTCACCGTGCCGGTGACGTTCTGGGTGTAGGTGTGCAACGGTCGCTGCACCGACACCCCGGCGTACTTGAAGCCGGCAAGGTGGACCACGCCCTCGACCGCGTGCTCCTTGCAGGTGCGGGTGACCAGGTCGGTGTCGAGGATCGTGCCCTCGACGAACGGCGTGCCCGGGCCGACGAACTCGCGGTGACCGCTGGAGAGGTCGTCGATCACGACAGCGTCCAGCCCGGCGTCCTCGAAGGCGCGCACGACGTGCGATCCGATGTATCCCGCTCCGCCGGTGACCAGCCAGCTCATCGTCGTACCTCCATGTCGACAAACCTCTCGTCTCGGCAGAAGAACGAGCCTAGACGAGCCCAGGAACGGGCCGTGGGATTGCCGCGCGAGGCGGACGGGTACGGAGCGGGCAGCCGGGCTCGGGACCGGCAGAACGGGAGGGCGGCCATGGTGGTGCTGGACGCGGCCTCTGCGCTGCGGCTCGATGCCAGCTGGGTGGACTACCTGCTCATCGCGATCTACTTCGTCTTCGTGCTGGGCATCGGCCTGATGGCGCGTGCCTCGGTGTCGAGCAGCCTCGACTTCTTCCTGTCGGGCCGGTCGCTGCCGGCCTGGGTCACCGGTCTGGCCTTCATCTCCGCGAACCTCGGCGCCGTCGAGATCATGGGGATGTCGGCGAGCGGAGCCCAGTTGGGCATGCCCACGTTGCACTACTACTGGATCGGCGCGATCCCGGCGATGCTGTTCCTCGCCGTGGTCATGATGCCGTTCTACTACGGCTCGAAGGTGCGCTCGGTGCCCGAGTTCATGCTGCGCCGGTTCGGCCCCGGAGCCCACCTGGTCAACGCGATCAGCTTCGCGGTTGCCCAGGTGCTGATCGCCGGGGTGAATCTCTACCTCCTCGCGACGATCGTGCACAGCCTGCTGGGCTGGCCGATCTTCGTCTCGACCGTGGTCGCCGCCGTGATCGTGCTCTCCTACATCACGCTGGGTGGTCTCTCGGCGGCGATCTACAACGAGGTGCTGCAGTTCTTCGTGATCGTCGCCGCGCTCACACCGCTGACGTTGCTGGCCCTGAAGAAGGTCGGTGGCTGGGGCGGCCTCCAGGATCGGATGGCGGCGTCCAGCTCGGCGGGTCAGCTGGACTCGTGGCCCGGCACCTCGCTCACCGAGTACGGCTCCTCGGTCTGGTCCGTCGTCGGGATCGTGCTGGGCCTCGGGTTCGTGCTGTCGTTCGGCTACTGGACCACGAACTTCGTCGAGGTGCAGCGGGCGATGGCGAGCCGGGACATGAACGCCGCCCGACGGGCGCCGATCATCGGTTCGTTCCCGAAGATGTTCATCCCGTTCGTGATCATCGTGCCCGGCGTCCTGGCCGCGGTGCTCGTGCCCGAGCTCGCCAGGTACAAGGCGGCTGGTGGCAAGGGCGGTGGCGGTATCGAGTACAACGACGCGCTCCTGCTCCTGATGCGAGACCTCCTGCCCAACGGCCTCCTGGGGGTCGCGATCGCCGGTCTCCTGGCGGCGTTCATGGCGGGCATGGCCGCCAACATCTCGGCCTTCAACACCGTCTTCAGCTACGACATCTGGCAGGACTACGTCCGCAAGGACAAGCCGGACGAGTACTACACCCGTCTCGGGCGGTGGGCGACCGTGGGAGCGACGGTGATCGCGATCGGTACGTCGATGCTGGCCGGCCACTTCAGCAACATGATGGACTATCTCCAGACCCTGTTCGGGTTCTTCAACGCGCCGCTCTTCGCGACGTTCATCCTCGGGATGTTCTGGAAGCGGATGACCGCGACGGCCGGGTGGACCGGGCTGGTCTCCGGCACGCTGGCCGCGGTGCTCGTCGCCGTCCTGAGCGACGGGGTCCTCGGCTCGCTGAGCGTCGGCGTCCTCCACCTCACGGGCCAGGGGGCGAGCTTCGTGGCCGCCGGCGCCGCCTTCGTGGTCGACGTCCTCGTGTCGGTCGCCGTCACCTTCGTCACCGCGCCCAAGCCCGAGAGCGAGCTGCGCGGACTGGTGTACTCCCTGACCCCGAAGGAGGACCTGCTCGACGACCACGAACCGAAGTGGTGGCTCTCGCCGCCGAAGCTCGCCTCGGTCTCGCTGGTCATGGTCATCGCCCTCAACATCATCTTCCGGTGAAAGGTCGCCGCTCATGAGTGCTCGCCGACAACGGTCCCGTACCGCCGGGCTGTTCGACATCCGCAACATCATCGGCGCGCTCCTCGGCCTATACGGCGCCATCCTGGTCGTGACCGGTGTCGTCGGCACGTCGACGGCCGAGGTGCACAAGGCCGCCGGGATCAACGCCAATCTGTGGGCCGGAGTCGCGCTCCTGCTCGCAGCGGCCTTCTTCGGCGTCTGGGCGCGGCTTCGACCGACGGTCGTCGAGACGCAGGAGGTGGAGAGCGACGACGCTCCCGCGTCTCCGCGGGAGCCGTGAGCCCGGCCTCCGCCGCGGCGGTATCATGGCCGCCATGAGGCACGTTCTGCACAGTCTGCTTCTTACCTAGCCGCATCGGTCCCCGATGCGGCTGCCCCTCGCGTGCGAGGGGCTTTCGTGTGTCAGGACACGTCCACGAGTCGAAGAGAGCATTGATGAGCCAGGCAGAAGAGCAGGTCGGCTACGACGTCCACGCGGTGGAGGCCAAGTGGCTGCCCGTGTGGGAGCGGCTGGACCCGTTCCGCGCCGACGACACCAGTCCTCGGGAGAAGCGCTACGCGCTGACGATGTTCCCCTACCCCAGCGGCGACCTGCACATGGGCCACGCCGAGGTGACGGCCCTGCACGACGTGATCGCCCGGTACTGGTGGCTGCGCGGCTACGAGGTGCTGAACCCGATGGGCTGGGACTCCTTCGGGTTGCCGGCCGAGAACGCCGCGATCCGCAACGACGAGCACCCGGCGACGTACACCTACGCCAACATCGAGACCCAGGCCGCGTCCTTCAAGAAGTACGGCGTGGCGCTGGACTGGTCGCGCAGGCTGCACACCTCCGACCCGGAGTACTACCGCTGGACCCAGTGGCTGTTCCTGAAGTTCCGCGAGCGCGGGCTGGCCTACCGCAAGGACAGCCCGGTC